>NZ_CP035806.1:2759605-3119210 GCF_004208635.1 Leucobacter triazinivorans | reverse complement strand
CGCCTTCACGCCGAGCCCGCCCCCGACGGTCGCCGCCATGAGGCGCACCGCGTGCACGCTCGCTCCGCCCGCCGCGTCGAAGCCCGTCGAGGTCTTCACGAAGTCGGCGCCCGCGGCCTCGGCGGCCCGGCAGGCGCCCACGATCTGCTCGTCGCTCAGCGCGGCCGACTCGATGATCGTCTTGAGCACGCGCCCCGGGCAGGCCGACCGCACGGCGCGGATCTCGTGCTCGACGCCGGCCCAGTCCCCCGCGCGCACGAGCCCGCGATCCAGCACCATATCGATCTCGTGCGCTCCGTCGGCGATGGCCCGTGCCGCCTCGGCCGTCTTGCTGCCGGGGCGATGGGCGCCGCTCGGAAATCCGACGACCGTGACGACCTCGAGCTCGCCGAGCATTCCCGCACCGACCGGCAGCAGCGACGGGCTGATGCACACGCGCGCGACACCGAGGGCACGGGCATCGGCGAGGAAGGCCTGCAGTTCGACCCTCGTGGTGCCCGGGGCGAGCAGGGTGTGATCGGCCGCGGAGAGGAACTGGGACGGGGTGAGGGCGGCGTCTGAGGTCATGCAGTCCAGGCTAGCCACTGCTGTCGCAGCACGGCCGCAGCGGCTCGGGCGCGTCCGTGGAGAGGCGCGCGAGCCCGGTGCTCAAGCCGTGCGGCGGCGCAGCGTGCCCGACGCGAGCAGCAGCGCGGCGGCGGCGAACACGCCGACGACGAGCAGCGGGCCCGCCACGTCCCACGCCTCTCCGCCGCCGGTGACCGCCTCCATCGCGTCGATCGCGTGGCTCAGCGGCAGCCAGTCGGAGACGGCGGTGAGCACGTCCGGCATCTGGTCGCGCGGCATGAACACTCCTCCGAGGATGATCTGCGGGAACACGAGCACCGGCATCCACTGCACGGCCTGGAACTCGGTCTGCGCGAAGGCGCTCGTCAGCAGCCCGAGCGCGGTGCCCAGCAGCGCATCGACGATCGCCACGAGCGCCAGCTGCCACACCGGCCCGGTCACCTCCAGCCCGCACACGAGCACAGCGAAGCCGACCGTCACGACGGCCTGCACGAGGGCGAGCAGCCCGAATGCGAGCGCGTAGCCGAGGATGAACTGCCACTTGCCGAGCGGCGTCGTCATGAGCCGCTCGAGCGTGCCCGAGCGCCGCTCGCGCAGCGTGGTGATCGACGTGATGAGGAACATCACGATGAACGGGAAGAGGGCGAGGATCGCGCCGCCGACGCGGTCGAAGACGCCCTCCTGATCGCTGAAGAGCCAGGCGAAGAGCCCCACGAGCATGCTGGGCGCGATGAGCAGCAGCATGACGGAGCGCGGATCGTGGCGCAGCTGCATCAGCACGCGAGCGGCGGTGGCGAGGGTCGGTGAAGGGCTCATCTCCCGGCCTCCGCCCGGTCGGCGGGAGGATCCTGCGCCGGGCGACCGCCGGCCGCGCGCTCCGGCGCCACGAGCGCGAGGAATGCGGCTTCGGGGTCGCGCGCCCCCGTCTCGGCGAGCAGGCGATCCGGCGTCGTATCGGCGACGATGCGCCCGTCGCGCATGAGCAGCAATCGATCGCAGTGCAGCGCCTCGTCCATCACGTGGCTCGAGACGAGCATCGTGATGCCCTGCCGCGCGAGCCCGGCGAACAGATCCCACAGGTCCGCGCGGATCACCGGGTCGAGACCGACCGTCGGCTCGTCGAGCACGAGCAGCCGAGGCTCACCGACGAGCGCGACGGCGAGCGAGACGCGCGTCACCTGGCCCCCGCTCAGCGAGGCGACCAGCTGCTCGGCCTGCTCCCCGAGCCCGACGCGCTCGATCAGGCGCTCTGCCGCGGCACGACTCGCGCCGACGAGCGCTCCGAAGTAGCGCACGTTCTGGCGCACGGTGAGATCGCCGTAGACCGCGGCGCCCTGCGTGCCGTAGGCCACGACGCGGCGCAGCGGTCGGGATCCGGCCGTCTCGCCGAACACGCGCACCGTTCCCGAGCGGAGCTTCTGCGCACCGACGATCGCGCGCATGAGCGTCGTCTTGCCGCACCCGGAGGGCCCGAGCAGGCCGACGATCGCGCCGCGCGGGATCTCGACGTCGATGCCGTCGAACACGGTCGTGCGGCCGCGGCGCACGTGCAGATCCCGGATCTCCACCGCGGGACCGGGTTCTGCACCCGGCGGTGCACCCGCGGGCCCGCTGCCGGGCTCCGCCGCGTGGGCGCCGCTCGAACTATTCATCATGCAATGAATTTAGGTCGCGGCGGTCCCCGCGTCAACCCTCGTCCGCCGGGCAACTCGGCGGCGCGGCCGACCCGCCGGCGGCTCACTCGAAGAGGTACCGCTGCACCGTCGGGCCGATCCGGGCCACCAGCTCATCGATGGGCGCGTCGGCGAGCACCCCCAGTCGCAGCACGTAGCGCGTCATCAGCAGTCCCCCGATCTGCGACGCTGCGAGCGAGGCGCGCAGCTCGCCGTCGGCGACGTCGAGGTGCGCAGCGATCCGGGACAGCAGTTCCCGGGAGAGGAACCCCACGAGCACGGGGGCGCCGAGCTTGCCGCCGACCGCCGCGCGCAACAGCATCACGCCGCGTCGACGCACCTCGTCGCGCTCGAACGACTCGAGCACGAACCGCACCACGCGCGCGCCCACCTCGTCCCGCGGGCCGGCGAGAATGGCCGGCACCGCGACATCCGGTCGCAGCGGCATGCCCGCGGCCTCGGCGAAGAGGTCGGCCTTGGTGCCGAAGTAGTGGTGCACCAGCGCCGAGTCGACACCGGCGCGCTCGGCGATGGAGCGGATCGTGGCGCCCTCGTAGCCGCGCTCGCCGAACTCCTCGACGGCTGCGGCGATGATCCGCATGCGCGAATCGGATCCGCCCTTCGGCCTCCCGCGCCCTCTCGATGTCGCCATGCCGCCCACTCTACCGAGCGTCAGACGGCCCCGACATCCTCGGTCTCCACGGTCCGGGTCGGCATATTCGCGCCGTCGGCCGGGGGGCTCGCGGCCGCCGGGGACTCGATCTGAGACTGCCGAGCCGGGCTGCCGGCGCTGCCGGCGCTTCCGGCGCTTCCGGCGCTGGAGCCGCTCCCGGCACGCACCGCGCTGAGGCGTCGCCGACGGTCGCTCGTGCGGGCGAGATCCCGACGCAGACGGCGGTCGCCGTGGTACAGGATCGCCTGCCAGTTGACCTGCGCCTCTCCGTCCGCGGTGCGGCCCCGCTCGGCCTTCACCGGCTTGACCGGAACGTAGAGCCACCCGACGACCCCGAGCACGGCGTCGACGATCGAGGCGCGCACGCCGATGTAGGAGACGGTGGCCCACGTCGCCATCACCGCGTTGAAGCCGGCGAAGGCCGCGTTGCCCCAGTTGCCGACGGTGAAGTCCCGCCAGGCGGTGAGCGCCGAGAAGCCGATGATCAGATACGGGATCACCACGTACAGCGCGGGTGCGGCCGTGCGCCCGGTGACCTTCGGGGTGCGCGCGAACGGGATCTTCTCGCCCGTCACCCCCTGCTGCATCGACTTCAGCACCCCCGCGAGGTTCACCGGGAGCAGCACGAGATTGAAACCGTAGATACGGAAGATATCGCCGTAGCGGTGCCCGCTGGCGCGCAGGTCGAGCCCCATCGACAGGAAGTAGGGCAGCGCCGCCGCGATCACGAGCGGGCTCAGCAGCCGCGAGTCGAAGGGGAAGAACAGGAGGAAGATCAGGCCGAAGCTCGCCCACGAGAGCGAAGCCATGTAGTTCGTGCGCAACATGCGCTCGGTCATGCGCACCCGCGCGGGCGTCCCCCGCCTGATCCGGATCATCTCGAGCATCTTCGGCATGATCAGCAGGCCGCCGTTCGCCCACCGTCGCCGCTGCACGATGAGCGACCCGAAGTCGGGCGGCGTCGCGCTGTAGCTCAGACGCTCGGGGTAGTTCTCGAGGCTCCAGCCGTGCACGCCGAGATCGATGCTCGACTCGGTGTCCTCGATGACCGTGCGATCCTGCACGTAGGTCGTGATCTCGAAGCCGCCGACGGTCTCGGTGACCGCGATGTCGGCGAGCGCCTCCTTGCGGATCACCGCGTTGGCGCCGACCCAGAAGGTCGCGTTGAAGTACGTGAGTCCCTGGTGCTGGATGTGCTGCAAATCGGTCGTGGCGCCCGCGATGCGCTCGATACGGGTGGGCGCGCCCCTGAACGAGGAGTAGGGGGTCTGTGTCACGGCGACCCGCGAGTTCTCCGGCTGCTCGAGCAGGTAGACGAGGCGCAGGCAGTAGTCCCGCAGCAGCTGCGAGTCGGCGTCGAGCGTCAGCAGGTACCTGCTGTCGGGGATCACCAGATCGGCGTCGCCGCTCTCGTGCTGTGCGAGCTCTTCGAGCAACCGCTCCCCCGTCTCGCTCGACACGCGGTAGCTGTGCCCCATCAGCGAGATGTAGGAATTGAGGTTCATCGCCTTGTTGGGCTCCTGCGAGAGCGAGGCGTAGCGCTTGCGCTCGAAGCTGTCCATGTCGGCGTCGAAGATCCACACGAGCCGCCGGTGCAACTGCTCCAGCCGCTCGCGATCCGGGGAGGTGCCCTGCTCGGAGGCGGCGTTGAGCGCCAGGCGGGTGAGCCTGAGGTCGTTCGAGAGCCCGAGGAGCACCTGCTCGGCGAAGAACTCCGACATGTGGTCGTGGATCGCTTCCTCGGCCGCGAACCGGTCGAGCCAGGCCGCCGCTTCGCCGTAGGCGTCCGCCGCCCGCTTCGCATCCTCCGGCGTCGGTCGCTCCGGCGTACGCGTCTGGAACTCGTCGAGCGCCCGCAGTGCGGCCGCCAACGGCTCCTGCAACGCCTCCGAGATCTCCGGCAGCAGCGAGCGGGTGCGCTGCAGCCGCTCGAGTGCCGCGCCGGTCAGCCCCTCTTCGCGATCGTCGAGCAGCAGGACCACGCGCACGGCGGGGAACTCCTGCAGCGCGGCCGACCAGAGCGTGTAGCGCACCACCTCCGGTTCCTCGTCGTAGCTCGGGATGAGCACGGTCACGGTGGAGTCCGAGTCGGCGAAGTGGCTGTCGAGGAGCGCCCGCTCCACGCGTCGGTGCTCCCTGAAACGCACGAGTGCTCCGTACCGCGCGGTGAGGTACATGACGGCGGAGAATGTCAGGGCCGTCACCGTCAACCCGTAGATCCAGGTCTGCACGTGGAAGGCGAACGACTCCCGCGGCCCCTCGATCGACATGCGCATGATCGTGGTCACCATGTACGCGAACCACGACACCACGGTGATCGCGATCGCCGCTCGCGCCCAGACCACCGCCGCCGCGCTCGGGCGGGAGTGCATGATCGCGAGCGGTTCGGCGCGCCGCTCCGCGCCCCACTGTCGACGACGCGTGCTTTCGCGCGCCGCAGATTCCCCATTCACCGGTGTCGACACCAGTTGCCTCCCCATTGAGAACGGCCACAGCCATTCATGCTCACGCCCCGGAGCTGCGCTCTCCGAAGGCTGACGTCGAGAACTTCGAGTTCCCACCTGTCCTATAGCATAGCTATGTCGCGACGATCGATGGGCGCTCGCGGGATTTTCGGGGACGGGGAGTGTATGGCGAAGTGGTTTCCGGGACGGCGGCTCTCGTGGCTCAGACTGAGCGTGCTCGTGGTGGTGATCTCGGGACTCGTCGGCGGCAGCCTCTACGGCTGGACGCGATGGCAGGACGAGCGCACCGCAACCGAGCGGGAGCACTGGTTCGATGCCTACGTCGACGTCACCGCGACGCCGAGCTACGCCTTCGAATCCCCAGACACCGACGAGCAGCGCAACGTGGTGCTCGCGTTCATCGTGGCCTCGCACGACGACGTCTGCGCACCGGCATGGGGCGGCGTGTATCAGCTCGATGAGGCCGAGAGTGCGCTGGACCTCGATCGCCGACTGGCTCGACTCCGCCTGCTCGGCGGATCGGCGATGGTGTCGTTCGGCGGCCAGGCCAACTCCGATCTCTCGCTCACCTGCCAGGATCACGACGCGCTCGTGGACGGATACGCCAGTGTGGTCGAGCGCTACGAGCTCGGAAGCATCGACATGGACATCGAAGGCGGACTGCTCGCAGACGAAGAGGCGGTCACCCGCCAGGCCGCCGCCATCGCCGATGTCCAGGACTCCCGCCGACCCGACGGGGGCCTCGATGTCTGGCTGACGCTGCCGGTCGCGCCGGATGGGCTCACCTTCGAGGGCCTGCGCACGGTGCGCACGTATCTGGCCGCGGGGGTCGATCTCGCCGGGATCAACGCGATGACCATGAACTACAACTCCGGCTCGAGCAGGAGCCTGATCGCGACGATCGAGGACAGCCTCGAGGCTGTGCAGGGCCAGATCCGCTCGCTCTACCAGGAGGTCGGCGCGCCCATCGGCGACGCCACCGCGTGGAGCCGGGTGTCGGCCACCCCGATGATCGGGCAGAACGACGTGCGGAACGAGGTGTTCGGCCTTGCCGATGCCCAGCGCCTCGCCGAGTTCGCCGCGGAGCGCGGCATGGTGCGCATGTCCATGTGGTCGCAGAATCGTGACCGCCAGTGCGGCGGAAACTGGCCCGATCCGAAGGTGATCTCCGACTCGTGCAGCGGGGTCGATCAGAAAGTCGGCGAGTTCGCGAACACGCTGCGCACAGAGCGCCCCGGCGAGATCAGCCAGTTCGCGGAGGCGGTGCCCGTGCGGCCGGACGAGATCCCCGAGGACGACCCCGAGACGAGTCCCTACCCCATCTGGAACACCGATGCGGCCTATCCGGCCGACACCAAGGTCGTGTGGCACCGGAGCGTCTACGAGGCCAAGTGGTGGACGCAGGGCGAGCAGCCGGACATGCCGGTCGAGAGCGGGGCCCAGCCGTGGCGTCTGCTCGGCCCGGTGCTTCCGGGAGAGACGCCGGTGGATCGGCCGGAGCTCCCCGAGGATGCGTATCCGGCCTGGCAGAAATCCACGGAGTACGAGCGGGGAAGCCACGTCGTCTTCGCCGGTACCGGCTACGTGGCGAAGTGGTGGACACAGGGTGACAGCCCCGACGCGGCGCTCGTTCGGCCCGACGATTCCCCGTGGCGCCAGCTCACCGATGCCGAGGTGCTCGCCGTGCTCGGCGGCGACGAGGATCCGGAGGACCCGTCGGGCGAGTGATCGGCCCGACGCACGGCGGGCGGGCGGCGGCGCAGCGGTCGCCCACGGCCGACGCGGACGGACGTGCGGCCCGCTCGCACGCCTGACGCGAGCGGCCCGCACGGTTCACGACAGCGGGCCGACCCGCTCCACGCGCACGACGGGCTCGCCCTCGGCCTCGGAGGCCGCGAGGTCGACCGCGCCCTCGATCCCCCAGTCCCGATCCCCCTGCGGATCGAGCAGCACCTGACGGAAGCGCCACACTCCTGCCGCGACCGCCTCGGCGCCGCGGTCGATCTCGAGCAGGCCCGGCGCACGCGCGTCGGCGTCGATGCGGATCTCGTCGTACTCGGTGAAGTAGCCGGCGAGCGCGTCGCGCCACCGCTGCTCCCCGAATCCGGATGCGGTCGCCCCTCCGAGCGCCGCGGCGTGCTGGCCGTCGAGCTCGGCCAGTTCGTCGTAGCGCTCGAACGCAGCGGCCTGCACCCTTCGGAAGAGCGCGTTGCGCAGCATCACCAGGAATGCGCGCTGATTGGTGAGCACGGATCGCGTCGGCGGCGCGGCGACCTCGCCCTCCCCGCCGAGCCCGAGCAGCTCTCGCGCTCGCCGATGCGCCTCGGGATCCGGGTGCGCGAGTTCTTCCCACTCGTCGATGAGGCTCGAGTCGACCTGCCGCACCAGTTCGCCGAGCCAGTCGATGAGCTCCTCGAGCTCCGGGGTCTTCGAGTGCTCGGGCACGGTGCGCTCGATGGCGCGATAGGCATCGCTGAGGTAGCGCAGCACCGTACCCTCGGCACGACCGAGCTGGTAGAACGAGACGAGGTCGCGGAAGCCGAATGCGCGCTCGATCATGTCGCGCACCACCGACTTGGGTCGCAGCTCGTAGTCGCGCGCCCACGGCACCTCGCGGGCGTACTCGTGGAACGCTTCGTCGAGCAGCCCCTTCAGGGGCTGAGGGTGGGTCACCTCTTCGAGGCGCTCCATGCGCTCGTCGTACTCGATGCCCTCGGCCTTCATCGCGGCAACCGCTTCTCCGCGCGCACGGTGTTCCTGGGCGCGCAAGATCGCACGCGGGTTCTCGAGCGTCGCCTCGATGATGGAGATGACGTCGAGGGCGTAGTCGACGGATTCGGGATCGAGCAGCTCGATCGCCGCGAGCGCGAAGGGCGAGAGCGGCTGGTTGAGCGCGAAGTTCGCCTGCAGTTCGACGGTGAGGCGCAGCCGGCGCTCCCCGCGCGCGTCCTCGTGCACCTCGACGATGCCGCCGCGGCGCAGCGTGCGGAAGATCTCGATGGCCGTGCGGGCGTGCGCGTACTGGGCGGCACGCGGTTCGTGGCTGTCGAACACGAGGGTGCGCATGGTGGCCAGCGCCTCGCCCTCGTGCTCCTCGCCCCGTCCGATCACACCGAGCACCATCGCGTGCGTGACGCGCATGCGGCTGACCAGGGGCTCTGGCTGAGCGGCGACGAGCTTCTCGAGCGTCTGCTCGCTCCAGGCGATGAAGCCCTGGGGCGGCGCCTTCTTCTTGGCCGGCTTCGCCTTCTTGCCGCCCCCAGCCCCTGCCGCCTTGGCAGCGGCCTTCGCGGAGGCCTTGGCGTTCTCGATCTCGTGCTCCGGGGCCAGGGCGATCACGTCGCCCTCGGTGTCGAACCCGGCACGACCGGCACGGCCGGCGATCTGGTGAAACTCTCGTGCCGAGAGCCGCCGCATCTTCTCGCCGTCGAACTTCGTGAGCGCGGTGATGACGACGGTGCGGATGGGCACATTGATGCCGACGCCGAGCGTGTCCGTGCCGCAGATGACGCGCAGCAGGCCGCGCTGGGCGAGCTGCTCCACCAGTCGGCGGTACCGCGGGAGCATGCCCGCGTGATGCACCCCGATGCCGCCGCGCACGAGCCGGGAGAGGGTGGTGCCGAAGCCGGTGGAGAATCGGAAGCCGCCGATCGCCTCGGCGATCTCGTCGCGCCCGGCTCGGTCGACGATGCGGATGCTCGCGAGCGCCTGCGCCTGTTCGACCGCGTGGGACTGGTTGAAGTGCACGAGATAGGCGGGCGTCTCCCGATCCTCGACCAGCTGTTCGACCACCTCGTGCACCGGCGCGACGCGGTAGGCGAAGCTGAGCGGGACCGGCCGTTCGACGCCCGTGACGAGCGCGGTGTCGCGCCCCGTGCGCCGCGTGAGATCTGCGGCGAGCTCCGTCACGTCGCCCAGCGTGGCCGACATCAGCAGGAACTGAGCCTCGTGCATCAGCAGCAGCGGCACCTGCCACGCCCAGCCGCGCTCGGGTTCGGCGTAGAAGTGGAACTCGTCCATCACCACCTGCGTCACGCCGCCGGCTGTGCGATCGCGAATGGCGAGATTCGCGAGGATCTCAGCGGTGCAGCAGAGGATCGGGGCCTCCGAGTTGATCGAGGTGTCGCCGGTCACCATGCCGACGTTCTCGGCCCCGAACACCTCGACCAGATCGAAGAACTTCTCGCTGACGAGCGCCTTGATCGGGGCGGTGTAGACCGTGCGGCGCCCCTCGGCGAGCGCGATGAAGTGCGCGCCCATCGCCACGAGCGACTTGCCCGTGCCCGTCGGCGTGGCCAGGATCACGTTGCTGCCGAGGGCGATACCGAGGATCGCCTCCTCCTGCGCGGGGTAGAGCCGCAGGCCGCGATCCTCCCACGCCCACTCCTCGAAGGCGGCGAACGCCTCGTCGGCCTCGTCGAAGGAGCCGGCGTCGAGGATCGATCCCAGATTCATGCGCGCGTGTTCCGTTCTGCTCGCCCGTCGGCAGCGGCGCCGGCGCCGGCGCCGGCGCCGGCCTCGAGTTCGGCGAACTTGGCCGCCATGGTCGGGTTCTTGCGGGTGAGCTTCTTGATCGTGACGCCCTGCGCCTTGTCGTTCGCCAGACGCAGGTTGCGCTCGGAGCCCAGCAGCTCGTCCTTCACCTTCTGCAGCCTGGCGATCGCCTTGTCGATCTCGTCGATCGCGCTGTGGAACTTTCGCGACGCCAGCTCGTAGTTGCGCCCGAAGGCGCCCTTGAACGCGTCGAGCTCGTCCTCGAAGTTCGTGATGTCGATGTTCTGCGCCCGCACCTGCTCGAGTTCGGCCTTGTAGGTGAGGGCGTTGAGCGCGCCGTTGCGCAGGAGCGTGATGAGGGGCAGGAAGAACTGCGGGCGCACGACGTACATCTTGGGGAACCGGTGCGAGACGTCGACGATGCCGTCGTTGTAGTAGTCGCTGTCGGGCTCGAGCAGCGAGACGAGCACCGCGTACTCGCACCCCTTCTCCGTGCGGTCCTTGTCGAGTTCTCGCAGGAAGTCCTCGTTCCGCTTCTTCGTGGCGGTGGTATCGGCCTCGTTCTTCATCTCGAACATGATCGAGACGATCTCGATGCCCTCGGGATCGTAGTCGCGGAAGATGTAGTCGCCCTTGCTGCCGGAGCTCGCGTCGTTGTCCTTCTCGAAGTAGGCGTTCGGGAACGCCATCGCCCGGGAGCGGTTGAAGGTGTTCTCGCAGTGCAGCTCGAGCGTCTCCCCGATCATCTTCGTCGACAGCCGCGCCTTCATGTCGCGCAGCCGCTCGATCTCGACCTCGCGGTCCTGCAGCTGGGTCTCGTATCGCTCCTTCAGCGCCTGCTCGGCGAGCCGCTTCTCCAGCTCGGCCCGGGCCAGCCCGCTCTGCAGCTCATCGCGCTCGCGCTCGACCGCGCCCACGGCCTCGGCGAGCGCCAGCCGCTGAGCGAGTTCGACGGATTCCAGCTTCGCCCGCAGCTCCTGCAGCTGCGCGTCCTTCGCCGCGGCCGCCCGCTGCAGCTCGGCCGCCAGCTTCGCCTCGGCCAGTTCACCCGCGGCCTGCGAGTCCTGCCGAGCCTGCTCCAGCTCGTTCGCGAGCGCGTCGCGCTCCTTCTCCACGGTGCCGAGGGCCTCGGCGACGGCGAGCCGCTGCGCGGTCGCACCCGCGTCGAGTTCGGCGCGCAGATGCTGGATCTCGGCGTCCTTCGCGGCGGCCGCGCGCTCGAGCTCGGCCGCGGCGGCGGTCTTCGCCAGCTCGAGCGCGTTCAGCTTGTCCCGCTCCGCGAGCTCGAGGCGCTCGTGCAGCTGCTGCTCAAACTCGCTGTCGCGCACCTGTTTGAGGATCTCGGCGTAGCCCGCCTCGTCGACGGCGAACGCCCTCCCGCAGTGCGGGCAGTTGATCTCGTGCATCGGGGCCTCCTCCTGAACTCGCGGCGCGACCCTTCAACCCTGGCACAGACCTCGGACATCGGTGTCGATCGGCGCCACGGCCGATCCCGCGCCGCCCGTGCAGGAGAAAGCCAGTCATGCAGGAGGCATCCGCGATTGCCCTCCTGCGGGAACGGTTTTCTCCTGCGTAAGCGGCGGCAGCAGGGCAGGGCAGGGCAGGGCAGGGCAGGGCGCCTACCCCACCACCTCGAACTCGCGCAGACGCTTGCGATCCGCCTTCGCGGTCGAGTGCTGCAGCTCGAGCAGCTCGGCGTAGATTCCGCCCGACGCGGCCAGCTCCGCGGGCGTGCCGATCTCGTCGATGCGGCCGTCGCGCAGCGTCACGATCCGGTCCACCTCGGCGATCGTCGAGAGCCGATGCGCGATGATCAGACTGGTGCGCCCGCGCATCAGGTCTTCCAGGCCGGCCTGTACGAGACGCTCCGACTTGGTGTCGAGCGCAGAGGTCGCCTCGTCGAGCACGAGGATCGGCGCGTCCTTCAGCATGGCGCGCGCCACCGCGATCCGCTGCTTCTGCCCACCCGACAGCTTGATCCCGCGCTCGCCGATCACCGTGTCGTAGCCCTTCGGGAAGCGCTCGACGAACGAGTCGACCGCCGCGCGTCGCGCCACGGCCTCGATCTCCTCGCGCGTCGCGTCCGGACGCCCGTAGGCGATGTTCTCGGCGATGGTTCCCGAGAACAGGTTCGGCTCCTGGAACACGACCCCGACGCTGCGGCGCAGCGCCTCGAGGTCGTCGCCCGCGCCCACCACCTCGATGCGCCCCGAGCGCACCCCGTAGAGGCCCATCAACAGATTGGTGATCGTGGTCTTGCCGCCGCCGGACTCGCCGACGAACGCGATCCGCTCCCCCGGCCCCACGTCGAAGGAGATGCCCTCGAGCACATCCCCGCCGTCGTCGTAGCCGAAGTGCACATCGCGGAACGACACCGCCGGCCGATCCGGGGCGCCCTCGGACTCGGGTTTGCGCCACGCCTGAGGTGCGACAGGGCGCGCCCCGCCGCCGTCGACCCGCGTCGGATCGAGATCCATCACCTCGAAGTACGACTTCGATCCCGCGATCGCCCGCTGCGCCGAATCGACCACCCAGCTGAGGCTCATGACGGGCTGCCGGGCCATGGCCATGAGCTGGATCAGCATCACCATCTCGCCCGGCGTAAAGTGCCCTGTGACGGTGCGCACGAAGATGATCGCGTACAGCACGAAGAAGATGAGGTGCAGCACGCCCTGACGCACCGCGTCCATCACGTGCCAGTGGCGCGACTGCCGGGACGTGAGCTGCTCCGTGCTCGCGAAGCGGCGGCTGAAGGCGTCGAGCTCGCTGCGCTCCCGCACGAACGACTTGACCACGCGCATCTGCCCGACCACCTCGGCGAAGCGCCCGGACGCGACGTCGACGTGCACGTTCTTCTCGCCCTCGAGGCGCTGCCACTTGCGGCTCGTCAGCGTGGTCAGCCACAGGTAGAGCGGGTAGGCGATGATCAGCAGCGCGGCGAGCGGCCAGTAGTACCAGGCGCTGATCACCAGCACCGAGACGGTCGTGAGCAGCAGCGTCACGAACATGTTCGAGAAGGTCTTCATGAAGTTCGTGATCTCGGAGATCGACCGGTTGAGCCGCGCCACGATCGTGCCTGTGAGCTCGTTGTCGTAGTAGCGCTGCGGCAGTGCGAGGAGCTGCTCGAAATAGCGCGTCGAGAGGATCGTGCGCATCTTCGCGCTCATCACGTCGCCCCAGTAGCCGCCCACGTTGCCGATGCCGGCCTCGACGAGACTCACCGCCAGCAGGGCGATCGCCAGCAGCACGACGATGCGTGTCGCCTCACCCGCGACATCGGCCACCGTCTCCTGCCCCGAGACCGAGGAATCCACCGCGCTCACGATCACGTCCGTGGCGCGACCGGTGATGAACGGCACGGCGAGCCCTGCGGCGGTGACCACCGCGGCCGCGATCATGATGCCGATGTAGTACGGGGTGAGGGATCGGGTGAACCTCAGGATGCGCAGTAGCGTGCTCAATGCGTCGTGCCTCCGGGAGATGCCGCTCCGAGTGGTGTGGGGCGGCTGCGTTCGACGGGGTGCCGTCACGGGGTGCAACGTCTTCGAGCGCAGATTCTTCCCCGCAGTCTAGAGGAGTAGACTCGCGACCCATGGCCGACCCCCAGCTCTTCCGCCCGATCCGCCTCCGGGACCTCGAACTGCGCAACCGGGTGTGGGTGGCGCCCATGTGCCAGTACTCGGTCGCGGAGGAGGACGGCGTGCCGCGCGACTGGCACGTGCAGCACCTCGGCGGTCTCGCCCGCGGAGGGGCGGGGCTCGTGATGG
This sequence comes from Leucobacter triazinivorans, assembly GCF_004208635.1. Classification (NCBI taxonomy): domain Bacteria; kingdom Bacillati; phylum Actinomycetota; class Actinomycetes; order Micrococcales; family Microbacteriaceae; genus Leucobacter; species Leucobacter triazinivorans. Next base: position 3,105,571 of record NZ_CP035806.1, on the reverse strand, counting down.
CCGAGGCGACCGCCGTGGTGCCCGAGGGGCGCATCTCTCCGCGAGATCTCGGGCTCTGGAACGCGGCGCAGACGGCCGCGTTCGCGCGTCTCGCCGACGTGGTGCACGCTCACGGCGCGCGCTTCGGCGTGCAGCTCGCGCACGCGGGCCGCAAGGCCTCCACCCAGCCCTGGCTGCCCGGGTTCTCCGAAGGATCGGTGGCCGTCGGGTCGGGGGGCTGGGAGACGCTGGCCCCCTCGCCGATTCCCTTCGGCGACCTCGCAACGCCTCGGGCTCTGGACGCGGAGGGCGTCTCACGGGTCGTGCTCGCCTTCGCCGAGGCCGCCGATCGGGCGGTCGAGGCCGGGATCGACCTCGTCGAGGTGCACGCCGCCCACGGCTACCTCATCCACGAGTTCCTGTCGCCGCTGTCGAACCGGCGCGACGACGCGTACGGAGGCGACCTCGCGGGACGCGCGCGGCTGCTGCGCGACGTGGTGCGCGCGATCCGGAGCCGGCATCCCCGGCTGCCCCTCGTGGTGCGCCTCTCGGCGACCGAGTGGGTGGCCGGCGGCTTCGATGTCGAGGAGGCCGCCGTCGTGTCGGAGTGGCTCGCGGAGGACGGCGCCGACCTTCTCGACGTCTCCTCCGGCGGCAACGTGCCCGACGCGCGCATCCCCGTCGGCCCCTCCTACCAGGTCGCGCTCGCGGAGCGCGTGGGACGCGGTCCGCTGCCGGTGAGCGCGGTCGGGCTCATCACCTCGGCGGCGCAGGCCGAGGGGATCCTCGCGACCGGTCAGGCAGACGTCGTCTCGCTCGGGCGCCCGCTGCTCGCGGACCCGCACCTGCCGATCCGCTGGGCCCACGAGCTCCGCGCTGCAACGGCCGAGGAGCTCGTGCCGCCGCAGTACCGCCGCGCGCGGTTCTGACGCGCGCGGTTCCTGCGTGCAGCGCGGGATCGCGGCGCCCGGCGGCCGATGCGGGATCGGAGAGCGCCCGAGTCGAAGCGCGGCGGGAGCCGGGAGCGTGTCGGCGCCGGGACGGTGTCGGTGGCCGTCGCTACACTGACCGCATGAATCCGGTGCTCACCTCCGCAGACGTCCTGGCGATGCGCATGCGCGCGCTCGGGCTCGTCCCCGGGGCACCTGTCGAACGCCGGCCGGGCTCCGACACGAACGGCGCGACCGGGCCCGACGGCGCGACCGGGACGGACGCCGGATCCGGCAGCGACTCGGGCGCCGATCGCATCGCCGCCGTCGCACGGCACATGCTCGCGCTCCAGGGCCAGGACTGGCGCTCCTCGCGCTGGGCGCTGGGCGTGCGCGCGGCGCACCTCGCCGGCGACGAGACGACACTCGCGCACGTGGCGGCCGCGTTCACCGAAGGGCGAGTGGTGCGCACCTGGCCGATGCGGGGCACCATCCACGTGGTCCCCGCGGAGGACATCGGGTGGGTGCAGTCGATCGCGGGAGCGCGCCCGCTCGCCGGGGCTGCGAAGCGCCGTGCCGTGCTCGGGCTGAGCGATGCCCTGCTGGAGCGCCTCGTCGAGGTCTCGGTGCAGGCGCTCCGCGGCGGTGACGGGCTCTCGCGCGGGCAGCTCGCCGAGACCTGGACGGACGCCGGCATCGAGTGGCGGAGCAACTGGCGCTACCACGTCATCTGGTGGCTGTGCCAGAACGGCGTCGCGGTGTTCGGGCCGACCGACGGCGTCGCGGAGCCCCGGCTCGTGCTCGCCGAGGAGTGGATCCGCGACGCGCGCACGCCCGAGCATCCGGCGGCCGAGCTCGCCGCCCGCTATGCCGCGGGGCGCGGACCGGTGCGCGCGAAGGATCTGGCCTGGTGGGCCGGTATCCCCGCGGCCGACGCGGCACTGGGGCTCGACGCCGCGGTCGAGCAGGGCCGGCTGACACGCATGCGTCTGGCAGATACGACCGGCGCCGCAGGCGCGCTCTGGGCGCCCTCCGACGCACTCGAAACCGGGAGTCCCGTTCCCGAGTGGCTGCTGCTGCCGGCATTCGACGAGCATCTGCTCGGCTACGCGCTGCGCGACCCTCAGCTCGATCCGGCGCATTTCGAGCGCATCGTGCCGGGGCGCAACGGCATGTTCCTCGCGACCGTGCTGCACCGGGGGCGCGTGGCGGGCACGTGGAAGCGGGCGGCGCGGGCGGGCGGGGGCATCGAGGTCGCCGCGCTCCCCGGTGCCCGCATCGACCTCGAGGCGCTCGCTCCGGAGGCCGGGCGCTGGGCCGCCTTCCACGGTCTCGAGCCGGGCCCGATCCGGCACGCCGACGCGGCGTCCGCCGGCCGCGACGGCCTCTAGGATACGGTCATGGAATACGAGCTCGTCGCCGTGGCCGCCGTCATCCTCCTCGTCGGCGCCTCGATCCTCGGCAGCAGGATCCGTATCGCCGCTCCCCTGCTGCTCGTGCTGCTCGGGATCGGCATCGGGTACCTCCCTTTCGTACCCCCCATCGAGATCGATCCCGAGGTCATCCTCGTCGTCGTGCTCCCTCCCCTGCTCTACGCCGCGGCCGTCAACGTGCCGATCGTCGACTTCCGGCGCAACGTCCGGCCGGTCGTCGGTCTGTCGGTGATCCTGGTGATCATCTCGGCCGTGGCCGTGGGCTTCCTGGTGCACTGGATCGTGCCCGTCGTGCCGCTCCCGGCGGCGATGGCGCTCGGCGCGGTCGTCAGTCCGACCGATGCGGTCGCGGCGACCTCGATCGGCAAGCGGCTCGGCATGCCCGAGCGGGTCGTGACGATCCTCGAGGGCGAGAGCCTGGTGAACGATGCCACGTCGCTGGTGCTGCTCAAGACGGCCATCGCCGCCACCGCCGGGAGCTTCGCGCTGTCCGCAGCGGCGGGAACCTTCGCCCTCGCCGCAGCGGTGGCCATCGCGATCGGCCTCCTCATCGGCGTGATCACCGTCTGGGTCCGATCGAAGCTCACGAACCCGGTGCACGACACGATCGTCTCGTTCACCGTGCCGTTCATCGCCTTCGTGCCCGCCGAGCAGCTGCAGGCGTCCGGTGTGCTCGCGGTTGTCGTGACCGGCCTCTACACCGGGCATCACGCCTCCCGCAGGTTCAACGCCGCGGCCCGCATGAACGAGCGCCTCAATTGGCGCACCGTGCAGTTCATCCTGGAGAACGGCGTATTCCTGGTGATGGGCCTGCAGCTGCACTCGCTCGTGGAGCAGGTGAGCGAGAGCACGCTGCAGCTGGAGCACATCGGGGCGCTCTCGCTCGTGCTGGTGGCCGTCCTCATCGCGTGCCGCGCCGCATTCGTGACCCCGCTCGTCGCCGGCATGCGCGGCGCCACCCGGCAGTACGAGCGCCGCAGCGCCGGCTACTCGCAGCTCAACGCACGCGTGCAGCGCTCAGGCGCGGCCGAACGCGCCGACCGCCGAATGATCGATCGCCTCCGCAGGCTCGATATGCGCGCCCGGCGGTCGGCGGCCGACCTCGCGCACGAGCGGGAACAGCGCCTGGGCTGGCGCGACGGCGTCGTGCTGTCGTGGAGCGGCATGCGGGGCGTGGTCACCCTGGCCGCGGCGCAGTCGATCCCCACGACCGTGCCCTACCGTCCGCAGCTCGTGCTCGCCGCCTTCGCGGTCGCGGTCGTCACGCTGCTGCTGCACGGCCTGACGCTCCCGGCGCTCATCCGCAGGCTCTGGCCGCACGGGGCCGGCACGGGCGGCGAGCACGCCGAACTCACCGCACTGAGCCGCGATCTGAACGCGGCCGCCGACGAGGCAATCGACGAGGCGCTCGCCGAGCGGGCTGAGGCGCCGGATCGGACCGCGACCCCCGTCGGGCCCGGCGACGCAGCGCAGGCCGATGAGGGGGCGCGTGCCGGCGATCCCGCTGCGCCCAGCGGAGCCGAGGCCGATGAGGGGGCGCGCAGCGACGGCACCGCCCGAGGGGCGACGATCACGGAGGAAGCCGCGCGACGGGCGAGGATCGGAGCACGCCACGCGCTTCTCCCCATCGCGCCGGCCGCAGACCCGACCGCGCCGGTCGGCCTGCCGGGTGCGGAGTCCCCCGGGCAGCTGCAGCGGCGCCTCGCCCGGGTCGCGCTCGACGCGCAGCGGGAGGCGCTGCTCGAGGAGCGCGCGATCGGGCGCTACAGCTCGCGGTCGCTGCGGGCGGCCGAGCTGGCGCTCGACGCCTACGAGACGCGGCTGAGCCCTCCGGCGCCGCACTGACCGCGGGCCGGTCACCCGCCGGCGAGCAGGAGCGCAGCGAGCAGGAGCGCAGCGAGCAGGAGCGGAGCGCCGTTCCTCGGCGGTCAGCGCTCCACGCGCACCGGGTTCTGATGGTGACTGAAGACGATGCTCGTGCGGGTCGATGAGACCGCCGGGTGCGCGGACAGGTGCTCCATGACGAAATCGCGCACGTGGTCGGAATCCCGGGCCGCGAGATGGATGATGAAGTCTTCGACACCGCCGAGGAAGAAGAGCTGCATCACCTCGGGCAGCGAGCGCAGCTCGTCGCTCAGCTCGGCGATGCGCTGCCGCGCGCCCGAACGCACGGTCACGCTCACCAGCACCTCGAGCCCGAGCCCCATCGCCCTCGGATCCACGCTCGCCGTGAACCCCGTGATGATCCGGCGCGCGACCAGGCTCCGCACCCGCGCGATGCAGGTGGATGCGGCGACACCCACGCGCTCTGCCAGTTCGGCGTTGGTGATGCGACCGTTCGCCTGCAGCTCGTCCACGATCTTCCGATCGACGTCGTCGAGGTCCGCCTCCGGGCGCAGATTCTTCGATCCTTCGGACATCGAACACCACCTTTCGCTTCAGTTTCTTCCATAATAGCGACTGTATCCGAAGAGAATTCGTGCTTTTTTTACGGAAAGCGAATATGCTGCACAATCGGAGGCATCCTGACATCGCCCGCTGCCACGCGGCGGCGGCTGCCGGGCACACGCACACCCCCGCATTCAACATCTCTGGAGCAGATCATGCGCGTCGGTATTCCCACCGAAATCAAGAACAACGAGAACCGCGTCGCCATCACGCAGGCCGGTGTCTTCGAGCTCGCCCGCCGCGGCCACGAGGTGCTGGTGCAGGCCGGCGCCGGTCTCGGTTCGGCCATCACCGATGCCGAGTACACGGCCGCCGGCGCGACAATCGTCGCGGGCGCCGACGAGGTGTGGTCGCAGTCCGACATGATCCTCAAGGTCAAGGAGCCCATCGCGGCCGAGTACGACAAGATGCGCAAGGGCCAGGTGCTGTTCACCTACCTGCACCTCGCCGCAGACAAGACACTCACCGAGAAGGTGCTCGAATCAGGCACCACCGCCATCGCCTACGAGACCGTGCAGGTGGGCCGCGCGCTGCCCCTGCTCGCCCCGATGTCCGAGGTGGCGGGCCGGCTCTCCGCGCAGGTCGGCGCGTACGCGCTCATGAAGGCCAACGGGGGCCGCGGCGTGCTGCTCGGCGGCGTCACCGCGACCCGTCGCGGCAAGGTCGTCGTCATCGGCGGCGGTGCCGCCGGCGAGCAGGCCGCGCGCATCGCCTACGGCATGGGTGCCGACGTCACGATCATCGACATCTTCATCCCGCGCCTCAAGCAGCTCGAGGACGAGTTCGACGGCCGCATCCAGACCCGCACCTCGAACGCGCACAACATCACCGAGGCGCTCAAGGATGCCGATCTCGTGATCGGCTCCGTGCTGATCCCGGGCGAGAAGGCCCCCAAGCTCGTCACCGACGAGATGGTTGCCCAGATGAAGCCGGGCTCGGTGCTCGTCGACATCGCCATCGACCAGGGCGGCTGCTTCGAGAACTCCCGCCCCACCACGCACGACGACCCCACCTTCCCGGTGCACAACTCGATCTACTACTGCGTGGCGAACATGCCCGGCGCCGTGCCCGAGACCTCGACCGCGGCGCTCACCAACGCGACGCTCCCCTACGTCGTCGCACTGGCCGATAAGGGGTGGGTGTCCGCACTGCAGGCCGATCCCGCACTCGCCCTCGGCCTCAACGCGCACGACGGGGTCCTCACCTTCAAGGGCGTCGCCGACGCCTTCCCCGAGCTCGCCTACTCGAGCGTCGAGGACGTGCTCGCGGCGAACGCGTAACCACCAGGGCGTACGCTGGATCCCATGGATCTGAAGTTCACCTTCGGAGGGGCGTCACCTGATCGAGGCCATGCGGCCCATGATCACGGTGACGCCCCTTCGGGCATTCCGCTGCCGTTCTCCACCGTTCCGCTCGCGTCGACGAGCAGCGTGCTCGAGGTGCGCGTGCGCCGTGCGGGCGGCGCGCTCGTGGCAGAGGCGGTGTCGGGCGACGGTGTGGTCTACTGCGACGCCGAGGTGTCGGCGGGAGACGATCCCGCCGCGCTCGCCCGAGCGACGCGCTCGGCGCTGTCGCGCGCCGTCGCCGGACTCGAAGGACCGCTGGCCGAATCCGTGAGCGCGGTGGTGCTGGGGCTGGGAGCCGACGGCCCCGCGGTGCTCGGCGAGTTCGGGATCTCGTCCGCCGAACCGGCCGCGGTGGATGCGGCCCTGCAGCGCCGCGTCGGCATCGCCGCGGGCACGCCGATCCGCCTGGAGCCGTGACGTAACCTGGTCGGGTGTCTCTCAGTCTGCGCAAGCTGCTCCAGAACCCCTCGCTGCACCTGCGCCTGATCGTCGGAGGCGAGGACGAGGCCACCGCGGAGCAGAGCTTCGATCAGGAGTTCGAGTGGCTGCACGCGACGGACATGATCGATCCCACGCCGTTCCTCGGGCCGGCGGAGGTCATCCTGACGCTCGGCTGGCAGTTCCCGGTGGTGCACTCGGCGGACCCCTCCGTGCCCGAGGTGCGTGTTCCCCCCGAGCGGCTCGAGCGCATCTACGAGGACTACGCGGCGCTCGTCGCTGCGCACGGCGTGATCGGGATCGGTTTCGGGAGCGACGTGGTGCACCGCGGGGTGCCGCACCAGCTGGCGCTCGCGTGCCGCCGTCACGGCCTGATCCTCTTCGACGTGCCCTATGAGATCTCGTTCATGGATCTGCTGCAGGAGGCCGCGCGCGTGCTGCAGCGGGACCAGACCGAGCGGTACACCCGCTCGCTGCGCGCGCAGAAGGCGATCGCCAACGCCGCCACCCGGCGCGACGGTCTCAACGCCACGCTGCGCGAGACCGCGCGTCAACTCGGATGCGGCGTCGCGCTCTACGATCCGCTCGGGCGCCCCGTCACGGTCGTCGAGGCTCCCGACGGCCCGCGGATCGGCGAGGCGGAGCTCACGCCGATCGTGCAGACGACGCTGGAGGGCGAACAGCGCTTCCGTTCGGCGCAGGTGACGCCGGAGGTCGAGGCCGTGCTGCAGATGCTCGGCGAGCCCGGCGCGCCGAGCGGCATGCTGGTGCTGACGCTGAGCCGAGGTTTCGACGACCTGTCGCGCAACGTGCTCTCCAGCGTGCTGGCGCTGGTGAGCGTCTCGCTCGAGCAGAACCAGGCTCTGGCCTCGCTGCACCTCACCCTCCGCGAGGCGCTGCTGCAGCTCGTACTCTCGGGCAGCGTCTCGGTCACGCGCCACATCGTCGAGAGCGTGTGGGGGCCGCTCCCCGCTCCCCCGCTGGTGACGCTCATCGGCGTCCCGCAGCACTTCGACGCCGAACGCCTCATGCCGGCGCTCGAGGGCCTCCAGGCGGGCACCGAGTTCCCGCTCTTCTTCGCCCGCTACCGCAGCGACGCCGCACTGCTGGTGCAGGAGCGCGACGTCGACCTGCTGATCGAGCACCTGCGCCCGTTCTCCCTGGTGCTCGGGAGCTCGCGATGCGAGCGCTGGGAGGGCCTCGCCCTAGCGCTCGAGGAGGCGAAGAAGGCGGCGGACTTCGGGCTGCGCCGCGGTGTCGCGGGGGTCACGGCCTTTCCGGACATCTGGCGCGAAGGGGTCTCAGATCTCATCGACGCGTCGGACGCGGCGCACGTGGCCCGCCGCCTGCTCGGGCGGCTGGGGGCGCAGGACCGCGAGAGCGGCACCGAGCTCGTCCGCACGCTCGCGGTCTGGCTGCGGCACCACGGCCGTCCGCTCCCCGCGGCTCGAGAACTCGAGATCCACCGGCACACGCTCGCGCATCGCCTCGAGCAGATCTCGATGCTCACCGCATCGGATCTCGACGACTTCCAGGCGCGGGCAGAGCTCGCTCTGGCTCTGCGCTACTACCAGTCCTAGCAAACCGTCGATCTCCCTCACTCCGTTTCGACATTCTGCCGAAGCGTGGCCGCGCAGCCAGTGATCGAAGTGTCGCATACCGTCGCCTCACCGACCATTTCGTCGAATGCACCGGTCGCTCTCGAGGCTGCATGATGGGGAGCACCACACCCCCGACCGTCATGAGCAAGGGAGCTGAACCATGACGAAACTCAAGAGAAGCCTCGGCTTCGGGGCCGCCTACGCCGCCTCGACCGGGCTCGTCGTCTCCGGCACGGCAATGGTCTCGCTGGGCAACGGGTTCGGCACGGGCGGACTCGCCTTCGCGATCCCCGCCTTCATCGGACTCGTCATCATCGTCATGGTGGCGATCTCCTACGGCGAGCTGGCGTCGATGCTCCCCGGGGGCGGGATGGTGGGCGAGTACACGCTGCCCGCGCTGGGACGCCTGATGGCCATCATCGCGGTGCTGGGCGGGTACCTCGTGCTCGTCTCGGCAGACGGCGGCACGCAGCTGCTCGTGGCCGGAGAATCGTTCCAGTCGCTCACCGGCTTCCCCGCCGCGGCCTTCTCGTTCCTCCTGCTCGCGATCCTGCTCGTCCTCAACATCTCCGGCGTCGACATCTTCGCGCGCGTGCAGATCCCCATCGTGTTCGGCATGATGGCCGTGCTCGCGATCATGGGGCTCGCCGGCGTGTTCGGATTCACCGGGCAGGAGCGGGTCGACAACCCGCTGCTCGCTACCGACTGGGGCACCCTCGCGTCGATGGGTGCCGTGGCGATCTGGCTCTACATCGGCATGGAGTTCGTCGCACCGCTCGCCGAGGAGGTCAAGCGCCCCTGGAAGACCATTCCGATGGCGATGATCCTGGGAGTCTCGACCATCTTCGTCGTCGACGTGCTCTTCGGGTGGGGCGCGACCCGCTACGCGGATCTCGCCGAGATGGCCGCGTCCTCGATTCCCCACGTCGTGGGAGCCACCGCGATCTTCGGCGCCACCGGCGGCCTCGTGATGACCGGCGTGACGATTCTCGCGTCGTTCTCCACCGGGAACTCATACCTCGCCGCGATCCCGCGCATGCTCTACGGCCTCGCCAACGAGGGGCTCCTGCCCCGGTGGTTCGCGCGGGTGAGCCGTCGCAGCCGGGTGCCGTGGGCGGGCATGCTCGTCACTGCGGGCTGCATGGCGGCCGTGCTGCTCTACTCGACCTTCGCCCAGGGCGGGATCGACCTGATCCTCAACCTCATCAGCGTGGCCTGCGTGACCTGGCTGATCAGCTACATCATCGCTCAGATCGACGTCGTCGTGCTGCGGCGCCGGTACCCGCGCGCCCGTCGCCCCTTCAAGACGCCGCTCTATCCGCTGCCCCAGATCCTCGGCATCGCGTCCTGCGCGTACCTGATCATCTTCATCGTGCCCGACATGGAGCAGCGCCTGATCGTCTGGTCCAGCGCCGGCGTGATCCTGGGGGCCATCGCACTGTTCGCGGTGATCTGGCTGAAGCGCAATCGCCTGCCGCTGTTCGCGCCGACCGATCTCGTCCACACCCAGAACAACATCGTGGTGCGATCGGAGAGCCTCGAGGAGGAGCCGGAGATCGCTCTCGACTCCGCGGCCCGTGCGCCCGAGGGAGGCCTGCGGTGAGGTCGCGACCGCGGCGCCACGCGCTCGAGGGGCAGGGAGTCATCGTCACCCGCGCCCGCGCGGCGCTCCGACGAGTCGCCGCGCAATTCGGAGAGATCACCAGCGCTGACGACGTGTCCGTCGAGGTGCGCACCGCAGACGGGCTGCGGCTTGCACTCAGCTACGATCCGGGCAACTACATCTTCTCCCGGGTGTACAACCTCACCATCGCGGTCGATCTCCCGGCCGACTCGGCGGTGCCCGGAGAGGTGGTGCTCTCCCACCGGGGCGGCAGCCCGCACTACGCGCGCTCGGGCGCCGCAGCGGCCGGCGGGGCGCAGCTCGACGCGCTCAACCGCGAGCTGCAGGCCCACTTCGATGGGATCGACCTGATCCGTTCGAAGATCACCGGTGCAGGCGGGCGCCGCAGGGTCGTGCTCACCCCCATGGGCGGGTCGTACGTGTGGGTGCTCATCCCGCCGGTGTTCAGCGCGACGGCGTTCCCCGCCGGCGAGCCCGAGCGCATCCTCGACCTCATCCGAGCGCTGGCCTCGTGGCGGGCCGGCTCGGCCGCTCCCGTGGCCGCCTAGTCCGTCGGCCGTTCGACCCCGTCCGGGCCTCCGGTCGGGTCCGGTCGACCGACCGCGTCCGGTCGTCCGGTCGTCAGGTCGCATCGCTCCCCGCCGCATGCCTCTCCACCTCTGAAAGGACCCCCATGATCAACGTCAAGGCCGCAGTCTTCGTCGGCCCCGAACTGCCCCTCGAGATCCGCGAGCTGCAGATCGACTCGGAGCCCGGCCCGAACGAGGTGCTGGTGCGGATCGCCGCCTCCGGCGTCTGCCACAGCGACCTGCATGCCTTGGACGGCGAATGGGCGACTCCCGCCCCGCTGGTGCTCGGGCACGAGGGGGCCGGCGTCGTCGTCGCGGTCGGCAGCGAGGTCGACGACCTGGAAGTGGACGACCACGTGATCCTCTCGTGGACGCCCTCGTGCCAGAAGTGCGAGTTCTGCGTCTCGGGCCGGCCCGTGCTCTGCCAGCTGGCGAACGAGACGGCCTACCAGCACGTGTTCTTCGACGGTCGCCCGCGGCTCCGCGACGGCGATCAGGGAGTGAAGAGCTTCCTCGCCGTAGGGTCATTCGGCGATCACGCCATGGTTCCCGCCTCCGCCGCGATCAAGATCCGGAAGGACGCCCCGCTGGCGCAGGCCGCACTGGTCGGCTGCGCCGTGACGACCGGCATCGGCGCGGTGGTGAACACCGCCCGCGTCGAGCCGGGCAGCACCGTGCTCGTCGTGGGCTGCGGCGGTGTGGGCTTGAACGTGGTGCAGGGGGCCCGCCTGGCCGGCGCGAGGCAGATCATCGTCGCCGACGTGAGCGAGGAGAAGCTCGAACTCGGCCGCCGATTCGGCGCGACGCACACCGTCAACAGCCGCGAGGTCGATCTGGTCTCGGCCGTGCACGAGCTCACCGACGGGCGGGGCGTGGACTACGCGTTCGAAGCCATCGGCCTGCCCGTCACCATCGAGGCCTGCTACGAGGCGACGAGCCGCGGTGGGACGACCGTCGTGGTGGGTCAGGTCGCCGATGGCGTGAAGATCTCGATCGATCCGTTCGTGATGAGCGACCAGGAGAAGCGCCTGATCGGCTCGAACTACGGTTCGAGCCGGCAGTCGATCGACTTCCCGAGGATCATCGACCTCTACCTCGAGGGCCGCGTCGATCTCGACTCCATGGTCACCGCGCGCATTCCGCTCGAGGGCGTGAACGAGGCCTTCGACGAGATGCGCAGCGGCCGCGGGATCCGCACGGTCATCGAGTACTGACCCTCGGGGCGACCGTGCCTCCCGTGCAGCTCCCGCCGCCCGTGCAGGAGATCACCGTTCGCGCAGGATCCTCTTCAAGATACCGTCCTGTCCGAACGCCGATCTCCTGCACGAGAGGCGCCCTCCCGTGCAGGCGGCGGGCGGCGGACAGCGGGCGGCGGGCGGCGGGCGTCCTCAGCCCTGGAAACGCACGATGCGGTCGACCGCCTCGGCGACCGCGGCCTCACCCGCCGCGTAGGAGAGCCGCACCGCCTGGCCTCCCCCGGCGCGACTCGGCCCTGCGCCGGGGTCGAAGTCCACACCGGGCACCACCGCCACGTCGGCGCGCTCGAGCAGCGCCCGCGCGTACCGCACGGAATCCCCGAACCGCTCCAGCTGCGGCCCCAGCTCGGAGTAGTAGTAGAAGGCCCCGTCCGACGGCGCGGCGGTGCCCCACTGCAGCCGCGGCGCGGCGTCGAGGATCAGCGCCCGCGCGCGGGCGAAACCGGCCACGACCGCATCGCGCTCGGCGTAGCTCTCGTCGGTGAACGCGGTCAGCGCGAGCTCCTGGGCCGGCGCCGGCGGTGACAGCGCGAAATTGGACGCGAGCGCTTCGAGAGGGCCGACGAGCTCCGGCGGCAGGATCGCCCACCCGAGCCGCCAACCGGTCATGCCCCAGTACTTCGAGAACGAGTTGATGACCACCGCGTTCGGGTCGAGCTCGCGCGCCGTGACGCCGCGCGGATCCGAGGCCCCTGCCGCGGGGAAGGTGATGCCGTGATAGATCTCATCGCTGATGAGGCGCGCTCCGTGATCCGTGCACCAGGTCACGAGCGCCGACAGCTCGCCGCGCCCGAGCATGGTGCCGGTCGGGTTGGCCGGGGAGGCGATGACCAGCCCCGCGAGCGGGCCGTGCTCGGCGGCCGCCGCGTCGAGCAGTTCGGGCGTCGGCCGGTAGCGGGTGGCCGGACCGGTGGGGATCTCGACGACGTGCACGCCGAGCGCCGTGAGGATGTTGCGGTACGCGGGGTAGCCGGGGCTGGCGAGCGCGACGCGGTCGCCGGGATCGAACGCCGCGAGGAAGACGAGCTGGAACGCCCCCGAGGATCCCGTCGTCACGGCGACGGTCGTGGGATCCACCTCGACGTCGTACCAGGAGCGGTAGTGACCCGCGATCGCCTCGCGCAGCGGGGCGGTGCCGAGCGGGCCGGTGTAGCCGGCGGGCTGCAGGGTGCCGGGTGCCGGTCGAGCACCGGGCTCGCCCGCGCAGAGGGAGACGACATCGTGCCCCGCGGCGCGGCGCCGGGCGATCTCGTCGGTGATGCGCATCACCTCGAAGGCGGGGATGCGGGATCGCTTCGAGGCGGCGAGCGGCGACACGCGCGTCTCGTGACCCAATCGGCGCGACGGCGGGGTCTTGAACGGTCCTCCGGGTCTCATCATGCCTCCACGTTAGCCGGACACGCGCCCCGATGAGCGGTCGCGTCGCTTCGTGCGCCCGAGCCCCCGGGGCGCGGGAGCCGGTGCGATCGGCACCGCGCCGGCTCCCCCTGCGCCGCGCCGATCGGGCTCGTCGCGTCACCGCGGCGGCGGCGTCGCCCGCTCCGTGAGCCGGAGATACGCCGAGAGCGCGGCGAGTCCCTCGGGGCTGCTGGGCAGTCCCTCGCCCAGTCGGTCCGAGGAGACGAGATGCGCGGCCCACTGGGCCCGGCTGATCGCGACGTTGAGCCGGTTGCGCATGAGCAGGAACTCGAGACCGCGCGGCGCATCGTCCGGGCTGGAGGCCGCGAGCGAGACGATGGCGATCACCGCTTCCTGACCTTGGAAGCGGTCGACGGTGCCCACGCGTACGCGCCCGAGCCCCTCGGCGGCGAGCGCCTCGGCGATGCACTCGACCTGCGCGTTGTAGGCGGCCACGACGATCAGATCGTCCTCGGTCAGCCCTCTCCCTACCCCCGGCTCCCGCGCGCGGTTTCGGAGCCGGCCGCTCAGACTCTCGCGCACGATGCGCACGACCTCGGCGGCCTCCTCGGGCGAGCTCGTGGCGTTGCCTGCGTGGCGCACCGGGTGCCACACGAGACCCGCCGGGCCCGCGCCCTCGACGTGCCGCTCCGACGCGTCGGGGTGCGCGCGGAGCCGCCCCTCGTAGGCGAGCTCGGACACGACCTCGGCGAGTTCCGGGCGCATGCGCCGGGTCTCGGCGAGGAAGTACCCGAGGTCGTGGGGCATCGTGCCGTGCTCGCCGAGCAGCCAGCCCAGCGCAGATGCGTCGACGGGTTCGGGATGGGTGCCCTGCGAGACCTGCGGCAACTGCTGCGGGTCCCCGAGCAGCAGGAGCCGTTCGGCCGCGACCGACGCCGCGATGGTGGGCGCCAGCGAGAATTGTCCGGCCTCGTCGATCACGAGCAGGTCGAGGCCACGGCGCTCGAAGCGGCCCTCGTTGCTGAAGTCCCAGGCCGTGCCCCCGATCACGCACCCCCGCCCCGCGGCGCGGTGTCCGGAGGCGAAGCGCAGCTGACCGTTGCGCGGCAGCACGGTGTACACCGGCTCGGCGGCGTGCGGGTCGAGCGACCCGCCCTGAGGCACCTTGCCCACGAGCGTGGGATCGAGACCCGCGGCGACCACGCCGTCGAGCACGTTCTCGACCACCCGGTGGGATTGGGCCACCACCCCGATCCGCCACCCATCGCGTTCGACGAGCGTCCGGATCACCCGGGCCGCGAGATAGGTCTTGCCGGTGCCGGGCGGCCCCTGCAGCGCGACGTAGCTGCGATCCAGCCGGCGCAGGCTCGCGATGACGGCCCCCGCGAGGCCCGACGCCCCGGCCGGCCCGGCAGCTCCCGCCGCATCGATCGCCTCCGGCGCATCGGGGGCGACGAGCGGCGCGTGCGCGAGAAGCCGCGGAGGCGCCCGCCGCAGCAGGTCGACGACCGGGTCGGCCGGGAACCCGCCGCGGCCGAGCGCCTCGGAGAGCGTCGCACCCCACTCCTCGATCGCACCCTTCTGCGCGCCCGCGGGCGGGGGCGGCCCGGGAACGAGCGCACTGGGCAGCGCGTCGGTGCGATCGGCGGGGCCTGCGGACTCCTCCACCGTCACACCGTCGTCGAAACGCTCGACGATCCTGACTCGCCGGGCGCCGCGCGCGCCCGGCGCCGCCCCGGGCTGCCTGAACGGCGCAGGGTGCTCGTAGAGCACGAAGGCGTCGCCCGCGCGCAGGCTGCTGCCCGGGGCGATCTCACCGCGCAGGCGCAGACGGCGTCGCTCGGCGCGCGCTCGCGGCGGCACGAACCAGTCGTCCTCGATCCGGCTGAGCACCGGATCGACGAGCATCACATCGCGGGCATCGGCCCAGTCCTCGACCGGATCGACGAGCCGCGCGAAATGCGCCCACCAGAACGCCTTCTGCTCGCGCTGATGGTAGTCGATCGCGCTCGCGGCGAGCGCGGCGGCCGTGCGATCCCGCTCCGGGAGCGCGTCGCCGCTGCGCCGGGCCAGTGCCGCGGCAACCGCGCTGAGCTCGAGATCCGGGTCGCGGCGCTCCGCGACCTCGTTGGGCGGGTAGGGGGCGACGCCGCGCTCGGCAGCGAGGCGCAGCAGCCAGTCGCGCAGCCGCAGCGTCGACAGGCAGTCGTAGCGATTGTAGTCGGCGATCGCCTCGAGCCGCCTTCGTCCGTCAGCCCGCTCGGCTGCGTCTTCAGAGGAGAGCTGCGCGCACGCGTCGGCGTACTCGGTCACCGATTGGGCGCCGCTCGTCACCCCGCCCGCATCGCGCAGCTGCTCCCCCATGTACAGGGGTTCGAGCCGCTTGATCGAGTACGAGCGCGAGCCGACGCGGAGCGCGCGGCGCACGATCGGGTAGAGGTCGACCAGCACATGCTCGCGCAGCAGCCGGTCGACCTCTGCCTCGCCGACGCCGTGCCGGGCAGCGATGCTGAGCAGGTGGGTGCGCTCGTAGGCCGCGTAATGGTAGATGCGCATGCCCGGATAGCGCTCGCGGCGCGCAGCGACCAGATCGAGGAAGTCGAGCAGCGCCCGCTTCTCCGCTTCGAGGTCGTGGGCCCATAGCGGGGTGAAGCGCTCGCGCGCGTCGATCATGCCGAAGAGGTAGTCGATCCCCCACCTCGCCGACCCGTCGTCGCCCGGTTCGCGATACATGGGATCTCCCTCGAAATCGAAGAAGAGATCCCCCGCATCGGGCAGCGGGATCGCGGCGAGCGCCGCCGCGTCGACCACGCGCACGGGCGGAGCCTCGCCCGGCACCGCCGCGAGCTGCACCGCCGCCTGCACCGCGAGCCGCTCGAGCGCGGCATCGGCGAGGCCGTCCACGGCGCGGGATCGGCCGCCGGTGCGCTCCGCGGGCGCGCCGCCTTCGCGGGATCCCGTGGCCAGCGTCGCGACGGCGTCGATCGTGTCGAATCCGGCGGCGACGAGAGCATCCCGCTGCGCACGCCGGATCCCGGCGATCAGCAGCGGGTCCCGCGTGCGCTCGATCTCGGGTTCGCACACCTCGCAGCGACCGCACGCCGAGATGCCTGCGGCGCCCCAGGCCACGGGCGCGGCGCTCTTCCGCGCCCCATCGGCGCCGACCGCGCCGTATCGCGCGAGCAGGATGTCGTGGAGCCGTTCGCGACGGGCGCGGAACACCGGGGCGATGTCGGCGATGCGATGACGTGAGCGGGCGCCGTCGCCGAGGATGAGCACGGCCTCGGGCGCGACGCGCACGCCGATGCGTTCGAGCTGCTCGGCGTAGGCCGCGAGCTGCATGAGCGCGGTGACCTTGGCGCGGCGGGCGAGCTTCGTGTCCTGCACCTCGTATGAGCCGTCTGCGCAAAGACGCAGGAAATCGGCGAAACCGATGAAGCCGATCTCGGGCCCGGCGGTGGATCCTGCGATCCGCTCCGCGGCCGCAGGATGACGGAGTGCGGGATCGGCGGTGGATCCTGCGATCCGCTCCGCGGCCGCAGGATGACCGAGTGCGGGCCCGGCCGCAGGATGACCGAGTGCGGGCCCGGCCGCAGGATGACGGGGTGCGGGCCCGGCCGCCGGATGACGGGGTGCGGGCCCGGCCGCAGGATGACGGGTGGACCCCGCGGGGCGCTGCGCGGGATCGAAGAAGGTGGCCTGGAAGACCACGTCGGCGCGGGCGCCCAGCGCCGCTTCGGTCTGCTCGGCGACACGCGCCAGATCGGCCTCGCTCATCGAGTCGGGACGCGGGATCTCGACGACCCCGCCGGCCTCCCCCGCCGATCCGGCGCCCCACCGCGCCCGGTACGCCTCGAGCGTGCGCTCCTCGTGGGCGTCGCCGAGCCGCGCGGCGCGGGCCAGCATCGGATCGTCGTCGGGCGGCACCTCGACGTCGCGGCCGAGCTTCGCGTCCACCCGACGCAGGAACGCGAACTCGCACGCGCTCGCGGCCGTGAGATCGCTCGCGCTCGTGACGATGCGATGCGGGTCCTCCCCGCTGCCGCCCGGCACGGATCGACGCTGCAGGAACACGTCGGCCTCCTCTCCGGGGTGGATCACCCCGCGCTCCGAACCTACCGGGAGCCTCCGACATCCGCTGCGGAGGCGGCCCGAGCGCACGCGCTCTCAGCGAACCAGCGGCTGACAGCCGCGCTCCCTCCCGTCGAGGTGGCATAGGCTGAGAAGGCACACTCGCATCGCTGAGAGGATCCCGAAGACCGTGTCCCATCGCGCACTCCATCGCACACTCGGCGGGGCGATCGCGCTCACCTGCTCGCTCGCCCTGGTGCTCACCGGCTGCACTCCCGAGGGCGGTCAGGTCGGGAGCGGGCAGGCGGGCGGCCTCGCCGACGACGGCTGCACGTCGGTGGTCGTCGCCACCTCGTCCGAAAAGGTCAACCTCATGGAAGAGCTCGGCCAGAGCTTCGCGGATTCCGCGGAGCACGACGGTCTGGACGGGTGCGCGACCGTGCGCCCCGTGAACGTCGCCTCGGGCAAGGCCGCGCAGTATCTCTCCGACTCCACCGAGACCTGGGCGCTCGGCGACGACACCGCGCCGTCCGTCTGGTCGCCGGCGTCGACGGTCTGGACCGACCGCGTCGCCTCGATCGCCGGGGAGCGCGTGGTCGCCGGCGCCGAGAGCTTCGCGAAGACCCCGGTGGTGTTCGGGGTGCCGGAGTCGATGGCCCGGGCGCTCGGATACCCGAACGCCGAGATCGGCATCTCCGACCTCCACGACCTGATCGCGGATCCGGACGGGTGGGGCGCGGTCGACAAGCCCATGTGGGGCTCGTTCAAGATCGCCAAGACGAACCCGAACAGCTCCACCACCGGCATGTCGACGCTGCTGATGCAGTCCTACGCGGCCTCCGGCAAGACCGAGGATCTCACGGCGGCCGATGTCGACGCCTCGGAGGAGTTCTCCCGCGTCTTCGAGTCGGGGGCGATCCACTACGGGGACACCACCGGCAAGGTGCTGCAGAACCTGGTCGACAGGTCCACCGGCAGCGGATCCTCCTACGTCAGCGCGATCGCGCTGGAGGAGACCTCGCTCTACAACTACAACATCGGCAACCCCGACTCGCACACGGTGCAGCCCGGCGAAGAACTCACCCCGCCCGAAGAGAAGCTGGTGGCGATCTACCCCAGCGAGGGCTCGATGTGGAGCGACAACCCCGCGGTGGTGCTCGAGGCTGACTGGGTCACGCCCGAGCAGAGGCTCGCGGCCGAGGCCTTCGTCCGCTTCCTCCACACGCCCGAGGCGCAGCAGCTGCTCCCCGAGTACGGATTCCGGCCGCTCGACGACGCCGTCGACGTCTCCGCCACGCTCAACGCCGACGTGGGCATCGATCCCGAGCAGCCGGTGCGCTCACTGCCGCAGCCGGCGCCCGAGGTCGTCTCCGCGGCACTCGACCAGTGGGCCCTGATCCGCAAGCCCTCGGCGATCCTCCAGATCATCGACATCTCGGGGTCGATGGACGAGAGCATCGGGGGTTCTCGAACCCGCCTCGACGGCGCCATCGAGGGAGCGACCACGACGCTCGGACAGGTCCGCCCCACCGACGAGATCGGCGTCTGGGCGTTCACCACCGGGCTGAGTTCGGAGATCGACGGCGAACGGATCGACGGGATCGGCGTGGTGCGCCCCTTCGGGCCCCTCGGCGGCGACAAGGAGGGCCTGCAGGACGACATCCGGGATCTCGCCCACAGCCAGCGCGCCGGCACTCCCCTCTACGACGCGATCGCGGCGGGCTACGACTCCATGAAGGGCCACGCGGAGACCGGCCGCATCAACGCCATCGTCGTGCTCTCGGACGGCGAGGACACGGACTCCGTGATGCGCCTCGAATCGCTGATCCAGCGGATCAACGCGGATCAGCAGGAGGGCGGCAACAACAAGCCGGTGCGCATCTTCGCGATCGCCTACTCCGAGGGCGCCGACCTCGAGTCGCTGGAGAAGCTCGCCCGCGCCTCGGGCGGGCAGGTTTTCAACGCCTCCGACCCGAGCAAGATCACCGAGACCTTCCAGTCGGTCATGAACAACTTCTAGCGAGCGAACGTGCGACCCTTCAGAGCGACACTCATCGCGAGCCTCGCCGGCCTCGCGACCGTCGGTGCGGCGACCCTCGCCGCCGCACCCGCGCTCGCCGTCACCGATGCGACCGAGGTCGCCGACGCGTGCGGCGACCGGGTCGTCTGCGAGGTCGACGGGGCGGCGATATCGAATGCGTCGCAGCTCGAGGGCGTGCTGCCCGAGGGCGTGCGCGTCGTCGTGATCCCCCGGCCCGACCAGGCGCAGAGCGTGCCGTCGGGCACCCTGGCGGCGCAGCTGAGGACCGCCACGGGCTCCGACACCCTCATCGTGATCGAGGATCACCCGGGGCAGGACCGCTTCGCGGTGGCGGCGGGCGGCGACGAGACCGGGATCACCGAGTCGCTCTACGCGCAATCCGAAGCCGACGGGGGCATCGCCGTCGCCGCGATCGCGGACTCGCTGGCCCCGGGCGGCGGCGCGCAGCCGCCGTCTGCCGCCCCGGGCGGGGCAGGCCTCGTGATCGGCGTCGTGGCCGTCGCCGTCGTGGTGGTGATCGTCGGTGGCCTGCTCGTGCTGGTGCGTGCGCGGCGCCGGAGCCGCGGGGTCGCGGGATCCCGTCGGATGGAGCGGGAGCTGCGCGCCGCGCTGCTCGGCGAGAACGGCGAGCAGGTGCGCGAGTCCATCGACGCCCTGCGCGAGCGCGCGGCGGTCGATCCCGATCTCGGGCCGCGGATCGTCGCACTCGCCGACCACGTCGCCGAGCTCATGGTGCGCGCGCGTCGGCGCGGGAGCGAGCAGCAGACCCGGCTGCTGCAGGCGCAGTACAAGGACACGCTCGCCAAGCTGCTCAAAGCGCTCGGCGACGACTACTACGGCGACATCCTCCGCAATCCGCGGTTCTGGAACGACGCCGATCGCCGCATCGAGGAGGTGCGCGAGGCCGTCCGCTCGGTCGACGTCCAGGCGGTCGAGAACATCCGGCAGGTCAACGAGTCGCGCGACATCGAGTTCCAGGTGGCCCTCGACGCGCTCACCCGCACCGTCGCCGAGGCAAAGCTCTCGGACGTCTACCCCGACCGCCGGGAAGACTAGCGGAGGCACGATGAGCACGGCGTTTCTCACTCCGCGATTCGCGGCCATCGCGCTTCTGGGTGCCGGCCCCGTCGCGCTGCTCGGCCTGGTCGGCGTGCCGGTGCTCGCCGCGCTCGGCGGCTGGGCCGCCCTGTGCGGCTTGGCCGCGGCGGCCGACATCGCCCTGACCCCCAGTCCGCGCCGCGTCGAGGTCTCCCGCCGGGGCCCCTCGTCCGCGCTGCGCGACGAACCGGTCCAGATGCGGATCGGGGTGCGGAATACGGGCGACCGCGCGATCAGGGGCGCGGTGCAGGACACCTGGCCCAAGCACGCGCTGACGCGCGCGAGTGCGCAGGGAGCGGATCGAAGCGGCGGATCCGGAGCCTCGTCGTCGCCGTGGATCCCGCTCGTGGCCCCGCCCGGCGAGGCGCTGAGCATTCCCGTCTCGCTCGCGCCTAGGCGCCGCGGCACGCTCCGCAGCGGCTTCATCGCTGTGCGTTCCCGCGGCCCGCTCGGCCTCGCCGGGCGGGAGACCAGGCACCCGCTGCCCGCCACCCTCGAGGTGTCCTGGCGACCCCGCCGGGGCGCGCGCACCGCGGCGGTGCCCCAGCCGCACCCCGGCGCCGCAGCCGAGCAGCTCCGCAGCATCGACGAGGCCAACGGTGCGACGCTCGCCCGCGCGCTCGACGAGCTGCAGTTCTTCGCGGGGCTCTACGGCGGCAGCGGGGCCGATCGGCGCAGCGACCCCGGAAATCCCGTCGTCGGCGCCGTCGCGGAGTATCTCCCCCGCCTGATGGGGCGGGAGACGGGCCCGGATCGCAGCGGTCGGCTCCGCCCGCTCCTCGGGCACCTCTCAGATCTGTTCGCGCGCGCGCAGCAGGGACCCGAGCAGCAGCAGCGCCTGCTCGTATCCCGGTACGCCGCGACTCTCACGAAGCTCGTCTCGCTGCTCTCGGAGGATTACTACGGCGATCTCCTGCGCAATCCGGGGTACTGGAGCGATCCCGAGCTGCGCATCGCGCAGGTGCTCGGCGCCATCGACGCGGTCGACCAGGAGGTGGTCGAGAACGTGCGCCAGCTGAGCGAATCGCGTGACATCGAGTTCAGAGTCGCGCTCGAATCGCTCACACGACCGCGAAACGGTGCGAAGCTGTCGGACGTCTACGGCGATGGAGAGCCGTGACATCGCCGACGGCCCGCCCCCGCACGTCCGCCCGAAGTACCGCCCGCGCACGGCACACCACACGCGCACACCGCACACCGCACACCGCCACTGAAGGAGACCGATGTCAGAGCAGACCGTTGCAGTAGATTTCGCCGCGCTCTTGGAGCCCGGGGACACGCAGAGCGAGGAGGCGCGTGCCACACCCCTGGAACTCGCGATCGCCGAGGTCCCCGCCGAAGAGGTCGAGT
This sequence comes from Leucobacter triazinivorans, assembly GCF_004208635.1. Taxonomy (NCBI): domain Bacteria; kingdom Bacillati; phylum Actinomycetota; class Actinomycetes; order Micrococcales; family Microbacteriaceae; genus Leucobacter; species Leucobacter triazinivorans. Next base: position 3,084,029 of record NZ_CP035806.1, on the reverse strand, counting down.
CCGCCGCCCCGCAGGATGCGGCGTTCCGCTTCCGCAGTCTGCTCACCGCGAAGCAGCTCGACGACCTGCGGCGAGGAGCGCCGGCGCTTGCCCGCAAATTCGTCGATGACGTCAACCAGATCGTCACCTTCGGCGGTCCCGTCATGGAGAAGATGAACAGCGCTTCGGTCCAGTTGCTGGAGGCGCAGCGCAGCATCAGGGTGCCCGAGGCCGATGCCGTCGTCAACGACATGCTGCGCACGATGGACGGCTTCGAGAAGAAGTGGCGATCCGAGAAGCTCGAGAACGCGGTCGACACCGTCGTGGGCTGGTTCAAGAAGGGCCGGTACACCCTGACGACGATGATCCGCGAGTCGAAGCCCATCGCCGACAAGATCGACCTGGCCGAGGTCAAGCTCCAGGAGATGGAATCGGCGCTCGCCGACAACATCACCCGCGGTCAGCTGCTCCACGAGCAGACCCTTGCCCACATGGACGACGTGGTGGCCGTGCTCGCGGCGCTCGAACAGGTGATCGACGAGCTGCGCGGCGACTTCGACGAGGCCGATGCCGCCCTACGCGCCGCGGAGGGCTCCGCCTCGGAATCGGCGGTCTACCGGGGCGAGACCATCACCACGAGCGAACTGCGCGAGGTCCACAGCAAGCTGTCGTTCGTGCTCTCCGAGACCGAGAAGAGCTGGTCGGACTGGCGCTCGCAGTTCTTCCTGGGCTTCGCGCACGCGCCCGCGACGCGCAACCTCATCGTCACCACGTTCGCCCTCCGTCGCCGACTGGCGACGTTCCGCACGATGGGCCTGCCGTCGGCGCGGCAGTCGCTCGCCCTCTGGCAGCAGGCCGCGTTCGCGAAGGAGGGCGCGGAGCTGGGGGCCTCGGTGCAGGAGGGAACCAACAAGCTCATCCAGGGCGCCTTCTCGGAGACCGCGAAATCGGTCGAGATGGTGGCGAACGCGTCGCAGGCACCGGTGATCACCGAGGAGACGATCTGGACGGTCATCGACTCGGTGAAGGCCCAGTGCAGCGCGATCGTCGAGGCAGACCGATCGGGTCGGGCGCTGCGCGCTCGCAATCTGCAGGCGCTCGAGCGCGGCGAGGCTGTGATCGAGGATGCGGTGCTGCAGTCGCAGCGCGCGATCGCCGATGCGAGTCGCCGGGGCGCGGTCGGCGGGGACGCGGCGAGCGCGCCCCGGACAGGCGACTCCGACCCGGGCGACGATCTGCTCGGCAAGCTGACGCGCTGATCGGGCGCCGCAGCAGGATCTGGCGGGCCGGACGGGCCGGGCGGGCCGGGCGAACCGGGGGGCGAGCCGGAGGTATCGATCGGGGCGCGGCCTCCTACAGCCGCGCGATGTCGTCGATGTCCTCGAGGAACGCGGCCTGCTGCTCCTCCGACACCGTCGCGCGTGTCGCCGAGAGCGCCGAGAGGTAGTCACTCGTCGTCAACTCGGCCCGTTCCTCCGGGCGGCGGCCGACCCCGGTCGCGAGTGCTCGCGCGAGCGCCTCCTGCGAGGCGCGTCGTGCGGCGTACTCGATATCGGCGGGGGTGAGCCCGTCGCTCTCGAGCACGAGACGGTCGAACGCGACCTCGGCGGCAAGCTCCGCCGGCACGTAGCGGCGCCAGATCGCCTCGCGCGCTTCCGCATCCGGCAGGCCGATCGGCAGCACGTAGTCGAAGCGACCGTGCCGCAGGAACGCGGCATCGAGCCCGCGCACGAAATTGGTGGCGCAGATGAGCAGCATGCCCTCGCGGGCGCGGAAGTCGGCGACGATCTTCAGCAGCTCGTTGGTCACGCCCTGCGTGGGAGTCGGCGGATCGCTGCGGCGGGAGGCGATCTCCTCGACCTCGTCGATGAAGACCACGCCGTGCTCGAGCTCGTCGATGCGCTCGAACACGCTCCGCAGCGACGACGCCATGCTGTTCTTCCCGTCGCCGAGCCGGGAGGGGAACACCTCGACGAAGGGCCAGTCGAGCCGCGACGCCACCGCCTTCGCGAACGTGGTCTTGCCCGTGCCCGGCGGGCCGAACAGCATCACCGCGCGCGGCGGCACCACGCCGTAGCGATCGGCGAGATCGGGCTGCGCGAGCGGGGCGACCAGGCGTTCCTCGAGCAAGCGCTTCTCGCGGCGCATCCCCGCGACGTTCTCCCAGAGGTGGCGGGGCAGGATCCGACCGCCGAGATCCTTGAGCAGATCGAGCTCGCGCCGCTGCACGGGCATCTGCCGTTCGAGGTAGCGCAGACTGTGCCGCAGCTGGAAGCCGTTCGAGGTGAGCAGGTCGAGGCGGCTGCCCTCCGGCATCAGCACCGAGAGCGTCGACAGGCCGATCGGAGCCATCTTGCGCTCGAGAGCGTCGAGCAGGGCGCCCGACACGTTCTCCGATCGGGCGTCCTCCGCGATCCCGAAGAACACGACCCACCCCTGGGCGTGCGCCGCGCGCCCGACGGCGGCCGCCACGATGACCTCGTCGCGCACCGCCACCACGGCGTGGTCCTCGCGGCACGAAGCGGTGACCTCGGCGAGCGAGTAGACGGGCTGCTCGGACGACGAGCGGGCCTCCCACCACAGGCGGACCACCGCGTCGAGGTCGTCGTCGTGAAATTCGCGAATGTGAATGCGTCCCATGCAGCGATCATGCCAGATGCCCCCGCGCCCACCGGGCGGCGGCGTCCGTGCAGATTCGGGGTTCTTCCGCGGATCAGCAGATTTCACGGGGCGCTCCGGATCGCGCCGTCCACCCCGGATCCCGAAGCTCACGAGGTCGACCGAGACTCAGGAGGACGTTTCCGCCGGTGTAGACGTCCTCCTGAGTCTCGATCGCCTGCCTGAACGGCGGGAGCGGGCACAGGGCACAGGATCGGGGGCCCATTCCCCGGAGGGATCCGCTAGGCTGGAGGCACGGGCCGGTGCACGCCGGCCCCATCGTCGCTGATATTCATGCGCCGGAACCCTCATCCCGGTTCGGCGCGGGCGCCCACGGGCCCACAGACTCTCCGCGGCGAACGAATGCGCGATCCCGCGCACTCGCCGATTCCGCAGCGACGCGCGACGGCCGGCCCGCAGACGCACCCCCGGGTGCCAGTGCGCCGGGCCATCGCCGCGCCGCAGCACGAACACGAAAGGTCCACGTGACCGAGCAGACCCCCACCACGCCCTCCTTCGTCGAGCTCGGCGTGCCCGAGCCCATCGCGCACGCGCTCGACAAGAACGGCAAGTCGTCTCCGTTCCCCATCCAGCGCGACACGCTGCCCGACACGCTCGCCGGCCGCGACGTGCTCGGCCGCGGCCGCACCGGCTCCGGCAAGACCATCGCGTTCGGCATCCCGCTCGTCGCGAACCTCGCCGACGGCGCGCAGGCCAAGCGTCGGGCGAGCCGCCCGCGCGCGATCGTGCTCGCCCCCACCCGCGAGCTCGTCACCCAGATCGCCGAGACCGTCAAGATGCTCGCCGATCCCGTCGGCGTCAAGGTCACGACGATATTCGGCGGCATCCCCCAGCGCCGCCAGGAGGCCGCGCTCGAGGCCGGCGTCGACATCGTCGTGGCCGCCCCCGGGCGCCTCGACGACCTCATGCGCCAGGGCCTCGTGAGCCTCGACGGCGTCGAGATCACCGTGCTCGACGAGGCCGACCACATGGCCGACATGGGCTTCCTGCCCGTCGTCACCCGGATCCTCAACAAGACGCCGAAGCAGGGCCAGCGACTGCTCTTCAGCGCGACCCTCGACAACGGGGTCGACAACATCGTCAAGAAGTACCTGCACGACCCGGTGCTCCACTCGGTCGACAGCGCCGAGAGCCCCGTACCGCAGCTCACCCACCACGTGTTCGAGGTGTCGGGCAAGGAGCAGAAGGATGCGCTGATCGAAGCACTCGCGAGCGGCACCTCCCGCCGCATCTTCTTCACCCGTATGAAGCACCAGGCCAAGAAGCTCGCCAAGCAGCTCACGGCGCGCGGCATCCCCGCGGTGGAGCTGCAGGGCAACCTGTCGCAGAACGCCCGCGACCGCAATCTCGCCGAGTTCGTGAGCGGCGACGCGAAGGTCCTGGTGGCCACCGACGTCGCGGCGCGCGGCGTGCACGTCGACGGCGTCGAGCTCGTCGTGCACATCGACCCGCCGGTGGAGCACAAGGCCTACCTGCACCGCTCGGGCCGCACCGCGCGCGCCGGCAACGAGGGCGACGTGGTGACTCTCGTGCTGCCCGAGCAGCGCGGCGAGATGCGGCAGATCATGCGCGCGGCGAAGATCCGCGTGACCCCGCGTCAGGTGGATCCGAACGCCGCGAACGTCGACCCCGAGGTGCTCTCGCTCATCGGCGAGGTCGCGCCGCGCGTCGACCCGCGCGAGACCGAGCGGCGGCGCGCCGAGGCCCAGGCGGCGCAGCAGCGCGCCGCGGGCCACAACCCTGCCGGCGCGGGCCAGTCGACCGGCGCCAACGCGAAGCGCAAGCGCTCGCGCGGCGGCCGCGGGCGCGGTGCGGGAGCGCCCGCCGGCGGTTCGGGCCAGCAGCACGCTCAGCAGGGGCGTCAGGATCGCGGCGCCCAGGGCGGCGGCGCACGCCGCTCGGACCGCGCGCAGGGCGGTGCGCAATCGCAGCGCCCGCAGGCCGAGCGCCAGCAGCGCTCCGGCGGCGAATCTCAGGGCGGACGCCGCCGCTCGGGGCGTCGCGCGCAGAGTTCGGGCGGCACCGTCTACTCGACGAGCACTCCGGGCGCGTAGCGCCCAGCGTCTGAAGGGCGCACGAGCGACGCGAGCGGGGTCCGGACTCTCGCAGTCCGGACCCCGCTCGCGTCATCTCGAACGGCGGTGAGCCGGTGGCTGCGGAGGCGTCGCGCTCGTGCCCGACCCGGAACGCACCAGCCCGGGGCCGAACCCGTCTCGAGATCCCGATTCTCACCGCATCTCCTCCTGAAGAGCGACCGGAATCGGGATCTCGACGCGGGTGCGCCAGGTCGCACGGCCGGCGCGCTACGCCGCGTCGCCCGTGCGACCTGGCGCACGCGTGCCGAGCTCTCCGTCGACCTCGTCGGCGAACTCGGTGCGTCTGGCGGTGTCGGGCGACTCCTGCTGCCAGACCTCCTCGAGCTCGGCGTTCAACTCCGCGTCGCGCCTCGGCTCCGACCCGTTCGACGGGCTCCCGTCCTGCTCCTGGTGCCTCATACCTCCACGGTACCCCCGACCGGGGTCGGAGCACAGGGGCGGCCGGAAAGCGGGGACCGCACCCGCCGCGAACTGCGAGGCACCGCCGGCGCAGGAGCCGGGAGCGCCCGCGGGCTCCGGGCAGGGGGACGCGGAGGCTCGGGCGCGCCGGGGCACTCGAATATGCACGATTCCGCGCATTCGGCCGCTAAATCCGAAGTCCGTCACTGACTTCGACGACGGTTTCGCCCGTATACTGCTCTGATGGGCATGTATCGTGATCTGGGGCGGAACCCCGGCGTCTTCCGCATCCTATTCTCCCAGCTCACCGCCCGATTCCCTTTCGGGATGCTCTCGATCATCCTGCTGCTGCACATCCAACTCGCCTACGGCGACTTCACCTCGGCCGGCATCGTGCTCGCCACGCAGAGCATCGGTCAGGCCATCTCCGGTCCGCTGAGCAGCAGGCTGATGGGCCGTTGGGGCATGCGTCGCGTGCTCTCGATCACGTCGGTGCTCTGCTCGGCTCTGCTGGTGACGATCGCGCTCGTGCACCTCCCGCTCCCCCTCGTCGCCGCGATCGCGTTCCTCGTCGGCCTCTCGACCCCTCCGGTCACCCCCGCCGTGCGCACGCTCTACCCCAAGCTCGTTCCCGGCAACCAGCTCTCGGCGCTCTTCTCCCTCGACGCCTCGGCCCAGGAGATCATCTGGGTGCTCGGTCCCGTCGTCGCGGTGTTCGTGTCGTCGCAGTTCGGCACCGCGGCCGGCCTGTGCGTCGCCGCCGCCTTCCTGCTCGGCGGCGGCGCCTGGTTCATCCTGAGCCGCGCCGTCGGCGAGGTGCAGCTGCTGCGGTCGAAGCGCGGTCTCGGCGCGGTGCTGCGCTACCCGACCGTGGTGATCTCCACGGTCATGGGCTTCTTCTTCGTCGCCTCGTTCGCCGCGATCGAGGCCGGAATCGTCGCGGCCTTCGCAGGGTCGAGCGAGCACGGCGATTCGGGCGGCGGGCACGGCAGCATCGAATCGGGCATCGTCCTCGCGATCTTCGCGGGCGGATCGCTCGTCGGCGGCCTGCTCATCGGTCACCGCGCCATGCGTCCGTGGTCGCCGCTGCTGAGGATCGGCGTCGTGCTCGTCGGCACGGCGGCCTGCCTCGTGAGCCTGAACATGTGGTGGCTCAGCGCGGTGCTCTTCATCGGCGGTCTCGGCACCGCCCCCGTCTTCGCGGCGATCTCGAACATCGTGAGCTCGACCGTGAAGTTCTCGGAGACGGCCGAGGCCTACGGCTGGATCGGCACGGGCCAGCTCGTGGGCGTCGCCACGGGGTCGGCGCTCGGAGGGGTCGCGATCGATGCGGGTGGCGCGCACGGCGCGATCCTCGTCTCCACCGCGCTGCTCGTGGTCGCGGCCGCGGTCGCGGCGGGCACGGTCCGCTGGATCCCGGACCTCAAGGGACGCACGGTCGAACCTCCTCCCGAGACCGGCACCCTCGCGCTGCCCCTGCCATAACGATCCGGACACGCCCAGGCAAGCCGCAGCTTCGCCTCGGACGCCCGCGCGCATCGGACCGTAGGGTGTGAGCATGACGCGTCGATCCTCCGTTCCCGTGCTGCTCGCAGCCGCCCTGCTCCTCGCGCCGCTCTCGGCGTGCGCCGCCCTGCCGGGAACCGGCGGAGGCGCTTCCAGCTCCGAGATCCTGGTCGGTCCGGAGATGGCCCGCGACACCGGCGGCACGGACGGGGCCGGCGGTGCCTTCGAGGGCGCCCCGCAGGCCCTCGAAGACCAGTCCACGCGCTCGGTGATCCGCACGGGTCAGGTCTCGATCGAGGTCTCCGATCCCGACGCGGCTGCCGAGGAGGTCGCCGAGATCGCCCAGCGCGCAGGCGGGTCGGTGGAGTCGATGACCGTGCACCGCGCGAGCGCAAAGACCACTGCGGGGGCCGATCTCGCGCTGCGCGTGCCGGCGGATCGCCTCGACGAGACGTTCACGGCCCTCACCGGCGTGGGCGACGTCGTGAGCCAGAGCCGCTCCGCCGTCGACGTGACGGCCGAGCACGTGGACCTGCGGGCGCGCGTCGCCGCGCTCGAGGAGTCGGTGGAGCGCCTCACCGAGCTGATGGCCGGTGCCGACACCACCACCGAGTTGATCGAGGCCGAGTCGGCACTGGCGCAGCGCCAGCAGGAGTTGGACGGCCTGCGCGCGCAACTGCGGTCGTTGGAGGGGCAGGTCGACGAAGCCACCATCTGGGTCTCGCTGAGCACGACGTCGGCGCTGCCCGGCGGCGGCCCGGCGAATTTCTGGGAGGGACTGCTCGCCGGCCTCGACTCGCTTGCGGCCGCCGGTGCGGGCGCCCTGGTGGTGCTGGGCATTCTGCTGCCCTGGCTCGCGCTCGCGGCGCTGCTCGCTCTCGCGGTCGTGCTCATCGTGCGGGGCGTGCGCTCCGGCCGGCGGGCGCGCGCTGCCCAGGCCGCGCAGGAGCGCGCCGCGCAGGAGCGCGAGACCCAGGAGCGCGCGGCGCAGGCCGCCGCCGCACCTCAGACCGCCGGAGCCTCTGCGGATCCCGCGGCCCCGCTGCACACGGGCGACTCCGTGCCTCAGTACCCGGCGGCGCCGCCGAGCAACCCGCTGTAGGGCAGCGAGCGGCCCAGGATCCGTTCGGCGGCCCGATGGCCCGAGCACAGCGCCGCGGTGACGGTCGCGGGATCCTCGGTCCAGGTCGCCTCACCCGCCAGGTGCAGCACCGCATCGGCGGGGCGACCGCCCGCAGCCGCGACGATCGGGGTCGCGATGACGCCGTGATCCTCGGGGCGCGATCCCAGTGTCATGTAGGCGTAGGAGCCGCGCGCGTAGGGGTCGTCCTGCCAGTGCGTGATTCTCACGTGTGCGGGATCCGGGATCGACGCCCCGTAGATCTCGCGCAGCCCCGCCATCACCGACGCGACCACCCGCTCCTCGGGCCAGTCCCGGATCTGCTCGGCGCACTCCCCCGCGGCGAAGGTGAGCAGCGTCGGTTCGCCGTGCGCTCCCGAGAGGTCGTACCAGGAGTGCCACCACTTCGCCGCGTCTCCCTGGCGCCGGATCGCAGAGATCCCCTCGTCCCAGAAGCGCTCGGGGAAGCGCAGGAAGATCTTCTCGAAGGCGTTCATCGCGAGCGCGTCGACGGCGCCGGCAATGGGCTCCGGCAGGGGCGGATCGAAGCGCACGGCCCCCGAGCGCAGCACGCCGATCGGCACGGTCACCACCGCGCGCTCCGCGGTGAGCGTCTCCGCACGCCCGGACCCGCCGGGCGTGCGCACGGCGACCGCGACGCCTCCGTCGCCCCAGCTCACTGCCCCGACCTCGTGCTCGAGCCGCACGTCGAGTCCCGCGGCGAGATGCTCCGCGAGTCGGCCGTAGCCGTCCGGGAACACGACCTCGTCGCCCTCGATCGCGTCGTCGTCGAGGCCGTGCGCATCGAGCAGCGCGGCGTCGGCTCCGTACTGCTCCTCCGAGCGGTGGTGCAGGTACTCGAGCACGCGTTCGCCGCGGGGTCTGCTCCACCCCCGCTCAGCGACCACGGCGCGCACCGCGGAGTCGGCTGCATCGGCGTAGGAGCTGCCGCGCGCCGCCGCCGCGATCACGCGAGCGAGGCGAGCGTCGACCTCGGCGACATCGGCGATGAAGCGGTCGGCTTCGGACTCGCTCAGGCGCGCGCCATCGGGGCCGAAGTAGGTGATGGGGCGACCGCCCGCCTGGTAGCTGCCGACGGTGAACTCCACCTCGGGCATGCCGAAGCCCGTCGTGACCTCGTGGAGCGGACTGTTCGAGATGCCGTGGATCCACGAGGCGCCGAGGTCGGTGATCCGACCGCTCTCCCGTTCGGTGTGCACGCGCCCGCCGACGCGGTCCCGCGCCTCGAGCACCACCACGCGCCGCCCGGCGCCGGTCAGCAGCCGCGCCGCCACGAGTCCCGCGATCCCCGCGCCCACGACGATCGTGTCGCATCGTTCCGTCATCGGCTCCTGCACCTTCTCCGCTGCGCGCATCGGCTCGCCGCACCGTTCGCGCGACGCCGCGCGTCGGCACCAGGATACCCGGCGCGCGCGGCGGGGCATCGGCATCCGCGCCGCGGCCGCCACCGTCAGCGGCGTCCGGCCGCCCGCAGATCGAGCGCCTCCAGCAGCGAGCGCTCCTTCTCGATCGCACCGGGGTTGCGACGCAACCACCGTCTCAGGATCCTCGTCACCGCGGGCATCATGACGAAGGTCATCAGCGGGGCGAGCACGGTGACCACCATCGCCGAGCGCAGCGGGAGGGCGACGTCGCCCCACCAGGGCAGCAGCGAGATCGCCCAGGACGACAGCACGTTCACGGGGTACATGCCGATCCAGATCGCCAGCGCTTGCTTCCACCGCAGCGGAGCCGCGCGCACGACGACCGTGCGGGTATCGCCCGTGCGCGCGTCGACGCTGCGACGCAGCTGAGGCCCGTCGAACCAGCCCTCGATGCCGGTGCGGCGCTGCACGCGCGCATCGAGGACGAGTGCGGAGCCCGCGTCGAGCCAGCGCCGTCGCTGTTCCGACTGCTCCCAGCCGATGAGCGAGCGCTCATCGGAGAAGCGGTAGATCGCGTGCAGCACGCTCCGGTCGCTGCTGTCGCGGATCACGCCGCCCCCGAGGCACCCCTCGAACTCGCGGGCGAGGCGCAGCCCCTCCTCGACCCAGGCGACCGCGTCGCCCGTTCGGGTGGGATGCGTCTGCCGCCTGATCTCGACGGTCACCGGGGTGCTCATGCGCCCCATTCCAACGCACGACCGTGTCGAGCGCGTTACGCACGGTCACCGGCGCGTGACAGCCCGGTGACGGTTCGACTCGCGGTCGCCGACGGAGCCTCGCGGTGCGGATCCCCGGCTCACTCGTCGGGGACGAGCACCGGGGTGTCGCGGTTGAGGCTGTCCCCCCGGAAGAAGACGCGCGAGTTCGGCCGCAGCCACCAGATGCCCATGAGCACGAAGCCGAGCAGGATCGCGCCGACGCCGATCACGAACGCGCCTCCGATGCCGAGCAGCACGGTGTAGCTGTAGTCGACGCTCCACATGTCGATCGCAGACTGCACGAAGGCGTAGCCCAGCATGAGCCCGCCGAGTGCGGGCAGGATGCCGCGCATCCACAGGTTGCGCGCGCTGTCGCGGAGCGTGCCGCGGAAGTACCAGACGCAGGCGAACGAGGTGATGGCGTAGTAGAGCGCCACCGCCAGGCCCATCGATGTGAGCGAGTCGGCGAGCACGTCCTCGGAGATGATCGACATGACGACGTAGTAGACGATCGCGGTGACGCCCATGAGCGTCGTCGAGAACCAGGGGGTCTTGAACCTCGGGTGCAGCTCGGCGAACTTCGCCGGAAGCGCGCGGTAGACCGCCATGGAGAGGGTGCCTCGGGCGGTGGGCAGAATCGTCGTCTGCGTCGACGACGCCGCCGACAGCATCACGCCGAGGATCAGGAACCACCCCCAGGGGCCGAACAGCGCGCCCCCGAGCACCGAGAACACGTCGTCGATGCTCTCCGGATTCGTCAGCCCGAACCCGGTGTCACCGAAGCCGGCGAACATCATGACGACGACCGAGATGCCGACGTACAGCACGATGAGGATCGCGATGCTCGACAGGGCCGCGCGCCCCGGGGTCTTCCTCGGGTTCTTCGTCTCCTCGTTGAGTGCGAGGCAGGTGTCCCAGCCCCAGTAGATGAAGAGCGCGAGCAGCACGGCCTCGATGAACCCCGACCACGAGGTGAGCTGGGCGGGGTTGAACCACTGCCAGTCGAATGCGATCGAGCCCGGGTTGCTGCCGTCGAGGGCGTGCCAGAGCGCGAGTGCGCCGAAGAGCACCATGGCGACGATCTGGACGGTCATGAGCACCATCTGCAGGCGCTCGCCCATCTGCACCCCGATGGTGCTGATGAAGGTCATGAGCGCCATGAACACCACGGACGTGGCGACGACGATCACCCGATTGTCGGCGAACTCCTGATTGCCGAGCAGCAGCCAGAAGTACTTGCCCGTGATCTCGCCGACGTTGGCGAGCACCATGATCGCGGAGACGGCCACCGCCCAGCCCCCGATCCACCCCGTGACCGGCCCGAACGCTTTCGTCCCCCAGACGAAGGTGGTACCGCAGTCCGGCATCTCGCGGTTGAGCTCCTGGTAGGCGAGCGCGGCGAAGATCATCGGCACGCAGGCGACGACGAAGACCAGGGGCGCCTGCGCACCGACCGCGAGGATGACGTAGCCGAGCGTCGCCGCGAGCGAGTAGAGCGGGGCCGTCGACGCCAGGCCGATGACGGTGGAGCCGACCACGCCGAGCGCCCCGGCGTTCAGCCCCTTGCCGACGTGGATGTGCCCGGTCTCTGTGGCGTTGCCCAGCGTGTGTTTGGTCATGCGCCTATTCTGGGCCATCGGAGCCGCTCCCGAGGACCGGGGGTGCGCCGCGGGGCGCTCCGGGCCGCACCGCGCGCCGCACCGGATGCCGCGCTGGCGCCGTCACCCCACAGTACATCACCTCGAGTTATGTCTCACATTACGAAATGCAACGCAGGCGATGGCCATTCGTGCGGCGCGCCTCTACGCTCGATCACCATGACTCCGCTCGCCGCACTGATCACCCTGCTCGGACTGCTGGTGCTCACCGCACTCCTGGGCCTCGTGGCGCATCGGCGATCCGCCCGCACGCAGCGCTTCGACCAGACGGACCGCCTGACCGCGCACGACGTGGGCGCCCCCCGGCTCGGCCCCGGCGGCACGGTGGTGCAGTTCAGCACCGCGTACTGCTCGCGCTGCCCGGGCACCCGCCGCCTGATCTCCGAACTCGTGACCCGGTACGCGGGCGTCGACTTCGTGCACGTCGACGTGACCGATCAGCCGCAGCTCGCGGCGCGGCACCGCCTGCTGCAGACCCCCACCGTGCTGATCCTGGACGGCGGAGGCGCGCCGCGCTCGCGACTCGCCGGCACGATCGGGCGCGAGTCCATCGCCACCGAACTGAACCGCATCGCAGGAGGATCCGCCCATGAGTGACCCCGAGTCCCAGGCCGACGCGCGACCCGCGGCCGACGCGCGACCCGCGGGGGCGATCGATCCGCGCGGCCCCCGCGTGAGCGCCGCGATCACAGCGCTGCTCCTCTGCATCGGGATCGCGCTCGCGCTCGTGGGGACCTCGACGAGCGGCGCGCTCCGGGAGCTCCCCGTCGCGGCCCGCGCGGCCGACCCCGGATTCATCGCGCTCGCCGTCGTGGCCGCGCTCTTCGCGTGGTCGCTCGTGTCCGCGGGCACCCAGCCGCTCTCCGCGCTCTTCCGCACTGCGATCCAGCCCCGCCTGTCCCCTCCGACGGAGTGGGAGGATCCGCGCCCGCCGCGCTTCGCACAGGCGGTCGGCCTCGTCGTGGTCGGAGCCGGGCTCGTGCTGCACCTGCTCGGCGTGCCGTGGGCGCTTCCCGTCGCGGGCGCTGCAGCCTTCGTCGCGGCGGCGCTCAACGCGGCGATCGGCTTCTGCCTGGGGTGTGAGGTGTACCTGCTGCTCGCCCGCGCGGGCCGCCTCGGCCACCGAGACCGCGGCGCGGCCGGACACATCCGCCAAGGGTACTGATTCCGCAGCCCAACCGGGCGTTCACTTTCGATTTCGTCAAGAATACCCCGCCAAAACGCGGGGAACTCTCCGGAGAACCGGCTAGTGCTGCACCGCGAGGTGTGGGAGACTTGCTGTACTCAATCACCGACGAAGTCACTAAGGAGTGAGTCATCTATGGGCACCTTCGCCGTCATCAATCCGGCTACGGGCGAGACCGTCGCCGAGTACCCCGACGCGACCGCCGAGGAGATCGAGGCCAGCCTGGCTTCGGCGCAGAAGGCCTACAAGGAGTGGGCCCGTACGACGACCGTCGCCGAGCGCGCGGCCCTCGCGCAGCGCGCCGCAGAGCTCTTCGAGGAGCGCAAGGACGAGCTGGGCGCCATCATCAACCGCGAGATGGGCAAGCCGCTCGACCAGTCGATCGGGGAGGCGGAGTTCTCCGGCGCCATCACCGCGGCGTTCGCCGCGAACGCCGAGAAGTGGCTCGCCGATGAGGAGCTCGAGGTGGAGGACGGCCTGCGCTCGTTCTTCCGCTTCCAGGGGACCGGCGTGATCCTCGGCATCATGCCCTGGAACTACCCCTACTACCAGGTCGCCCGCTTCGCGGTGCCGAACCTCATCCTCGGCAACACGATCGTGCTCAAGCACGCGGCCCAGTGCCCCGAGTCGGCGCTGGCGCTCGAGAAGATCTTCCGTGACGCCGGCTTCCCCGAGGGCGCCTACGTCAACGTGTTCGCGACCCACGAGCAGGTCGCCGACATCATCGCAGACGATCGCGTCCAGGGCGTCTCGCTGACCGGCTCGGAGCGCGCGGGCGCGATCGTGGCCGAGCAGGCAGGCCGCGCGCTCAAGAAGTGCGTGCTCGAGCTCGGTGGATCCGACGTCTTCCTGGTGCTCGACACCGATGATCTCGACCACGCGGTCGAGCACGCCGTGGGCGGACGCATGGAGAACACCGGCCAGGCCTGCAACGGCTCCAAGCGCATCGTGGTGCTCGACAAGTACTTCGACGAGTTCCGGGAGAAGTTCGTGGCCGCGATCGGCGGGCAGAGCTACGGCGACGACTTCGGTCCGCTCTCGTCGGCGCAGGCCACCAAGACGCTGGCCTCCCAGGTGCAGGGTGCGCTGGATCAGGGCGCTGAGGTGCTCGTCGGCAACAACGAGCCCGAGGGCAACGTCTTCACCCCGACCGTGATCTCGAACATCACGCCGGCGATGGACGTCTACAGCCAGGAGCTCTTCGGCCCCGTCGCGCAGCTCTACAAGGTGCCGAGCGACGAGGAGGCCATCGAGCTGGCCAACTCCTCCCCCTACGGCCTCGGCTCGGTCGTGATCTGCGACGATCTCGAGCGCGCCGAGCAGGTCGGCAATCAGCTCGACGTGGGCATGGTGTTCATCGGCGGCGCCGGCCTCGAGGGCGCCGACGTGCCCTTCGGCGGCGTGAAGAAGTCGGGCTACGGCCGCGAGCTCGGCAAGGTGGGCATGCTCGAGTTCGCCAACAAGAAGCTCTTCCGCTTCGCGGCGAAGTAGTTCCGCCAGCGCTGAGGCCCCGGGATCCGCTCAGGATCCCGGGGCCTCTGCGTTCCCGCCCGCGCCCACTCCGCCCGCGCCCGCGCCCACTCCGCCCGCCCGCGCCCGCGCCCACTCCGCCCGCGCCCGCGGCCACCCGCCCGCACCCAAATGTAAGAGATTCTTGACATGGAGTAAAGCTCGATTTACATTTGCATGTACAGAATCTTTGACATCCTGAAGGAGGGCGCCATGTCCTACGAAGAACGGGGCACGTGGGTGTACCTGATCGTGCCCGTGGTCGCGTACGCGGCCTACGTCGTCGTCGTGCTGTCGCGCGCGACCGACCCGATCACCGCCACGGCCTACCAGGCGCCGTTGCTGTGGTCGATCGGCATCTCGATCGCCGCTTCGATCCTGCTGCGGATCATCGTCGAGTTCGGCACCGGGGTCGCGCGCAGCGTGCACGAGGCCGAACGGCCCGAGCGCTCGCCGCGAGTCGCGGGGAGCGAGGCCGGGGCCGGAGCCGGAGCCGGGGCGGGATCCGGTGCCGAACCCGGGCTCGGCGACCCGCAGCTCGCGGAGGCGGCCTCCGGCGGCCCTACCCGGCGCGCCGCCGCCGAGCCCTACCGCGTCGACGATCGCGACCGAGAGATCGATCGGATCGCCACGGTCCGCACCTTCCTCGTGCTCGTGGCCGGCGCGCTCGCGGCGCTGGGGATGGCGCTCGCCGAGTGGCCCCACTTCTGGATCGCGAACGTCATCTACCTCGCGTTCGTGTTGCAGGCCGTCTCGAGCGCGGCGGTCAAGCTCGTCGTCTATCGCCGGGGGTTCTGAGATGGGCAAGCCGACGCGCGTCACGAATCGCATCCGCGCCCTGCGCTTCGCGCACGGGGAGCTCACCCAGGCGCAGCTCGCCGACGCGCTCGGGGTTACCCGCCAGACGGTGATCGCGATCGAACAGGGCCGCTACTCCCCGTCGCTCGAGGTCGCATTCCAGATCGCCCGCGTCTTCGGCACGGGGATCGAAGAGGTGTTCCAGTACCCGGAGGAGGTCTCATGAGAGCCGCAGTCGCCCGCCGCTACGGCGGGCCGGACGTCGTCGTTCCGCAGGAGCTCGACGCACCCGAGCCGACCGGAGACCAGGTGCTCGTGCGCGTCCGCGCCGCAACCGTCAGCACGGCGGACGCCGCGGCCCGATCCGGATCGCCCTGGTTCACCCGGCTCGCCTTCGGCCTGTTCCGTCCGCGGCTGCCGGTACTCGGCAGCGACTTCGCCGGGCGGGTCGTCGCACTCGGCCCGGATGCGCGCCGGTTCGACATCGGCGATCCCGTCTTCGGGGCGACCAACGCCGCGATGGGCGCTCACGCCGAGTATCTCGCCGTGAGCGAGGGATCGCCGATCGAGCGGGTGCCCGACGGCATCGATCCCGTGCGCGCCGCGGCCCTGGTCGACGCGACAGCGATGTCGTTCCTGCGGGACTCGGCTGCGCTGCGGCTTGGACAGCGGCTGCTCGTCAACGGCGCCTCGGGCGCCGTCGGCAGCGCGGCCGTGCAGATCGCGAAGCACGTGGGCGCGAACGTCACGGGAACGAGCAGTGCGCGCAACCTCGACGTCGTGCGCGCGCTCGGGGCCGACGCCGCACTGGACTACACCGAGCTGCACGGGCACACGGCTTCGTACGACGTGGTGTTCGACGCCTGGGGCCGGATGGGGTATCGACGGGCGCGGCGCCTGCTCGCCCCAGACGGCCTCTACATGACGACCGTGCCGTCGTTCGCGATTCTCGCGCAGATGCTGTGGACGCGGTGGTTCGGCCGGCGACGGGCACTGGTCGCGTTCACGGGCCTCCGCTCGGCCGAGCGGGTCGCGGCAGATCTGCGGGAGACTGCGGCGCTCGCGGCGAACGGTGCGCTCGACGCCCCGGTGGCGGCGAGCTATCCGCTCGACCGGGTGGCCGACGCCCATCGCCACGTGGCACGGGGCAAGCGCGGGCACGTCGTGCTCACGCTGGGCTGAGGCGAGGGAGCCTGCCGCAGGCGCGCGCCCGGGCCCGGGCCCGCAGCGACTCCCTCGCGCTGGACGACGCGGACGCTCGCGCCGCCCCCGGCCGTCAGCGCTCGAGCAGCAGTCCCTCGAAGAATGCGCCGAGCTGCTCGGGGCGGTCGAGCGGCAGGATCGCCGACACGTAGTGATCGGGACGCACCACGACCACGGCGCCGTCGCGCGAGACGCCGCGCAGGTCGAAGATGTCCTCGTCGGGCTGCGCCGCGTAAACCTTCTCGTAGTCGGTGAGGCCGAACGGACCCGAGGCGGGCAGGAACAGCTTCGACACCCGCGACAGGTCGACGCCGTGGTGGTGCTGCTGGTACACGGCCTTGACGTCGAAGATCGCGTCGAGATCCGCCCCCTCGGGCGTGAAGCGGTGCAGCGGCGACGCGCCGTCGTCGAGCAGCCACGCCGCCCAGCGGTCGAGGCGCTCGCCCGAGGCGTCCGCGAAGGCGTACACCCGGAAACGACCGTCGGCGCGATGATGATGGCCGAGGTGCACCTCGACCGCGTCCGAGACGCGAGTCGTCTTGACCGACTTGAAGCGCTTGCCGATGGTGAACCCGCTCGCGAGATCCTGGTTCGCCCCGTCGCTCGTGAGCATGGACTCGGTGTACTGCGTCATGAACCCGGCGGGGAACTCGGCGGTTCGCACGTAGAACTCCTCGACCTCGCCCGGCGAGTCGAACTCCTCGGGCTTCTTGGCCATGAGCGTCGACCACTCGTGATCGAAGTCGATGAGGTTCTTGGAGGTCACCCAGCGCTCGTCCGAGTAGGTCTTCAACAGCGACTCGGGGCTGCGCCCCTCGAGCACGTAGCCGAGCTTCCAGCCGAGGTTCCAGCCGTCCTGCATCGACACGTTCATGCCCTGCCCCGCCTTCGCGCTGTGCGTGTGGCAGGCGTCGCCCATCAGGAACACGCGTCCCTTGCCGTCGGGCGACGTGGCCGCGTCGTCGAAGCGGTCGGTGAGCCGGTGCGCCACCTCGTAGACGCTGTGCCAGGGCACGTCGCGCACGTCGAGCGTGTAGGGATGCAGGATCGCGTTGGCCCGGGCGATGACCTCCTCGAGCGGGGTGTCGCGCACCTTGCCGCCGTCGTGCTCGTCGGTCTCGCCGAGGTCGACGTAGATGCGCGCGAGGTGATTGCCCTCGCGCGGGATGTGCAGGATGCTGCCCGCCTCGGAGTGGATGATGCACTTCTTGCGGAAGTCGGGGAAGTCGGTGACGGCGAGCACATCCATGACCCCCCAGGCGTGCAGCGAGGTCGAGCCGGCGAGCGAGCCGCCGATCGAGCGCCGCACGGCCGAGCGGGCCCCGTCGGCCCCGATCACGTACTTCGCGTGCACCACGACCGTCTCGCCGTCGTCCGCCGCCTCGGACTTCGCGGCGTTGATCCCGGCTCCGCTGTAGCCCGAGACCCGGCGCAGCGTCACCGCGATGGGGTACTCCCCCTCCCCCGTGACCTCCAGGTCGAGGAACTCGTAGCCGTAGTCGACGTCGCCCCGCGCGGGCGCGCGGCGCGCGTACTCGGCGAAGTAGTCGATCACCCGGGCCTGGTTGACGATGAGGTGCGGGAACTCGCTGATGCCTTTGGGGTCGTCGGGCGTGATCGAGCTGCGCACGATGTCGCGCGGATTCTCCGGATCCGGAGTCCAGAAGTCGGTCTCGGTGATCTGGTAGGCCTCCTGAATGATCTGCTGCGCGAAGCCGAACGCCTGGAAGGTCTCGACGCTGCGGGCCTGGATCCCATCGGCCTGCCCGAGCACGAGACGCCCGTCGCGGCGCTCGACGACGCGCGTCACCACGTTCGGGAACTGCGCAAGCTGCGCGGCGGCGACGATGCCCGCCGGGCCCGAGCCCACGATCAGCACGTCGAGGTGCTCGGGGAGCTGCTCCGGGCGGTTCAACCCGACACCCGCGGCGGGCTGGACTCGCGGATCGGTGGAGACGTATCCGTGGTGATGGAACTGCACTGTTTCTCCTCACTGCGCCGTCGCGGGATGACTCCGCCATCGCAATGTTCTATAATTGAACACGAAGTTTGAATATCGCACAGTCAGAATAGACCGCCTCGCGCGATCGCACAACATCCGCCCCGACCGCATCCGCCAGAATGGTTCACATGACTTCCACGAGCGACACCGCAGCCGCGAGCATCGGCCCCCAGACCGCCGGGTCGCAGACCCTGGCCCGCGGCCTGCGCGCGCTCGAGTTGCTCGCGGAGGCCGAGCAGCCGCTCTCGATCGCAGATCTCGCGCAGCAGCTCGGGGTGCACCGATCCAACGCCTATCGCGTCCTGCGCACCCTGGAGCAGCACCGCTTCGTCACGCGGGATCAGGCCGGCCGCATCCGACTCGGCCCCAAGCTCACCGTGCTCGCGCGCGGCGTGGCGCCGGCGCTGCACACCGCGGCGATGCCGGCCCTCACCGAGCTCGCGTACGAGCTCGGCATGACCGCGTTCGTCACGGTGCTCGACATCGACGATGTGGTGACCCTCGCCACCGTCGAGCCCGCAAACGTCGCCGCCAGCGTCGCCCGCAACCCGGGAGTGCGACACCCCGTCGACCGCGGAGCCCCGGCGCGCGCAATCGAGTCGTCCCTCACCGCGTCGGAGCACCGGGCCTTCCTCGGCGACGACGAGCTCAGCACCGCAGCGCTCGAGGCCCGCCGCAACCGCTACGCCCTCAGTCACGACGAGGTCATCGACGGGGTCACCAGCATCGCCGTGCCCCTGCGCATCGACGGCGAACCGCCGGCCGCCGTCGCCGTCGTCCACTTCAAGCTCCCCGAGCCGCTCGACTCCGTCGTCGACGCGCTGCACGCGACGGCAGAGCGCATCGCGCAGAGCTACCGCTGAGCCCGCCGCTCCCGCCGT
Organism: Leucobacter triazinivorans; assembly: GCF_004208635.1. NCBI lineage: Bacteria > Bacillati > Actinomycetota > Actinomycetes > Micrococcales > Microbacteriaceae > Leucobacter > Leucobacter triazinivorans. Next base: position 3,064,870 of record NZ_CP035806.1, on the reverse strand, counting down.
GCCACGCGGCGCCCGTCGCCCCGCACGCCGTGTCATCCTGCGCGCAGTGAGCGTGCGAACGGAATCGCAGGATCCGACGAGGTGGATCCTGCGACTCGTTCCTCGCGCAGGATGACCGGGCGGGCCGATCCTGTGGGTACTATAGGGAGCGTCCAGCTCGGTCGGCTCGTCTCCGACCCGGCCGGCTAAGGCGCTCGAAAAAGGGGCGCTGCTGTCAGGGCTGCGCCGCCCGACGAGACATACACGGTTCCCCCTCGTTTCGAGTTCTCATCAAAGGATCTGTGATGTCCGCTTCTGCACCCACGCTCGTCCATACCCTCGCGACCGCGCTCGCCCGCCACGCCGATCGCAGCTTCGGCCTCATGGGCAACGGCAACGCCCACCTCATCCAGTGCCTCTCCGAGCTCGGCATCCCCTACACGGCCGTGCGGCACGAGGCCGGCACCGTGGCCGCGGCCGACGCCTATACGCGCGTCGGCGGCCGGTTGGCGATCGCCACGACCACGTACGGCGCGGGATTCACTAACACGCTCACCGCGTTGGCCGAGGCCGCGCAGGCGCGCACCCCGATGCTCGTCGTCGTCGGCGACGCGCCGAGCGACGGACCGCGCCCGTGGGACGTCGACCAGGAGATGCTCGCCGCCGCCCTCGGCGTGCGCACGCACATGCTCTCGGTCACGGGCATCGAGCGCACCGTGGACCGCGCCGCCGCATACGCGCTGCGCGTACGCCGACCCGTCGTGCTCGCGATCCCCTACGACCTCGTCACCGCGCCGGCCGTGGAGCCCGCCCCCGCCGTCGAACCGCGCGGGATCGACCTCGACGACCCGGCGGTGCTCGCAGCGCTGAGCGCCTCGGTCGCCGAGGTCGCACCGCCTGCCCGCCCGGTCGAGCCCGTCGTGCCGCAGGGACTCGGAGGCCCGGCCGGCCACCAGATCGAGGCGGCCGTGCGCGCGCTGCTCGAAGCCGAGCGACCCGTCGTGCTCGCCGGGCGCGGCGCCCACCTCTCGGGCGCCTCCGCCGAACTCGGCGCCATCGCCGACGCCCTCGGCGCGCTCACCGCCAGCACGGCGCTCGCGCGGGGCATCTTCCCCGACCCGCGCTTCGACCTCGGCGTCACCGGCGGGTTCGGGCAGTCGGCCGCCATGTCGACGATCGAGACGGCCGACGTGGTGCTGGTGGTGGGCGCGGGCCTCAATCAGTTCACGATGCGCTTCGGCGATCTCTTCGGCGCCGGCACCACCGTGATCCGCATCGACGACGAGCAGGTGGCACCCCCGAAGACCAACCGCCCCATCACCCACCTGCTGCTGCAGGGAGACGCTCGGGCCACCCTCGGCACGCTGCTGGGCGCGCTCGTCGCAGCGGGACGGGCGCCCGGCGGCTGGCGCGAGCGCGTACCCGGCCTCGAGCCCGGGGGCGCGCTGCGCGTGCGCGACGCAGGCTTCGCCGAGCACCCCGACGGCGTGTGCGCCGACGGGCGCCTCGATCCTCGCGGCGTCGCCGCCCGAATCGCCGAGCTGCTGCCGCCCGAGCGCCACATCACCACCGACGGCGGCCACTTCATCGGCTGGGCCAGCATGTACTGGCCGGTCGCATCGCCCGAGCGGCTGGTCATGGTGGGCACCGCCTATCAGACGATCGGCCTCGGATTCCCCACCGTCGCCGGCGTCGCGGCAGCCGCCCCGGGCACCACGACGGTGCTGAGCACGGGCGACGGCGGCGGCCTCATGGCGCTCGCCGACCTGGAGACGGCGATCCGCACCTCGCCCAGCAATGTGATCGTGGTCTGGAACGACGGGGCATACGGAGCCGAGGTGCACCTCTACGGGGCGATGGGGTTGGACGAAGAGCCGATGCTGATCCCCGACGTCGACTTCGCCGGCCTCGCGACCGCCCTCGGCGCGCAGGGCGTGCGGGTGCACCGGCTCGAGGATCTCGAGGCCCTGCGCGCGTGGACCGCGGCCGGGGCGCAGGGCACGATCCTGCTCGATTGCCGCATCTCGCGCGGGGTGATCGCCGAGTACCAGCGCGAGATCCAGCGGGTGAACGGCCTCGACGTCTGACGGGCCGGCCCCGCGCCGGCCCGCCCGTCGCTCCCCTCCCGTTCCGCTGCCTGCGTCCCTGCCGGGGTCACTGCCGGCGTCCCTGCCTGCATCCCAGCCTGCGTCCCAGCCGGTGCCGCCTCCCCGCTACGCGCGTCAGTAGGTGTCGCCTCACGGGACGCGAGGCAGCAACTCCTGACGCGCGAAGGAATCAGGATCGGGGCGACTCGGGATCGGGGGGGCGACTCGGGACCGGGGGGGCGACTCGGGATTGGGGGGCGACTCGGGATCGGGGGGGGCGACTCGGATCGAGGGTCGAGTGCGGACCGGCGAGAGCGACCGGGGCGCCGGAGCCACCGGAGCGCCAGAGCGAATCAGGATCAGGAGACGCGGTAGACCGTGTGCACCACGCGATCGGCCTCGCGCGCGCCGTCGGCGATGAACAGGGCCTCCTGCAGCTCGGCGAGAGCGGGGTCGGAGGTCTCGAAGCGGAGGGCGACACGGAAGTATCGGCCGCGGGCCCCGGGCGAGTCTCCGGACGCCCCGGTCGCTCCGGGTGCTCCGGGCGCTCCAGGGGCCCCGGACGCCCCAGTCGCTCCGAAGCCGCCGACCTCATCCGGGCGCGGCGCGCGCCGCAGGCCCGTCGCGTGCAGCCCGATGAGAGAGCCCCCCGCGGCACGGGCGTCGTAGCGGGCATCGATCTCGACGGCTCCGTCGGGGCGCACCAGCTGGCGATCGCCGCCGCCCGGCAGGATCGCGGCCCGCAGGTCTCGCAGAGCCTCGCCCGCATCGGAGCCCGGGATCCCGCGCAGTTCGCCGCCGAGGATCGGGGTGATGCGCCGCAGCCCGTCCCGGGTGCGCCCGAAGTCGAGCGGTTCGCCGAGGTCGACCGTCACGGTCGCGACGGCTGCGAGCGATGGAACGGGCCCCCGCGCCGACCCCGGAGCCGGCGCCGGCGCGGGCGGAATCCGCACGGTCACGCCCCCACCCGAGCAGAGAGGGACGAGCGCGCGTTCAGCTGCTCCGGGTGGAACCCGGCCGCGAGCTTGTACTCGGCGGCGATCGCCTCGAGTTCGCTGCGCGGGATCACGTCGTGGATATCGGAGAAGCCCTCGGGCGCGCGCTCGCGAGCGATCTGCATGACGCGCTCGGGACCGGTCTGCCGCGTCAACTCGAGCAGCCGGGTGCACGCGGGCCGGCGCGCCTGTTCGTAGGCCGCGAGGGCGTCATCGACGGACGCCGCGGTGGCGAGGTGGTAGGCCAGCGTGCGCGCGTCGAGGGTGGCCTGCGAGCCGCCGTTCGAGCCGTTCGGGTACATGGCGTGCGCCGCATCGCCGAGCAGCACCAGCCGGCCGAACACCCAGCTCGGGATCGCGTCGCGATCGACCATCGGGTACTCGAGCAGCTCCTCCGAGTCCCGGATGATCGCGGGGATGTCGAGCCAGTCGGAGCGCCAGCCGGCGAAGGCGTCGGCGATGGGGGCGCGATCGACCGAGCGATTCCAGTCGACGTGGGGCGATCCGCCGCCGCGGCGCTCGGCGATGAAGTTGATGCGCTGCCGGCCGTCTTCGAGCGGCCCGCTCAGCGGGTAGGCCACGAACTTCTGCTCGGCGTCGCCGAGCATGATCATGGTGCGGCCGTCGAGCACCGGGTCGACGAGCGCGGTGCCGCGCCAGAGGGTGAGGCCGCTCCAGCGGGGTGCGCCCTCGCCGGGATAGTGGAGCTTGCGCGCGGCGGAGTGGATGCCGTCTGCCGCGACGATGAGGTCGGCGGCGACGCGCTCGCGCGAACCGTCCGGGAGTTCGCAGACGGCGACGGCGGAATCGTCGAGCTCCTGGACGTCGACGAGCTTGCGCCCGAGCCAGATGATCCCGCCCAGGCGCTCCTCGACGAGGTCGCGCAGCTCGAGTTGCAGCCGGCCTCGGTGCACCGAGAGCTGCGGCCACTCGTAGCCCGCGGACCGCCCGCGGGGCTCGGTCCAGATGAGCTGTCCCTGCCGGGTGTAGTAGCTCAGCGACGCGGGCTCCACCCCGAGCGCGGCGATGCGGTCGGCCACACCGAGCTCGGTGAGTTCGCGAACCGCGTGCGGCAGCAGGTTGATGCCCACGCCGAGGCCGCGGATCCGCTCCGTGCGCTCGAGGACGACGATGTCGGTGAAGCCGGCGCGCTCGAGGCTGAGGGCGGTGATGAGGCCGCCGATGCCGGCGCCCGCGATGACGATTCGCACGGGAAACTCCTTCGGTTCGGGTCGCGAGGCCGCGGACACGGCTCACGAGTAATTAGTCAATAAAGACTATAAACGATGCGTGTGGGGACCGCACCCCCGCTCGCGGGTCGGGTGCGGTCAGGACGACGCGCGAGCCGAGCGGGTGAAGACGGGCGTCCCCTCGATCCAGGTCGACACGACCCTGGCCCGGTGCAGCTCATCGCTCGGGAGCGCGAACGGGTTGGGCTCGATGACCGCGAGGTTCGCGAGATAGCCCTCGCGCACGCTCCCGGTGTCGTGGTCGCGGTGGTTCGCATACGCGCTGCCCGAGGTGTATGCGGCGAAGGCCGTCACGAGGTCGAGACGCTGATGCGCACCGCCGAGGGGTTCGGCGTCGATGCCGGGAGCGACGCGCGTCACCGCCACCTGGATCGCCGCGAGAGGATCCGCGCTCGACACCGGCCAGTCGCTGCCCGCCGCGAGACGCGCGCCGTGCGCGTGGAGTTCGCCGAAGGGATACTGACGGGCCTCGGCCCCCTGCTGCAGGAACGGCAGCGTGAGCGTGTCGAGCTGCTGCTCGTGCGTCGCCCAGAGCGCTTGCAGATTCGCGATCGCGTCGACCTCTGCGAAGCGCGGGGTATCGGCCTCCGCGACCACCTGCAGGTGCGCGAGGTGGTGCCGACCGTCGCTCGGGCCGTTCGCGGCGCGCGCCGCGGCTACGGCGTCGAGCGCGTCGCGCACCGCCCGGTCCCCGAGCGCGTGGAAGTGCACCTGCATGCCCGCGGCGTCCAGCCGCACGACGGCCTCCCGCAACGTCTCCGCGTCGATGAAGGAGATGCCGTGATTGCAGGTGTCCCGGCCGCGCGCGTCCCGGTAGGGCTCGATCATCGAGGCCGTGAAGTTCTCGGCGACCCCGTCGACCATCATCTTGACGGTACCGAGTTCGAAGCGCTCGGCCGACCCGCTCGCGCGGCGCTCGTCGCGACGGGCGATCATGTCGTCGATCTGCTCGAGCCCCGCGGTTCGATCCCACCACTGGGCGCCGACGACGTGCACACGGAGCGCGTCGCTCTCGACCGCCCGGAGGTAGACGTCCCGACCGCCCATCTCCGCGCCGTCGTCGCCGACCCAGGCGTCCTGCCAGCCCGTGATCCCGAGCGCGAGCAGCTCGTCCTGCGCCCGCAGCAGTCCGCGGAGGGAGAGCTCGGCGTCGACCGCCGGCTTGACGGCGGCGAAGAGCCCTCCCGCGCCCTCGTGGAACGTGCCCGAGGGGAATCCGTCGTCCTCGCGCTCGATGCGCCCGTCCGCCGGATCGGGGGTCGCGGCGTCGATCCCCGCCCGCCGGATGGCCTCGCTGTTGGCCCAGGCGCTGTGGTGATCGCGACTCATGAGGAACACGGGGCGGTCGGGGACGACCGCGTCGAGCAGCGCGCGACTCGGCGAGCCCCCGGGGAAGTGGTCCATGGACCAACCGCCGCCGAGGATCCACTCCTCCTCCGGGTGCGCGGCAGCATAGGCGCCGACCGTCGCGACCGCCTCGTCGGCGCTCCCGGCCTCGGTGAGGTTGCACTGCAGCAGCTCGACCCCCGCGCCCACGGGGTGCACGTGCGCGTCCTGGAACCCTGGCGAGAGCAGCGCCCCCGCGAGCTCGATCCGCCGGGTGGCGGGGCCCACCAGGGCTTCGGCCTCGGGCTCGGGCACCACTGCGCTGATGCGCCCTCCCGACACCGCCACGGCATACCCCGTGAGCGGCTCCCCGAAGCCGGTGAACACGGCTCCCCCGGTGAACAGCAGGTCGACGGACATCTCGGATTCCCCTCGTCTTCGGCGGGTTCGGCGTGATCGGGTCAGGTTAGCGCACGGACGCGGGCGTATGCGCCTCGACGCGCTCGAACACCACCTCGCCGGCCACGATCGTGGCCGCGGTGCCCACTCGGAACAGTTCGTCGCTCGGGAGCCCGAACGGGTCCTCGGTCGAGACGACCAGGTCTGCGCGCTCCCCCACCCGCACGCGCCCCGCGGCACCCAGAACGAGCGTGGCGGATCCGCTGGTGTACGCGGCGAGCGCCTCTGGGAGCGTGAGCGCCTGCGCGGGCGAGAGCGGCGGTGCCCCGGCCGCGGGGCCGAAGGGGTGCGCCCGGTTGACGGCGACGTGGATCGCCTGCCACGGATCGGCGAGCGACACGGGCCAGTCGGATCCCATCGCGAGATCGGCCCCGCTCGCGGCGATGTCGCGGAACGGGTAGGCCCGCTCCGCCCGCTCCTCACCCACGACGGCGATCATCGACGGGTCGCGGGTCGCCCACAGTCCCTGGATGTTCGCGGTGACGCCGAGCGGCCCGAATCGGGCGGCATCGGCGACGTCGACCATCGACAGGTGGGCGAAGTGGTGGCGCGGGCCGGGTCCGTTCGCGCGCCGCGCCGCCTCGACGGCGTCGAGCGCGACGCGCGTGCCGCGATCCCCCATGATGTGCAGATGCAGTGCGAAGCCTCGCGCGTCGAGCTGCACGGCGAGCTCCCGCATCGTCTCGGCATCGATGTGCAGCTCCCCCGAGTGCGGGTGCGAGCAGTAGGGGTCGAGCAGCGCGGCGGTCTCGCCCTGCGGCACCCCGTCGACCATGGCCTTGCACGTGGAGGACGCGAATCCGGCCGCCTCGTTCCTCGCGCGTCGACGCTCGAACTCCTCGACCAGCGCGGGCACGTCGGCGAGGGTGGTGCCCGGCGGGATCCACAACGCGCCGGAGACGCGGCTGCGCAACGAATCGTCGGCGATCGCGGCGAGGTAGGCCGGCGTGCAGTCGGCCTTGCCGTTGAAGTCTCCGAGGATCGCCTCGTGCCAGCCGGTGACGCCGAGCTCCCAGAGCGTGCGCTGGGCCTCGAGCAGGCCGGCCGTCATCTCGGCGAGCGATGCGGCCGGAATGACCGGGGCGATCAGCTCGACGCCGCCCTCGTTGAGGTACCCGGTGGGCTCCCCGTCCGCGTCGAGGTGGACGTGGCCGTTGGCCGGCTGCGGGGTGTCGCGATCGATCCCCGCGAGCTCGAGCGCGCGGGAGTTCACCCAGAGCGTGTGGTGCCCGGCGTCGCTCAACGCGACCGGGCGGTGCGGAGCGATCGTGTCGAGCATCTGCCGGGTGGGGTGTTCCAGGAGGTCGTGCGACCAGCCGCCGCCCGTGAGCCAGGCCTCCGGATCGCCTGCCGCGTCGAGCGCGGCCGCTGCGCGGCGGATGCGGGCGAGGGTGTCCTCGACCGAGCGTGCAGGGGTCAGGTCGAGACTCAGCCGCTCGACGCCCGCGAAGACGGCGTGCGCGTGCGCGTCGACGAAGCCGGGCAGGATCGCCCCGCCGCGCGCGTCGACGACCCGCGTCGCAGTGCCGCGCAGTGCGAGCACGGCGTCATCGGTGCCGACGGCGACGATGCGCCCGTGCGCAACGGCGACCGCGGTGCTCCGGGTGCGCGCACGTCCGTCGAACACGCGGCCCGACACGATGCAGAGGTCTGCGGCGATGTGCATGAGGTTCTACTTTCTGGGTTCGGGATCGGGTTCGGGATCGGGTTCGGGTTCGGGATCCGCCGATTGAGCGAGACGGAGCCGAGTCGAAATCGAGGAGTCCCCCGCCCGCTCGACCGGCGGGCTCAGACGAGGCGGAAGACCCGGATCACGACGCGGCCGGGCTCCGGCCGCGCGTAGCCGACGAACTGCGACTCGGCGAGCCACTGCAGCTCGGGGTGCTCGGTCTGGAAGGTGAACGCGGTGCGGTAGTACAGCTCCTCCTCGCCCACGCGCTCGCCGGCCTCCAGGCGCGCGAAGACGGAGGGATCGGTGCGCCAGTAGCCCCGGTTGACGACGTCGATCGCGGCCGACCCTCCTCCCGGCAGCTCGGCTTCGATGACGTAGCGCGCGTCGAGGCGCACGGCGAGTCCGCGGCCGCGCCACCAGTCGCCGCCTCCGGGCAGGATGCGCCCGTCGAGACGATGCCCCGCGAAGGATCCGCCCGTGATGGGCGCGAAGTGCAGGCCCTCCCCTGCGACGGCGCCGCCGAGCGGCAGCGCGTCGGCCACCTCCACGCGCAGCTCGAAGCAGTACTCGAACGCGGGCTGCATGAGCTCGGTCATGTGCGGTCCTCCGTATCGGCGAGTTCGGGCATATCGGGAACGGTCTGCACGCGGGTCACGACCGGGATCGCGGCGGTGCGCCCCGGGCGCCTGCGCCGCGGCTGCCACCCCTCGCGCGGGATCGAATCCAGCAGCAGCCGGGTGTACTCGGCGCGCGGGGCGTCGAGGATCTCGTCGGCGGTGCCGTACTCCTCGACCGCTCCCGAGCGCATCACGACGACCCGGTCGCAGAGGCGGCGGATCACGGTGAGGTCGTGGGTGATCATGAGCAGCGCGACGCCGGTCTCTCGTCGGATCCTGTCGAGCAGGGTGAGGATCTCCACACGGGTCGTCACGTCGAGCGCCGAGACCGCCTCGTCGAGCACCAGGATCTCGGGGTCGGCCGCCAGCGCCCGCGCGATCGCGACGCGCTGGCGCTGACCGCCGGAGAGCGACTTGGGCCGCTGATCGAGCAGCCCCTCGTCGAGCCTCGCCTGCGCCATGAGCTCTCGGATGCGGGCCTCGACCGCGTCGCGGGGGTCGCTGCGACGGTGCACCCGGATCGCCTCGGTGAGGCACTGCCGTACGGTCTGCCTGCGGTCGAGCGACTGGTAGGGATCCTGGAACACCATCTGCACCCGTTTCGCCCGGGCCCGGCGATCCCGCCCCGAGCGCGCCGGCAGGCTCCAGTCCTCACCCGCGACCGTGACGGCCCCCGCATCGCTCCGCTCGAGACCGCAGATGATGCGGGCAGAGGTTGACTTGCCCGATCCCGACTCGCCGACGATGCCGAGCGAGCCGCCGCGGTCGAGCGCGAATGCGACGTCGTTCACCGCGACGAGCGTCTCCCTGCCACCGCTCGCGCCGCGCACCCGATAGCTCTTGCGCAGCCCGCTGACCTCGAGGATCGGGGCGGGGGCGGCAGGGCTCCCCTTGGTGGGCTCGGCGGGTGTCGACTCGCTCCGCTCGCTGGGCCGGCGCGCGTCTGGCGCCTCTTCGTCGAGCGCCGCCGACATGAGCACGCGCGTGTACGCCTCCCGGGCCTCCTCGCGCATGTGCGCCGAGCGCAGCGTCTCGATCGTGCGCCCCTGGCGCATCACCGCGACCCGGTCGGTGACGGCGCCCGCGAGCGCGAGGTCGTGGGTGATGAACAGCATCGACAGCTCGCGGTGCTTCCGCAGCTCGCCGATCACGGCCATCACCTCCTCCTGCGTCGTGACGTCGAGGGCGGTGGTGATCTCGTCGGCGAGCAGGATCTCGGGATCCATCGCCAGCGTCGCCGCGATCATGACGCGCTGCAGCAGCCCGCCGGAGAGCTCGGCGGGGTACTGCCGGAGGCGGCGTCCCGGGTCGGGGATGCCCACCTCGTCGAGCAGCTCCTTCGCGCGCCGGTCGGCCGCGTCGCGCCTACGTCCGGTCACGTGCACGAGCGCCTCGGTCATGAAGTCGCCGATCGTGCGCAGCGGATTGAGGTGGGCCCGCGGGGTCTGGAACACCATTCCGATGCGGGTCGCTCGCAGCTCCCGCAGCTCGGCGGAGCGCATCTCGGCGATGTCGCGACCCAGGATCCGGATCGCGCCTCCGGTGGTGCAGGAGTCGGGCAGCAGCCCAGCGACCGCGCGCACCGAGAGCGTCTTGCCCGATCCCGACTCGCCCACGAGCCCGACGGCTTCGCCGGCGCCCACCGACACCGTGCAGTCGTGTACGAGGGTGCGCTCCGGTATCGCGATCGACAGGCGCTCGAGTTCGAGCACGGGGTGCGCTGCGCTGATCCGGTTCATCTTTCCTTCTCCTCGGCCCAGGTGGTGACGCGCGCCCCGATGATGCTGACCGACAGCACGGTGAGCACCACGAAGACGGCGGGGAACAGCGACTGCTCGGGCGCCCCGGCGAGGATGCCGGCCTGTCCGCTCGAGATCATGGATCCCCAGTCGGCCGCGGGCGGCTGCTGACCGAGACCGAGGAACGAGATCGCGGCGAGATCGAGCATCGCGTAGCCGAACCCGACGGCCATCTGCGCGGCGACCACGGGCACCAGCGCCGGAACGAGGTGCCGGAAGCAGATGGCGGCGCTCGAGACGCCCTGCACGCGCAGTGCGGCGATGTAGGGTCTGCCGAGCTCTCGCGAGGCCGCAGTCTGCGTGAGCCGCGCGACGACCGGGATATAGGCGACCGACAGCGCGATCACCGGCGCGACGAGGCCCTTGCCGAACATGGCGACCGCGAGCACGGCGAGCACGAGACCCGGGATCGCGAAGATCACGTCGACGATGCGCGAGATCGTGGCGCGCACCCCGCCCCCGAACCAGGCGGCGCAGATGGCGAGCAGCGCACCGCCCGCGGTCGAGAGCGCGACCACCACGAGCGGCGCGAACACGCTGGCCCCGGCGCCCGCGAGCATGCGCGAGATGATGTCGCGCCCGAGGTCGTCCGTGCCGAACACGTTGGCGGGGGTGGGCACCCCGTTCTCAGGGCCCACGTAGAGCTGCATCGGGTCGTAGGGCGCGATCCACGGCCCGAGGATCGCGCCCAGTGCGATGACCCCGAAGACCGCGAGCGCCGAGAAGAAGAGCCAGTCCTTGCGGGCGACCCGCTTCGCCGTCGCGGGCACACGGCCCTGCGCGAGTTGAGCGACGCTCATGCCTGCCTCCCTGCGGTGACGGTGTCGGGGTCGATGAGCGCGCCGATCAGATCGGCGATCGCGTTGAGCACGACGAAGACGGCGACGAGGATCAGCGACACGAGCTGCACCACCGGCAGGTCCTTCCGGGCCGCGGCCTCGGTGAGCAGCGAGCCGATGCCGCCGACGCCGAACGCGACCTCCACGATGGCCGATGCGGCGAAGAGGCCGGCGATCGTGGTGCCCGAGATCGCGAGAATCTGCGGGGCGGCGTTGCGGAACACGTGCACGCCGAAGATGCGCGCCCGAGGGATGCCGCGCACCCGCGCGGTGTCCACGTGCTCGGCGTGCATCTGGGCGACGATCGCGCTGCGGGTCACCCGGCTGACGTAGGCGATGAACATCACCGCGAGCGAGACGGCCGGCAGGATCAGATGCCAGACCCGGTCCCATCCGGGCGCGCCCTCTCCGTAGACCGGGAACCAGCCGAGGCTCTTCGCGAAGATCCAGATGAGCAGGATCGCGACGACGAACCCGGGCAGCGCCATGCCGAGCGCGGTGAGGATGCCGACCGCCCGATCCACGCCGGGGCCGCGAGTCGCGGCGAGGATCCCCGATCCCACGCCCGCGACGAGGATGATGAGCACCGTCAGCAGCACGAGCTGCAGGGTGATGCCGAAGCGCGGCGCGATGAGCGTCATCACGTCGGTCTTGTAGACGAAGGATCGGCCGAAGTCGCCGGTGAAGACGCCGCTGAGCCACTGGAGATAGCGCATCCAGATGGGGTCGTCGAGATGGTACTCCGCGCGAATCTGCGCGACGAGCTCGGGGGTGGGCTTCGCACCCCCGGCGAGCGCCGCGATCGGGTCGCCGGGGGTGAGCAGCAGTGCCGAGAAGATCACGACGCTCGAGAGGAAGAGCGTCAGCAGCAGGCCGCCGATCCTTCCCAGCAGCAGACGTGTCCAGTTCATGGTGTGGGTTCCTTCATCTTGATCCGGCCCTTCATCGAGCCTGTGATCGGATAGTCGTCATTCTGCGCGCAGTCGCAGAATCTCAGCCTGGATCCTGCGATCCGCTCCGCGGCCGCAGGATGACGTCGGTGGGGTCTGCTCGACGAGCTCGGCGAGCAGACCCCACCGGCGTCACTTGCCGCCGAGGTGGAGCGCCCAGGGGCTGCTGTAGATGGCGATCGAGGTCACTGCGCCGCTCAGCTCGTCGTTCAGGTAGGTGGTCTGATACGCGCCGGCCAGAGTCACCTGCAGCTGGTCGGGCGTGAAGATCTCCTGCGCCGCCACGAACTCCTCGGCCGCGGTCTCGACATCCGGGGCCGTGCGGGCCGCCTGCATGTGCGCGGTCACCCGCTCGTCGTCGTAGCCGCTCCAGTTGAAGACGCCGCCGGTCTCGGCGGGCAGCATGAACAGCGAGGGGTAGCCGGTGACCCCCGGCACTTCGAGGTAGCCCTGGGTCGAGACGAAGTCGATGCCCTCGCGCCCCGCAGGGTCGTAGAACATCGCGCCGAAGTCGGCGGGCTGCAGCTCCTCGATCTCGATGTCGACGCCGATCTCCTGCGCGGAGCTCTGCAGGATCGTCGCGGTCTGCTGGAACTCCTTGGCACCCGCGGGGATCGCGATGACGAGGGGTCGATCGAGTGGTTCGCCGCTCTCCTCGAGCAGCTCCCTCGCCCGTTCGAGGTCCCGGCCCGGCGTCTCGAGGGCGTCGTAGCCCGCGCGATAGATGTCTGCGGCTTCGAGAGACGAGAAGCTGAACGGCGGCACCATGGTCTTCTGCACCTCGCCGAGTCCGCCCAGCACGGTGTCGATGTACTGCTCGCGGTCGATCGTCGCGCTGAGCGCGGCTCGGAAGGTCGCATTGGCCGCGGGGCCCTCGGCGGTCGCGGGTCCGAAGCTGTAGGACGCGGTAGACGGACCGAGCACGAGCGACCCGGCGCCCTCGCCCTCGAACGCCGATCGGGAGCTCGGCGAGACGTTGTAGGCGCCGTCGATCTCCCCCTGGGTGAGCGCGGTGGCCAGCGTCGAGCTGTCGGTCACGAAGACGAACTCGAGCTCCTGCACGAGCGGCGCATCGCCCCAGTAGTCGTCGTTGGCCACCACCTCGATCGCGCGACCGGGCGTCCAGCCGCCCGGCTCGAGCACGAACGGGCCGGTGCACATGAGCCCGGCGTCGGAACTGCCGAGCGCCGGGCCGACCTCGTCGCCGAAGGCCCGGCTCATCACCGCTCCGCCCTGCCCGGCGATCGCGTTGCGGAAGTCGAGGTCGGGGGCGTTGAACCGCACGGTGACCTGACGCTCGCCGGTCTGCTCGATGCTCTGCACCAGCGCGAACGCGCCGTACCACTGCGATTGGGGATTCTGGCCGCGCTGCAGGCTGTAGACCACATCGTCCGCGGTGACGGGAGAGCCGTCCCAGAAGCGCACATCGTCGCGCAGGTCGATGACGAAGGTGACGGGATCGACGAACTCCGCGCGCTCCGCGACTCCGGGTTCGATCGTGAAGTCCGGCTGCAGCGAGAGCAGGTTGTCGCACAGGTTGGGGATGATCAGGTTGGCCGAGGCTCCGGGGTCGAGCGTGGCCGGCTCCCCCTCGACGACCGACCAGGTCACCCGTTCGACGGGCTGCGTTCCGGCGGGCAGCGCGGCGACGAGCTGCGCCTGATCCACGGGGGCGCTGCCGCCTCCCGCAGTGCCGCCGTCGCGGGGCGCGCACGCGGTCGCGGCGAGCAGGGTCGCGGTTCCGAGGGCCAGGCCCACCAGCAGTCCACTTCGTTTCATGGCTTCGTCCTTTCGGAATGCGGCCGGATCCTCTGCGATCCGTCCGGCTCTGATCTAAATATAACAGCGTTGTACATCATTGTTGCCTTCCCCCGGTGCCGATCGATAGGCTCACGGCATGCCCAAGGACATCGACCCCGAGGCCCGACTGCGCGACATCGCCGACGCCACCGTGCGGGTCGCGCGCGCGTCGGGCGCCCACGCGGTCACGATCCGCGCGGTGGCCCGCGAGCTCGGCGGATCCACGACCCTGGTCACCAACTACCTGCCGTCCCGCGCCGCGCTGATCCTCAACGTGCTCGATCGGGCGAGCGCCCGATGGCGCGCCGACTACGAGCACATCGCCGCCGGACTCTCCCCGCTCCAGCGCTTCGAAGCGCTCGTCGCGGGCGAGCCCGATCCCGACGAGACCGAAGCCGTGCTGCGCGCCTTGATCCTGGAGATCGTCGCCAACGCCGACGTCGAGGCGACGCTGCGCGATGCACTCCGCCGGGAATCCGAGGCGTTCCGCGAAGCGCTGCGTCGCACCGCGGCGGAGGCCGGGTTCGCCGATGCAGATCTCGCCGCCGACCTCGGCTACCTCCTGCTGCGCGGCGCATACTTCGCCAACGCCGAGGACCCGACCCGATGGGCCACCCGGCGCACCCGGGAGGTGGCGCTGGCCGCACTGCGCGCACTGCCGCGCACCCCGCGCGCCCCGCGCTGACGTCGCCGTCGCCGAAGCGGCGCCGCGCACGTCTCCGTCTCGCGCCCGCATCAGCGCACCACGAACACGCGGATGCACACCTGGCCGTCTTCGTCGCGCGCCAGCCCGACGAACTGGTGCTCGGCGAGCCAGCGGTGCGCCGGGGCATCGGTCTGGAACACGGGGGCGGTGCGGAAGTAGACCCCGGGGTCGTCCTCGGGCACGCGCTCACCGCGATCCATCCGTGCGAGCGCATCCTCGCTCGCGCGGAAGTACCCGCGATTGAGCACCTCGATCACGGCCCCGTCGGCTGCGCGGATCGCGTAGCGCGCCTCGAGCTGCGCCGTGCCGGAGCGCTCCACCGCCCAGTCCCCGCCGCCGGCGAGCACGTCGCCGCGCAGCAGCGGACCCGTCACGGTTCCGCCCGTGATGGGGGTGAGTGTGAGCACCTCGTCGGCGCCGCGACCGATGTGCAGGTCGGGGGCGCAGTCGACGCGGATCTCGAAGGCGAACTCGAGGCGCGGCATCCCCGCCGGGGGCGCGGCGGCGCTCACGCGAGCTCCCCGTCGAGCACGGGCAGCTCGATCGCGAACCCGTCGACGCCTCCGACGCGCAGGAACTGCGTGTTGGTCTCCATGTGCTCTCCTTCCGTCCAGGGGTCGCCTCCCGTGCCCGGCTGGGGCAGGAATTCCGGATAGTCGCTGCTCGACACGTGCACCCGCAGGCGATGGCCGGCACGCAAGCGATAGCCGAGCTGTCCGAGATCGATCTCGAGCGTCTCGGGGTCGGTGGCTCCGCGCAGTTGCAGCTGACCGCGTGCGATGCGCAGGGCGGTGCCGTCCGGCGCGAGATCCAGCAGCCGCACGAAGCAGTCCATGACCGGCCCCGTGGATCGCACGCTCGCGCGGGCGACGACGGGGCCCGCGAGGTCGACATCGTTCTGCTGCGGCCCCGACACGAAGGTCAGCACGTCGTCGCGCTCGCCGAGAGGCGCCTCGTCGGGCAGGTGCCGCAGGTACGAGAACGCGTCGGGCACGCTCGACGGCACCGGATCCGCGGGATCGTGCTGCCAGCCGAGCTCCTCGGCCCGGTCCGGCCGCTCGGCCGCGAGCGACCCGTCGGGGGTCGCGAAGCGCCTCTGCACGCGGATGCCCTCCGGCGGCCACACCTCCTCGGTGCGGAGCTCCTCGGTGCCGCCCAGGCTCCAGGTCACCCGGGGGATGTCGGCCGCGCGGCCGTTTCCGCGCACGAACACCTCGAAGAACTCGAGCGCCGGATCGAGGTAGCCCGGCAGCATGGCGCGGATCTGCGCCTCGCTGCGGTCCTCCACGCGATCGGCGTCGGGCTCCAGCAGCGCGTGGTTCTCGTGATCGATCGACTCGATCCGCAGGAAGTGGTGCGCGTCCCAGTTCGGGTGCCGCGCGATCTCCGCGACGTCGGCCCACGACAGGGGGGCGCAGTTGTCCCACCAGCCGATGGTGTGCAGGACCGGCACGGAGGGACCCGCGAACGCGCTGCCGCGGGGGAACCGCCGCAGCGGCACCGGGTGCGGCACCCACTGGTCGTAGGAGATCGATCGCCGGCCCTGCCGCTCCATGAAGGCCTCGGCCTGCGCCGAGAAGTCGCGCCTCGACCAGTCGGGCTCCCACAGGTAGGTGTCCCGCCCGAAGAAGTGCGTGAGGGGGTACATGTTGGTGATGCCCATCTCGACGCCGCGCGTGCGATCGCCGGGGTCGCGCCGCACCGGCTCCCCCAGGCCCGTGCCCGTGACGCGGGGCGCGATCGCTGTGAGCGCCGGATGCCCGCTCGCGGCGGCGGCCCACTGGGTGTAGCCGTAGTAGCTGTCTCCCCACATCGCCACGCGCCCGTTCGACCACGGCTGGGTCGTGATCCACTCGATGGTGTCGTAGCCGTCGTCCACCTCGTTCACGAAGAGCAGCGCCTCGCCCTCGGAGCGGAACTTGCCGCGCACGTCCTGGGCCACGACGCGGTAGCCGCGGGCGGTGAAGTACTCGGCGACGAGCGGAATGAAGGTATAGGCGCCGCTCTTGTCATACGGCAGACGGATGAGGATGGTGTCGCCCGGCACGCGATCGCGGTCGCCGGCGACGTCGCACGCCGCTCGCGCAACTCCGCTTCGTCGCTCTTCGGGAGCGCCCGGCTCCCCGCCCGGCAGATAGACGTCCGTGGCGAGGTGGACGCCGTCGCGGGTGCGCACGCGCTCCTGAATCGCACGCGGGCTGGGCGGCGCCGGGGCCAGGTGCAGGATGTCGGGCATGTCACTCCTTCGTGGGCGGACACCGGCCGTCGACGACGACCGGACGTGAACACGTTAGGGCGAACCACGGTATTTAGTCAAGTCCGACTAGACTAAAAAACGAGCACGGCCCGGTCGGGCTAGGCTGGAACCCCAGAGAACAGGAGCACGCATGGCACGCCCCTCCGTGGCCGACGAACGCCGCGAACAGATCATCGATGCCACGCTGCGCACCATCTCGGAGCGCGGGATCAGCGGCACGACCCTCGATCGCATCGCCGACACCGCAGGCATGTCCCGAGGGCACGTGCGCCACTTCGCGGGCAACCGGGATCGCCTCCTGCTCGACGCCGCGCGCGCCTTCTACGCAGATGAGACCGGCTCCCCCGCGATCCTGCCCAGCGGGGTCGACGACCTCGAGGGAGCGCTCGATTTCCTGTTCGGAGAGGAGTTCGCGAGTTCGAGCGCCGAGAACGCCATCGTGCTCGCGTTCGTCGAGCTCGCGCGCACCGATCAGGACATCGCCGCGACCCTTGCAGCCGCCTACGGCTCGACCCGGAGCCGGCTCGCCGCCTGCATCGCGGCGGCGAAGCCCGCCGCCTCCCCCGCCGCCCGGGAGGCCGCGGCGCAGGGGGTGCTGACCGCCGCGCTGGGCAACGTCTTCATCGGCGACTTCGACCGCGACCCCGCGCGCACCTCCCTGACGCGCACCGCGGTCGACGCGCTCCTCGCCGCACTGTAGGCGCCCCGCCGAAGTCGATCGGGAGCCTCAGCGCGCAGCCAGTCCGTCGACCAGCCGCTCGAAGGATGCAGCCGCGCGCCGCGGGTCGACGGTCTGCGCCGCCACCCCGATCGCCGCCTCGCGCAGCGCTCCGACCAGCAGCACCGCGGCCGCGTCGGCGTCGACCCCGGCGTCGACGTCGCCCGAAACCTGCGCCCGCTGGAGCGCCTCCCGGATCGACAGGATACTCGCGCCCGAGCCGATGCCGCGCTCTGCGCCGTCCACGATGAGCGTCGGACCCGAGACGTTGTAGAAGTGGCCGATGCGCGCGTCGCCCGCCAGGTCGAACATCGCGCGTGCATGCGCGACGATCCGCCCCCGCCAGTCGTCCGCGGCGAGCACGGCCTCGCGGGTGCGGTCCACCAGCTGCTCGCCGAGCCTCGCGTAGGCCGCCCGCAGCAGCTCGTCGCGACCGCCCGGGAAGTGCGCGTAGACGGTGCCGCGCGAGATCCCGGACTCGGCCGAGATGCGGTCGATCGTCGTCTCCGCGAGGCCGCCCGTCGCCACCACGGCGAGCACCGCGTCGACGAGCTCGCGCCGGGTGCGCTGCTGCCTCCGCTCGCGCAGGCTGGTCGCCCGGCTTCCGCTGTCCCGGTTCACACGTTCATTCTAGAGTCCGCGCCTCCGCCGCCTCGAGCCGGGGCGCGGGTCCGTCGAGCCGCCTCCCGCCCCGTTCCGTTCCGTCCCGCACCCCCCCCGTCCCGCACCGTCCCCGTCCCGCACCGTCCCGCACCGCAGCCCCGCCCCGCCCCGCCCCGCCCCACACCGTCCCCGCCCCACACCGTCCCCGTCCCGCACCGCACTGTCCCTGTCCCGTCCCACCCCGCACCGCAGCCCCGTCCCGCAGCCCCCGTCCCGCCCCGTCCCGCACCGCAGCCCCGCCCCTCATGCGACGAGATCCCGATTCTCGTCGCCGCGCCGTCCTAGGAGCGACAGAAATCGGGATCTCGAGGAGGTGATCCGTGCGGGAGCAGGGGTCCGGGCGCGAAAGCAGGGCCGCCCGCACTCGCCGATCGGGCACTTGCGCTGCAGGTCGCGACTTTCTATACTCTGAGTATAGATTTCTGCCGGGATCCCAGCAATCCCGCCAGTCCCGCGAAAGGACACCACATGATCGCCGTCGATCTCACCGCCGCGACCGAACTCGCACGCGAGGCCCTCACCGCCTACGGCCTCCCCCGGGATGCAGACCTGACCCTGCTGAAGCAGCGCGAGAACTTCGTCTTCTCGCTCAGCCACGGCGATACCGACTACGTGCTGCGCGTGCACCGACGGGGCTACCACAGCGACGAAGAGCTCGGGTGCGAGCTCGACTTCGTGCGCGCTCTGCACGGCGAGGGCGTCGCCGTGCCCCACTTCGTGAGCACGACCGACGGCCGGGGCTTCTGCGTGGTCGGCGCGACGCACCCGGCCGGGGCGCACCAGGTCGATCTGCAGCATCTCATCCCCAACCGGGGCAACTTCGGCGACGAGCGCACGGGGGTCGACGGCACGGCGGCCATCGACCCCGCCGACTTCGCCGAGCTCGGGCGCCTCTCGGCGCAGGTGCACGCGGCCACCGAGCGCTCGGGCTACACGATGGCGGTGCCGCGCGACGACTGGGACCTCGACGGCCTCGTCGGCCCCGAACCCGCCTGGGGCGATCCCCTGCGCATCGCGGAGCTCGTGGGAGAGGACCGCGCGGCCGTCGTTGCCGCGATCGCGCGCATCCGGGAGGCGCTCGGCGCCTACGGCTCCCCCGCGCACCGCTTCGGCCCCATCCACGCCGACCTCACGCCCGAGAACGTGCTGCGGACCGCAGACGGACTGGTGCTCATCGACTTCGACGACTTCGCCGCCGGTTGGCACCTCTTCGATCTCGCGACGGCGCTCTACTTCTACACCCCGCATCCCCGCTACGCCGAGTACCGGGATGCGCTGTTCGGCGGCTACGAGTCGGTGCGCCCGCTCGACGACGCGGACCGCGCGGTCTTCCCCGCCATCCTCCTCGCGCGCGGGCTCACCTACCTCGGCTGGTCGGCCGACCGCCGGGGCGAGCCGACCGCCGAGTGGCACGCCACGACGGTGCTGCCCCACATCGTCCGGCTCTCCCGCGACCTCATCGCGTCCGCATGAGCGCTGACCTCGGACGACCGCCGGCCCCGAATTCACCGGAGAGATCCTGCGACTCGCTCCGCCCGCGCAGGATGACGGACGGATCACCCCGCCCGCCCAGAACGACGAACGGATCACCCCGCCCGCCCAGGATGACGAACGGATCACCCCGCCCGCCCAGGATGACGCACGGATCACCCCGCCCGCCCAGAACGACGCACGCGGCCACCCGACCGCGCTCGATGACCCCGCAGAACCCCGAGGAGAACGCAGAATGACCTCCACCGCCGACCTCATCGCACGCAGGAACCGCACCATCGGCCCCTACTCGCCGCTCTTCTACGCCGAACCGCTGCACCTCGTGTCGGCCAAGGGCGTCTGGTTCACCGCCGCCGACGGCGAGCGCTACCTCGACGGGTACAACAATGTGCCGCACGTCGGCCACTGCAACGACCGCGTGGTGTCGGCCCTCGCCGCCCAGGCGGCCACGCTGAACGTGCACACCCGCTATCTCAACGAGCGCGTCGTCGACTACTCCGAGCGGCTGCTCGCCACCTTCGAGCCCCGGCTCGACCGCATCTTCTTCGGCAATTCGGGGTCCGAGGCCAACGAGCTCGCGATCCGGATCGCCCGTCAGCTCACCGGCAGCACGGGCATGATCGTGTCCGACTACAGCTACCACGGCACCACGATCACGCTCGCCGGTCTCACCACCGGCCTCACGACCGCGACCCCGCTGGATCCGAACGTGCGCACGCTCCGCATTCCGGATCTCGACCGCGATGCGCGCCCCGAGGCCGAGGTGCTCGCCGAGACGCTCGCCTCGCTCGACGCATCCATCGCGTCTCTGCAGGAAGCCGGCTTCGGCATCGCGGCCTGCCTCTTCGACCCGCTTTTCTCCACCGAGGGCATGCCCCGCCTGCCCGAGGGCCTCGTGCCGGGCATCGTCGAGCGGGTGCGCGCGGCGGGCGGCATGGTCATCGCCGACGAGGTGCAGAGCGGCTTCGGGCGCACCGGCAGCCACATGTGGGGCCACCAGTACGCGGGCATGCGCCCGGACCTCGTCACGATGGGCAAGCCGATGGGCAACGGCCACCCCATGTCGGCGGTGGTGACGAGCGAGGAGGTGCTCGACCGCTTCGGATCCCGGAACGAGTTCTTCAACACCTTCGCAGGCAATCCCGTGTCCGCCGCGGTCGGCGAGGCCGTGCTGCTCGAGATGGAGGAGGAGCAGCTGATGCCCCGGGCCGCGGCCCTCGGCGCCGAGGCCGCCGCGCGCTTCCAGGAGTTCGCGGATCGCTACGACTTCGTGCGCTCGGCCAAGGGCGTCGGCATGTTCCTCGGCCTCGACTTCGCCGTCGACGGCGTGCCGGCGCCCGAGCTCGCCAAGCAAGTGGTCGAGGCGATGAAGGCGCGCAGGGTGCTCATCTCGAGGATCGGCCGCGACGAGAGCGTGCTCAAGGTGCGCCCCCCGCTCGCCTTCGGCCCGGAGGAGCTGCCGATCCTGCTGGACGCGCTCTCCGATGCGCTGTCCGATGTGTAAGGTGTATCCTCTCGGCAGGTAGATCGAAGAAGGTGATGGCCGTGCAGCTCGCTCCGCAACGAGGCGGCGCCTCGCGCCCCGAGTCTCGCCCCGCTCACGTGGACAGCCTCGGCGGCTTCCGCAATCTGGTGTCGTCGTCGTTCGTGCCCCTGCGCATCAGCGCCGAGCACGACGACGGCTTCTCCGCCCGGCTGACCTCAGCCGACGCCGACGAGATCGTGTTCACGGAGGTCGCGGCGCGACCGCATCTCGTCGAGCGCACCCCCGAGACCATCGCCGACGGCGGCAGCGGCTACTACAAGGTCAGCCTGCTGCTCTCCGGCAGCAGCATCCTGGTGCAGGACGGGCGCGAGCTCGTCATGCGGCCCGGAGACCTCACGGTGTACGACACGTCCCGCCCGTACTCCCTGCTGTTCGGCGAGGAGTTCCGCAACCTCATCATGATGTTCCCGAAGGACCGGATCGACATTCCGATTCCGTTCACGGAGCAGCTCACCGCAGTATCGTTCGCGCAGCAGCACAGCGGTCTCACGCCGGTGATCACCACGTTCCTGTCGCAGTTCCCGGCCCAGCTGACGCAGCTCTCCGACCGCGTCCGCGCGAAGCTCGCGCACACGAGTCTCGATCTGATGGGAACGCTCTTCTCGAGCATTCTCGATGCGGATCCCGGGCAGCGGGATCCGCACCAGGTGCTGCTGCAGAAGATCTACAGCTACATCGATCTCCACCTCGCGTCGCCCGAGCTCTCACCCAGCAGCATCGCGGCCGCGCACTACATCTCGACGCGCCACCTCCACTCGCTCTTCCGTCAGGCCGACACCACGGTCTCGACTTGGATCCGCGAGCGACGACTGGAGCGCTGCCGCACCGATCTGCTCGACCCGGTGCTCAGCGACCGCACCGTGTCGGCGATCGCGGCGCGCTGGGGGTTCACCGACGCCGCGCACTTCAGCCGCGTCTTCAAGGCGAGCTACGGGATCTCGCCCAGCGAGCTGCGACGCTTCTGATCCGCGACTCCGGAGCGCCCGCCGCCCAGCCGTGATGGTCGGGCGGCGGGCGCTTCCGCGTCCACACCGCAACCGAGTTGTGATACTCGTTGTCCAGCAGTGCACGAGCATTGTCTGTAGCGGTGATGATGGATTCTCTGCACCGCCGGTGTGTCTACAGTAGGAGCACATCCGAGCGACGAGGCTCACCCGCTGCGCATCGTCCTCGGGATCCCGCCGCATCGATTCCCCGAAAGGAAGCCGGGCCAATGACGACCCCCGACGCCAGCACCGCAGCAGCCGACCCGAACGAGTGGCGCACCTACGACGAATTCGCCGCCGGCATCGACACCTTCCGACTGCCCAACTCGGATCTCGACGGTCGCGCGCTGCGACTCACCCTCGACGACGGCTCCGGCCTCGAGCTCACCTTCGGAGCGGAGACCGTGCGCTGGAGCGCGACGGGCGCGTTCGTCACCGACGGCGAGCTCGAGGACCCCTACGACGCCGTGCGCGTGCGCGACGACGTCGTCTTCGTCAACCTGCCCATCGAGTCGCGCGAGCGCGAGGCCCTCACGGTGGTGTTCTCGGAGACCACCCACCGGGCGCTCGTGGCCCGCTCCGTGATCGGCGAGGAGGACGTCGAGGGCGAGCCCCGCGTCGGCCAGACCTTCTGGTCGGCCGTCACCGACGCCGGCGAGGCCAGCGGCGAGGTTCCCGGACCGTCGCGCGATCTGATCGGCATGCGCAACCTCTACCGCTACAGCCCGCACCATCTCTACGAGCACGTCTACATCTCGAGCCAGCGCTACGCCTGGCAGTGCGTGCAGGGCGTGCAGCGCGGGCACGGCGACATGGACATGTCGACCGTCTGGAAGTTCGCCGACGGCCTCTACCTCTTCTGCTTCCGCGAGTTCCGCATCGCCGTCGCGAGCGTCTGGCTGCACGACCTCGGCTACCAGCTGCGCACCACCGGCGTCTTCCTCGGCATCACCGGCGAGGGCGAGGCCGAGCACTCCCGCGCGGGCGGCCACATCTATCCGATCGGCACCGTCAGGTACCCCGACGTGCAGCCCGTGTGACCCCACCCACAGCTTCATCCCATCCCATTCATCCGAGAGGACACACCATGAAATCACGCATCCTGGGCGCTGCCGCGCTGACCGCGGCAGCCGCACTCGTGCTGAGCGGCTGCGCAGGCGGTGAGAGCGGCGAGGGCGCCCCGATCAAGCTCGGTTCGGTCAACACGATCAGCGGGCCGGCCACGTTCCCCGAGGCCTCCGAGGCCGCGCAAGCGGTCTTCGATCAGGTCAACGCCGACGGCGGCATCAACGGCCGCATGATCGAGTACAAGATCACCGACGACAAGGCCGATCCCGCGACCGCCACCGCCTCCGCGCGCGAACTGGTGGGCAGCGACGAGGTCGTCGCGCTCGTGGGCAGCGCCTCGCTGCTCGACTGCGAGATCAACGCGAAGTACTACGAGCAGGAGGGCGTGCGGTCGATCCAGGGCATCGGCGTCGATCCCGGCTGCTTCAGCTCGCCCAACATCGCCCCGGCCAACATCGGCCCGTTCAACGACACCACGCTCACCATGCTCTACGGCTCTGAGGAGCTCGGACTCGAGAACCTCTGCGTGCTGACCAGCGTCATCGGATCCACGGGTCCGGCGTACCAGGCCGCCGTGGATCGCTGGACCGAGATCACCGGCAAGGAGCCCACGTTCGTCGACGACACCGTGCCCTACGGCGGCGCCGACTACACGCCCTACATCGTGAAGGCGCGCGAGGCCGGGTGCGACGGCATCGTCGCCAACTCGGTGGAGCCCGACGCCATCGGCCTGATCAAGGCCGCGAACCAGCAGGGCTGGGACGACGTCACGTTCCTGCTGCTGACCTCCGTCTACAGCGAGAGCTTCGCGGCCGCCGTCGACAACAGCGCTGCCGGCGTCTACGTGCCCGCCGAGTTCTACCCCTTCACCGAGGACAGCGACGTGAACGCCGATTGGAAGGCGCTGATGGAGGAGAACGACATCACCCTCACCTCCTTCAGCCAGGGCGGCTACCTCGCCGCCACCTTCCTGGTGGAGGTGCTCGAGAGCATCGAGGGCGACATCACCCGGGACAGCGTCAACCAGGCGCTCTCCGACATGGACCCGATCGCGAACCCGATGATCGCCTACGAGTACCAGTTCGACCGGATCGCG
The DNA here is from genome assembly GCF_004208635.1 of Leucobacter triazinivorans. Taxonomy (NCBI): domain Bacteria; kingdom Bacillati; phylum Actinomycetota; class Actinomycetes; order Micrococcales; family Microbacteriaceae; genus Leucobacter; species Leucobacter triazinivorans. Next base: position 3,040,566 of record NZ_CP035806.1, on the reverse strand, counting down.
GCGCAGGACTACCAGCCCGGCGGCTGGCCGGTCACCCTGCAGTCGGGCACCAACGCCTGGGAGCAGGCGGCCGACGACTGGCTGATGATCCCGGCGAGCTGAGTCCCGTTCCCCGGATCCCCGGCGCGCGCGAGCGCCACGGGGATCCGGGGAACCGACGCACCCGGTGCGGTCGGAGCGCAGCGCTCCGACCGCACCGGGGTCTCCTCATTCCGACTCCACAAAGGAATCCCATGCTTCACAGTTCACACCTGCGACCGGCCCCGGGGAGGCGGCCGTGAACGGCGGCGCACTGCTCCAGGGCGCACTCTCGGGCCTCGCCGCGGGCGGCGTGTACGCGGTGTTCGCCGTCACGCTGACCCTCATGTCCCGCCTCGTGCGCATCGTCAACTTCGCCCAGGCCGCCACCGGAATGTTCGCCGCGTTCATCGCGGTCTGGTTCGCCAGCCGGCTCGGGATGCCCGTCTGGCTCGCCACGCTCGCCGGCATCGTCGTCGGTGCGCTGCTCGCCGCTCTCATCGGCTGGATCGCCGCGACCTGGCTCTCGGAGGCCGATCTGTCGACGCGTTCCGCGATGACCGTCGGCCCGTTCCTGCTGCTGATGTCGCTCTCCTACATCATGTTCGGCAACAAGCCGCAGCCGTTCGCCCCGATCTTCAACGGCCCCGCATTCACCGTCGCGGGGGTCGTCGTGAGCTGGGTCACCGTCATCACCGTGTCGCTCGCCGTGATCGTGGCGGTGGCGTCGGCGCTCGTGCTGCGCAAGACGACGATCGGCACGAAGCTGCGCGCGCTCTCCGACCGCCCCACCACCGCCGAACTCATCGGCATCTCCTCGAAGCCGCTCGCGATCGGGGTGTGGGCCGTGACGGGCGCGATCAGCGCCGTCACGATCCTCATCATCGCGCCGACGCAGTCGAACGACGCCGTCAGCCTCTCGATGCTGATCATCCCGGCGGCCGCGGCCGCCCTGCTCGGCGGCTTCAAGCGCCTCGACCTGGCGGTCGTGGGCGGCCTGCTGCTCGGCCTCATCAACGGCATGGTGGCGCAGATCAACGAGCTGGCGCTCGTGCGCAGCTTCGTCCCGCTCCTGTTCATCGTGATCCTGCTGCTGTGGTCGCAGCGAAAGGAGGTGTGGGATGCTGCTCGCTAATCGACGCATGCGCGCCGTCCTGCCCGTCGCCGTCGCCGTCGTCTCCCTCGGGGTGGCCTGGGCGCTGAGCGTGGGCCTGTCGGGCTACACCGTCTACCTCGCCATCAGCATGGTGACCGCCACGATCTCGATCCTCGGTCTCGGGGTGGTGACGGGATCCGCGGGCATCATCGCACTGTGCCAGCTCACCTTCGGCGCCATCGGCGCCTGGGTGGTCACCTTCCTGAACCAGAACGAGGCCCCCGGAGGCTTCGTCGTGTGGCTGATCGCCGGCGCCGCCGTCGCGGCCCTCGCCGGCGTGCTCCTCGGCCTCCCCGCGCTGCGCCTGCGAGGCGTCAACCTCGCGGTGGTCACGCTGGGCGCCGCCGCAGCGTTCGACGTGCTGCTGGTGCAGACCCAGTTCCCCGGCCAGACCGAGGGGCTCTCCGTGGAGCGGCCCGGCCTCTTCTCGAGCGATCGGGAGTACTTCTTCTTCGCGATGATCGTGCTCATCGTGTGCGCATACCTGGTCTTCCTGCTGCAGCGCAGCAGGGTCGGGAGCAGCTGGAAGGCGGTGTCGTTCTCCGAGCGCGGCACGGCGGCCGTCGGCCAGAGCGTGCGCTCCGCGAAGCTGTCCGCATTCGCGGTCAGCGCCGCCCTCGGCGGCGTCGCCGGCGGCCTGCTGGCCGGCCAGGTGGGCATCCCCTACGCCTCGAGCTTCACGCCGATCATGTCGCTCGCGCTCTACATCCTCGCGGTGATGAGCGGCGCCTACCTCATCGACATGGCCGTCTTCGGCGGCGTGCTCTGGGTGCTCGTGCCCGAGCTGCTCAAGCGCTGGGGCGTGCCGCAGGACTGGGGATTCGTCATCTTCGGCCTGCTCGGCATCCAGGCGCTCACGAGCGGGTCGAACCTCGGAGAGGCGATCCGCGGCGGGTTCCGCAAACGGGCCGGGAAGCGGGCCGCCGCAGCGGCGGAGGCTCAGCCCGACGACGTGGGCACGAGCGTGCTCGACGTCTTCGCGGTGCCGGAAGCCGCCGAGCCGGTGCCCGCCGATGCGGCGCCCGTGCTCGAGGTGCGCGATCTCGGCGTGCAGTTCGGCGCGCTCAAGGCCAACGACGACGTGTCTCTCGAGGTCAAGCCGCGCAGCATCATGGGACTCATCGGACCGAACGGCGCCGGCAAGTCGACCTTCGTCGACGCGGTCAGCGGCTTCCTGCCGCAGCACACCGGAACCGTGCTGCTCGACGGTGAGGACATCACCCGCCTCTCCCCCGTGGCCCGGGCGCGCAAGGGGCTGCGGCGCACGTTCCAGCAGGATCGGGTGCCGCCGCAGCTGACGGTCGAGGCCTACGTGCGCTTCGTGGCGCGCAAGCGGCTCGACCACGACGAGCTCGCCGATGCGCTGGCGTTCCTCGGCTGCCCGCCCCCCGAGGCTCAGCTGGCGAGCGTCGATGTCGGCACGCGACGCCTCATCGAGGTCGCGGCGGCCGTGCTGTCGGGTCCGCGCGTGCTGATCCTCGACGAGCCCGCGGCCGGTCTCTCGCACGAGGAGCACCTGCAGTTCGGGCACCGGCTCACCCGGATCCCGTCGCGCTTCGACACCGCGATCGTGCTGATCGAGCACGATCTCGATCTCGTACGCTCCGTCTGCACCGAGCTCACCGTGCTCGACTTCGGCAGAGTGCTCGCCCAGGGACCGAGCACAGAGGTTCTCGACGACCCGGCCGTGATCGCGGCCTACATGGGAGATGCGGAGATGACGCAATGAGCGAACTGCACCTGAGCGGCGTCACCGTGAGCCGCGGGGCCGGCCCCGTGGTCTCGGACGTCGACCTCACGCTGCGCCAGGGCGAGATCCTGGCGCTCGTCGGGCCGAACGGCGCGGGCAAGACCAGCCTGCTCGAATCGATCTCCGGGGTCATCGGGCACTCGGGCGGCGATATCGCCATCGACGGCGAATCGATCGCCAAGTGGAAGCGGGTGCAGCGCTCTCGCGCGGGGATCGCGCACATCGAACAGGGGCGGGCCATCTTCCCGTCGCTGACGGTGCGCGAGAACCTGCTGCTCACGGCGAAGACCGACGCCGCGGTGCAGGAGGTGCTGGCCTCGTTCCCCGAGCTGCAGAAGCGCATCGACTCGCAGGCGGTGCTGCTCTCGGGCGGCGAGCAGCAGATGGTGGTGCTGGCACGAGCGTTCGCGTCGCGACCGCGCTTCCTGCTCATCGACGAGATGTCGCTGGGGCTCGCCCCCGTCGTGTTCATGCGGCTGCTGCCGCTGATCCAGCAGTTCGCCGAGTCGGGGGTGGGCGTGCTGCTCGTGGAGCAGTTCACCCACCTCGCCCTCGGCATCGCGAACGACGCGATGGTCGTCTCGAGCGGCCGCGTCAGCCACGCGCAGGCGCCGGCCGCCGCGCTCCGCGACGACGAGGCGATGCTGCGGCAGGCCTACCTCGGCGGGTGATCTGATCCGCTCCGCCGGTTGAGCGAGCAGAGCAAGTCGAAATCTCCCAGCCCACCCGGGCCGGGAGATTTCGACTCCGCTCCGCTCCGCTCGATCGGCGGGGCCGGGCGCCGCCTCACATGCCGGCGTGCTCGAACGCGACCGTGGGCAGATCGACGACGTGCGCACCACCGTCGGCAACGAGCACGGCGCCCGTCATGTACGACGACTGCGGCGAGCCGAGGAACCGCACGATCGATGCGATCTCGGCCGGCTCGGCCGGGCGCCCCAGGGGCACATCGCGCGTCACCGCCGCGTACCCCGCCTCGCGATCGGCGATCTCGGGCGCGTGCTCGGCGAACTCGTCCATCTCGGAATCGGCCATGGGCGTGCGCACCCATCCCGGGCAGACGGCGTTGACCCGCACCCCGCGCCGGCTGTAGTCGCGTGCAAGGCTGCGCGTGAGGCCGATGAGCGCGTGCTTGCCCACCGTGTAGCCGGCGACTGAGGGCCCGGCGAAGAGCCCCGCGAGCGATGAGACGATCACGATCTGGGCGCCGCCGTGGCGCTCCCCCGTCTCGAGGAGCGCCGGGAGCGCCTCGCGCGCCATCACGAACGCCGTCGAGAGGTTGACCGTGATCGACGACGCCCAATCGTCGTCGCTCGTCTCTCCGACGGGCGAGAACCCGTGCCCGCCCGCGTTCGCGACCAGCACATCGAGGCGCCCGAACTTCTCGACCACCTGCGCCACGGCGGCCCGCGACGAAGCCCCGTCGGAGGCGTCGGCCACGACCGCGGTGCCGCCGATGCGGGCCGCGACCTCCGCGATCGGGCCCTGCCGGCGGCCGACGACGACCACGTGCGCGCCCTCGCTCGCGTAGCGCTCGGCGATCGCCGCGCCGATGCCGGTGCCGCCGCCGGTGATGACGACGACGCGTCCCTCGTTCTCGCTGTTCTGGGGTGCCATGAGGATCCTCTCTGATCGATGCCCGATGCTCCGGGCCGCGGCCGCTCCGGCCTCCTGGCACTCATCCTCTCCCCTAGCCGGGCGCGACACGACCACCTCTACGCTCCCAGCGCATCGGTTTTCGCCCACAGTCAACACCGCAGCGCCGACACTTGCGATACTGAGGATGGAAGATGTCTGCCGCGCAGCCGAACTCGAGGTCGTCCAATGTCGCACACGCCCGATAGCACCCACACGCACGGGAAGCGGGTCACCACGCCCACCGCCGCCGTGCACCCGCTCGATCCCCTCACCGGGGACGAGATCGCCGAGGCTCGTCGCATTCTCGCCGATGCCGGACGCCTCACCGAGCACACGCGCGTACCGCGCATGCTGCCCGTCGATCCCGCCAAGACGGATCTCGCGGCCTGGCGGCCGGGCGATGCGCTGGACCGCCGCATCCGCGTGACCCTGCTCGATCGCAGCACGGGTATCGCCTCCGAGGCGATCGTCGCAGTGACCCGCGGGGAGATCGACGCGTTCCGCGTGCTGCCCAACGCGGAAGAGCCCTACGGCCAGCCGCAGTACCTCTTCGAGGAGTACGCCGACGCCGCCGACATCGTCAAGGCCTCGCCGGAGTGGCGGGCCGCGATGCGCCGCCGGGGCCTTGAGACGCACATGGAGCTCGCCTTCTGCTCCCCGCTCGCACCAGGGTTCTTCGGCCGCGAGGACGAGGTGGGCAGGCGCATCGTGCGCTCGCACACCTATCTTCGCTTCGACGAGCACGACAGTCCGTGGGCGCACCCGATCGAGGGGCTCGTGGTGCACGTGGATCTCACCGAGCGCCGGGTGATCCGCATCGACGACGAGGGCGACGTGCCCGTGCCCGAGCAGCACGGCAACTACGGGCTCGACGCGCAGGGCCCCGCCCGCACGAGCCTCACGCCCATCGAGATCACCCAGCCCGAGGGGCCCTCGTTCTCCGTCGACGGCGCGCTCGTGCGCTGGGAGAACTGGAGCTTCCGCGTCGGCTTCACCCAGCAGGAGGGGCTGGTGCTCAACCAGATCGCCTTCCGCGACGGAGACGAGGAGCGCTCGGTGGCGACCCGCGCGAGCGTCCCGGAGATGGTGGTGCCCTACGGCGACACCTCGGTGAGCCGCTACTGGATCAGCTACTTCGACGCCGGCGAGTACCTGCTCGGCAAGAACGCGAACTCTCTCGCCCTCGGCTGCGACTGCCTCGGCGTGATCCACTACTTCGACGCCTTCGTGCCGGACGACCACGGCAATCCGGTGAAGATCCCGCAGGCCATCTGCATGCACGAGGAGGACTACGGGATCCTCTGGAAGCACACCGACCTCGAGGGCCGGGCCGAGACCCGACGCAGCCGGCGCCTGGTCGTGAGCACCTTCTCGACGATCGGCAACTACGACTACGGCTTCTTCTGGTACTTCTATCTGGACGGCTCGATCCAGGTCGAGGCGAAGGCCACCGGAATCGTGTTCGCGGGCGCAGGGATCCCCGGATCCGACAATCCGCACGCCCCCGAGATCGCGCCGGGCATCTTCACGCCGATCCACCAGCACCTCTTCTGCGCCCGCCTCGACGTGGCGATCGACGGGGAGGACAACACGCTCCACGAGGTCGAGGCGGTGCGGATCCCCACGGGCCCGGACAACCCCCACGGCAACGCGTTCACCTGGTCCGACACCCAGCTGACGAGCGAGGCCGAGGCGCAGCGGATCGCCGACGGGCTCACGAGCCGCGTCTGGGAGGTGCGCTCGGCCCACCGCACCAATTACGTGGGCAAGCCCACCTCGTACCGGCTGATTCCGGAGGGGAAGATGCTGCTCGCCGCGCAGCCCGAGGCGACGGTGCACGGCCGCGCGGCCTTCGCGACCAAGCATCTCTGGGGCACGCAGTACGCGCCCGACGAGCTGTACCCCGCGGGCTTCTTCCCGAACGCCCACGCGCCGGGGGCCGGCCTGCCCGAGTGGACGCAGCAGGATCGCTCACTCGACGGCGAGGACATCGTGCTCTGGCACACCTTCGGCCCGACGCACATCCCGCGCACCGAGGACTGGCCGATCATGCCGGTCGACTACTCGGGATTCTGGTTCAAGCCGCACGGCTTCCTCGATCAGAATCCGGCGATGGATCTGCCCGCGGACGCCCGCGCGAGCAGCTCGGACCGCGCGACCGGCACCGGATCCGCCGACTGCTGCTCCCCCGGCTGATCGAGCGGATCCCGCCACCGCACACACCCCACACCTACGAACGGAGTCACTGTTGACCACCTCTCCCGATCTCATCCTCACCGGCGGCCGCGTCTACACCGTCGATCCTGCGCAGCCGTGGGCCGAGGCGATCGCCGTCTCGGACGGCCGCATCGTCGCCGTCGGCTCCTCGTCGGAGGTCGGGGCGCTCGCCGGCCCCGAGACCCGGGTGCGCGACCTCGCCGGGGCCTTCCTCATGCCCGGGCTCGTCGACGCCCACAATCATCACGCCATCGCGGGCGAGGAGGAGCTCTTCCAGCTGCGCGTGCCGCTCGGCGCGCACCTCGACGGTATCGTCGACGCCGTGCGCGCGCACGCCGCCGCGCTGCCGGCAGACGCGTGGGTGGTCGGCGGCCCCTGGGCGAGCGATCGCCTGGGCGAGGTCAACACGGCGGAGGCGCTCGCGCAGCTCGACGAAGCCGCGGGCGGGCGCCCGGTGATGCTCTCGGACGACTCCCACCACAATCGCTGGGTCAACAGTCGCGCCATGGAGATCGCGGGGGTGGAGCCCGGGCAGCCGGGCGTGGTGCTCGACACCGAGGGCCGAGCGACGGGCGTGCTGCTCGAAGCGGCGGGGATCCCGGTCGCACGGGCGCAGCGCGAGGCCGGCGCGCTGACCGCCGAGCAGCAGCGCGCGTCGTCGCAGCACGGGGTCGCGATCCTGAACTCGTACGGCGTCACGGCGTTCCAGGACGCCGCCGTCTCGACGCCGACCCTCGAGGCGCTGCGGGCGCTCGACGCCGATGGCGAGCTGGACGCCTGGGTGGTCTCGTCGATGCTCATCAACGACGACATCTTCGGCTACGCCGAGATCGGCGACGACCTCGTGTTCGCCGGCGAGCCGTACCGCACCGAGCACCACCGCCCCGACTTCGTGAAGATCTTCCTCGACGGCGTGCCGCCCACCCGCACCGGAGCCTTCCTCGAGCCGTACCTGCCCGACGAGGTGCACGGCGCTCACTTCCACGGCGAGACGCTGCTCGACCCGGAGGAGCTCGCCGACTGGCTCCGCCGCGTGGCGGACGTCGGGCTCTCGGCGAAGGTGCACTGCACCGGCGACGCCTCGGTGCACGCGGTGCTGAATGCCGTGGAGAAGCTGCGCGACGAGGGATACACGGACACGCGCTATCAGGTGGCGCACGGCCAGTTCGTGCACCCCGACGACATCGCGCGCTTCGCCGCTCTGGGCGTGTCGGCCGAGATCTCGCCCTTCATCTGGGTGCCGGGCCCCATCGTCGAGGCGATCCGCGAGGTGCTGCCGCGCGATCGCGCCGACCGCATCCAGCCGAACCGCGCGCTGCTCGATGCCGGGGCCGTCGTCGCCGGCGGATCCGACTGGCCGGTGTCGCCGTCTCCGAACGCGTGGGAGGGCATCCACGGTCTCGTCACCCGCGAGGACCCGAGCGGGCAGTACCCCGGCACGCTCTGGCCCGAGCAGGCGATCACCCTCGACGAGGCGATCGCCGCGTTCACGATCGGCGGCGCCACGGCCATGGGGCTCGAGCACGAGACGGGTTCGCTCGAGCCGGGCAAGTCAGCCGATTTCGTGCTGCTGGATCGCGACCCATTCGCGCATCCCGCGAACGAACTGGTGCAGACGACGGTCTCGGAGACCTGGTTCGCGGGCCGCCGAGTCTTCGCGCGCGACTGACGCTCCCCGCCGTTCCCGTCCATCCGGGCGGGACCCCGCCCGTCATACCGAGGGCGGGACCCCGCCCGTCCACCTCACGCCGACACCGACCCGATCGAAGGAGAACCCATGCAGGTGCTCACCGTGCTCTACCCCGAGCCGACCGACCGCGCCGCATTCGCGGAGTACTACCGGAGCACCCACCTGCCGCTGTGCGCGCAGCTGCCGGGGGTGCAGGACATCACGTACGCGCTCGACGTCTGCGAGCCCGGCGAGGGTCCGTACTACGCGATCTTCCGGGCGACCTTCGCCGACGAGGCCGCGATGGGCGCGGCCCTGGCCTCGCCCGAGGGGCGGGCCGTCGAGGCCGATGTGCCGAACTACGCGAGCGGCGGGGCCATCGTGATCCCGCACGCGGCCGAGTCGTTTCCGCTCGGCTGAGGCACTCCTGGGTGTCGACTCCGCAGCGCTCAGCTCACCCGGCGAGCGGCCGCCGCCGGGCGAGCGAGCCGGAGGCGAGGACCCGCTCGACGCGCGCCGCCGCGGCGAGCAGTTCGGCGTCGCGACCCGGCGCTCCGTCGAGCAGCAGCCCGGTTCCCGCGCGTCCGAGCAGCCGGCCGAGCGGCAGCGCGAGGCTGGGCGAGCCCACCACCGTCGCGAGACGGGTGAAGGAGGTCATGCGCGCGAAGAGGTCGCCGCAGCCCGCGAGCGAGGAGGTCGCCGTCTCCTCCGACGCCGGTGGGAGGACCGGCACCGCAGGCCGCAACACCGCGTCGATCCGGTGCCGCCCGAGCAGGGCGAGGTACGCCGCTCGCGCACGCGCGCAATCGTTCAGCAGGGTGTGCAGGCGCGCGCTCCAGACACCGCCGGCCGTCGCGGCGAGGCTCGACTCGAGCAGGTGCACCGCGTGCGGATCCACCATCTGCTCGATCACGGCGTCCAGCGACGGCAGCCGCGCGTCGCCCGCGAGGACGCTCCTGAGCGACGGCGCCAGCTCGTGCGCGCCGAGCGCCGGTTCGAACGCCGCGACGGCGCGATCGAGGGCGGCCAGGTCGATCGGCACCAGCCGCACCTCCGGCGCCGCGGCGAGCAGCGTCAGGGCGGCCGAGGCCCCCGCGGCCACCGCCGCGTCGCAGCGCGCGAGATCGTCGGCGTCGACGCCGATGCGCAGCGTGGACGGCACCGCTCCCTCGGCGCTCCGTCCGGCGCACGCCCCCACGAGCTCCCCCGCCAGCACCGCGTCGAGGCGGCGGAGCGACGCGAGGTCGGCCGCCATCGGCCCCACGGTATCCCGGGAGAACGCGATGCTCACCGCGCCGTCCTCGGGGTAGCGCCCGGTGCTCGGGCGGAACCCCCAGGTGTCGGTGCAGGCCGCCGGGATCCGGGTCGACCCGCCGGTGTCGCTGCCGATGCCGTAGCGGCAGACCCCGGCCGCGATGATCGCGGCGTTCCCTCCGCTCGACCCGCCCGCCACCCGCCCCGGCAGCGCCGGGTTCGCCACCGGCCCGATCGCGGTGCGGGTCGACGTCACCCCGAGCGCGAGCTCGTGCAGGTTCGCTTTGCCGACCACCACCATGCCCCGCGCGCGCAGCCGGGCGACCGCGGAGGCGTCGACGCGGGGCACGTAGTGCCGCAGAGCCGGCGTCGCCGCGGTGCTCGGCAGACCGCCGACGTGGATGTTGTCCTTCACGGCGACCGCGCGGCCGACGAGCGGATCGGCGGCCGGCCGGCCGATCCGCGCGGCCCGCACGAGCTCGCGCTCGATCTCGGCGGTGCCGACGACCGTCACGAATGCTGCGCCCCCGAGCGTCTCGGCCGCGTCCCTGGCGCGCAGGGTCTCGTCGACGGCGCCGTCGGGCAGCGCTGCCGGCATCAGTCGGCCAGCTCGGCGACCGCCTCGCCGATGCGGCGCAGCACGGTCGGATCGTGCCGTGAGCGCGCACCGGGCACGTAGCGCAGGCGCTCGATCGCACCGCCCGAGAAGCGGAAGCCGTCGCCGTGCCGCTCGTGCAGCTCCCAGTCCACGGGCCCCCCGTAGTCGTAGCCGACGCTGATGCCGGTGAACGGCGCCATGCCGAGCAGCATCGGCACCCCGGCGATCTCGGCCGAGCGCTCGCCGTCGACCTCGAGCCGCAGCCGCCAGCGCAGGCCCTCCGACTCGTCGACGTGCAGCACGAGCTCCCTGGTTCCCGGTGCGAGCACCGGCCCGATCGCGCGGTGCATCTCGCCGTAGGCGTTGTACGAGAGAAACGGCGCGCCGTCCTCGATGCCGAGCAGGTATCCCCCGCCCTGGTCGCCGTGCGCGACGACGACCCCCGCGGTGTCGGGGCCGACCACGACGGTCGCCTCCACCGCGAACGACTTCAGCACCGTGAGCTGCGCCGAGCGGAACCGCTCGAGCGGCGCGCGGAACGGCACGAGCGCCACGGGAGCGGCGAGCGCGGCCTCGGTGGCCGGGCGCGTGCTGTGGAGCGTGCCGTCGTCGTCGAGCGGAAAGACCGTGTTGCGCCACGCCTCGGAGCGCCAGCGCTCGGCGAGATCGGCCACGCGCTCGGGTCTGTCCGCGGCAAGATCCCGCGTCTCCGTGGGGTCGTCGGCGAGGTGGTACAGCTCCCAGCGGCCGCCGGCCGCGCCCTCCTCGCGCCGCGGCGGCTCTGGCGAGACCGCCTTCCACTCGCCGTCGACCATCGCACGGCGCCCCACGCACTCGAAGTACTGCGCCGCGCGCCCCTCGGCGGCGGGGTCTCTGAGCACCCCGGCGACGCTGCGACCGTCGATCTCCTGCGCCGGCCGCCCGCGCAGTTCGGCGAGCGGCGGGACGCCGACGAGATCGAGAATCGTGGGCGAGAGGTCGGACACGAACACGAACTGATCGCGCAGGCCGCGCGCGGCGACGGGCGCCTCCGGCCACGACACGATGAGCGGCGCGTGCACACCGCCCTCGTAGGTCGACGACTTGAACGAGCGGAACGGGGTGTTCGAGACCCGGGCCCACCCGGTCGGGTACTGCGAGAACACCCGGGGTCCCCCGATCTCTTCCGGGTCCCTCGGCACGTCGCGCACCCAGCCGTCGGGCAGCGGCGCCGAGTGCCCGAACTGCGCGAAGTAGCTGCGCGTGCCGCTCGGGCCGCCCTCCGCGGTCCCCCCGTTGTCGCTCGCGATCACGATGACCGTGTTCTCGCGCTCGCCGAGGTCTTCGAGGTGCGCGACGAGACGCCCGACGCTCTGATCGACCTCGTCGACCGCTGCCGCGTAGACCTCCATGTGGCGGGCGAAGAGTGCGCGTTCGTCATCGCCGAGGTGCTCCCAGTGCGGAATCCGATCCCCGTCGGCGAGCGCGTCTCCGGGCAGTTCGGCGTGCGGCGGCACGATCCCCAGTTCGCGCTGCCGCGCGAACCGCGACTCGCGCAGCGCGTTCCACCCCGCCTCGTAGCGTCCGCGATGGCGCTCGATGTCCACCGGCTTCGCCTGGATCGGGCCGTGCACAGAGGTGTGGGCGTAGTAGAGGAAGAACGGCTTCTCCGCGTCGTTGACGCGCAGTTCGTCGATCATCGCCAGCGCCTCATCCGTGAGCTGATCCGTGAGGAAGTAGCCGTCGGGGAACTGCTGCACATCGACCACTGAGTTGTCGCGCACGAGCCGGTGCGGGTGGTGCAGCGAGGTGAAGCCGTCCATGCTGCCGAAGTAGCGATCGAAGCCCCGCTGCAGGGGCCACGACGAGCGGTCGGCCGCGTCGTGCAACCGCGATTCGAGGGTCAGGTGCCACTTGCCCACCGCGAATGTGGCGTAGCCGCCCGCGCGCAGGGACTCGGCGAGGGTGGGCGCGTCGTCAGGGAGCTCGCAGGTAAATCCCGGGTAGCCGGGATCGGTGTGCGCGACGAAGCCGAAGCCGGCGCGGTGCGGGTTCAGCCCCGTCAAGAGCGCGGCCCGGGCGGGCGAGCACATGGGAGCGGTGCGGTAGTTCGTGAACACCCAGCCGTCGTCGGCCAGCGCGTCGATGTTCGGCGTGGGGATCTCGCTGCCGAACGGACCGAGATCGCTGAAACCGAGGTCGTCGACGAGCATCACGATGACGTTCGGCGATCCCGCCGGAGCGGTCGGCCGCGGTCGCCACCACGGCGACGACTCGGAGGCGAACTCCGCGACGCCGCCGCCGAACGACTCGTAGCCCCGGCTCCCCGCCGGATCCGGGCCGCTCGCGCGCCGCCGCTCGGCCGCCCCGGGCCGCGCCCCCACGCTCAGCCCGCCTTCCGGATGAGTTCGAAGATGCGGGTGCGCAGTTCGGCGAACTCGGGCACCGAGCGGGTGGTGATCTGATCCCGCGGGCCGCCGAAGTCGATGTCGATGATCTCGGTGACGCGGGCGGGGCGTTCCCCGAGCACGACGACCCGGTCGGAGAGATAGACGGCCTCGTCGATGTCGTGGGTGACGATGACGATGGTCATGCCGAACTCCTCGCGGATCTTGAGGCACAGATCCTCGAGCTCGAAGCGGGTCTGGGCGTCGACCGACGCGAAGGGCTCGTCCATGATGAGCACCTCGGGCCGGTAGGCGATCGCGCGGGCGATCGCCACGCGCTGCTGCATGCCGCCGGAGAGCTGCCACGGGTACTTCGCCTCTGCGCCGGCGAGGCCGACGGCGGCGAGGGCCGAGCCGATCCGCTCCTCGCGTTCGGCGGCGGGCAGGCGCAGGTGCTTCAGCGGCAGCCGCACGTTCTTCTCCACCGTCAGCCAGGGCATGAGCGATCGCGTGTACTCCTGGAACACGAGCGCCATCTCCTCCGGCGGCCCGTCGATCTGCTTGCCGTCGATCCGCGCCGAGCCCGACGTGATCGACTGCAGACCGGTGAGGCACTTGAGCAGCGTGGTCTTCCCGATGCCCGACGGGCCGACGATGCACGCGATCTCGGCGCTGCGCACGTCGAACGTGAGGTCCGCGATCACGGGCACCGGGCCGTGCTTCGTGTCGTAGGTCTTGGCGAGGCCCTGCACGCTCAGGCGCGCCGGCGCGTCGACGGTCGAGGTGGTGTTCATAGGTTCTTCTCCTGCTGTCGGATCGCGATGTACCAGCGCAGCACGCGGCGCCGGAAGAGGGAGAGCAGGGCGGTGGCGGCGTAGCCGATGATGCCCAGCACGAGGATCCCGACCCACATGTCGGCGATCATGAAGGACTGCTGCGCGAGCAGCGTCCGGGCCCCGAGGCCGTTGGAGGAGCCGAGCATCTCGCTCGCGACCATCACGACGAAGGCCGTGATCAGGCTCACCTGCATGCCCGACAGGATGCGCGGGCTCGCCTCGGGAAGGGCGACCGAGAAGACGCGGTCCCAGCGGCTCAGGCGGTAGATCTGCCCCACGGCGCGTCGGTCGGGATCGGTGGCGTGGATGCCGTCGATCGTCGAGATGAGCACGGGGAACAGCGCCGAGAGCGTGATGGCGAGGATTCGGGTCTCGTTGCCGAATCCGATGAGCGACACGAAGATCGGCACGAGCGCGACCGGCGGGATGGCGCGGAAGAAGTGGATGGTCGGCTCGACGAGCGCGGAGAGCCAGCGCGAGGTGCCGAGCACGATGCCCAGCAGCACGCCGATCGCGCAGGCCAGCACGAACGAGAGCACCAGGTTGCCCACCGAGGATCCCACGTCGCCCCAGAACATCGGCGTGCCGAGCAGCTCGACGAGGCGCTGGAGGATCGTCTGCAGCGGCGGGAAGAAGGTGTTCGTCGAGCCCGCCGAGGCCACCCACCACAGGGCCAGCAGCAGGATCGGCACGAGGATCTCGGCGCCGATCAGCACCCACTTGGGCAGACCGCTGCGCTTCTGGCGTCGGGCCTCGCGCGTGCGCACGAGGACGGTCGAGGTGAACGTCATCACACCACCTGCTTCCGATACTGGGGATGCCAGTGCAGCAGGCGCCGCTCGCCCCACTGGCTGAGTCCCTGCACGATGAGGCCGAGCACGCCGAGGATCAGCACGTAGGCGAACAGCTGATCCTGGTTGCCGGTGATCTGGGCGAGCAGCAGGCTCTGCCCGAGCCCGGGGCCCCCGCCCAGCAGCCCGGCCACCACCGCGACGATGAGCGCGGTGGGCGCCGCCACCCGCACCGCCGTGCCGATGTAGGGCAGGGCGCTCGGCAGCACGATGCGCCCGAGGATCTCGCCCGAACCGAGGCCGTACGACTGCCCGGTCGCCTTCGCCACCGGGTCGGTGTCGAAGACCCCGGCCGACGACTGCACCACGATCGACACGAAGCAGCCCATGAACACGAGGAACACGCCCATGCCCGCGGTCGGGCCGAGCACGAGCACCACCACCGGCAGGATCACGATCGGCGGGATCGGCTTCAAGAACTCGAGCGGCACGCGCGTGGCGTGCATGGCGAGCGGCGAGACGCCGATGCCCACACCCAGCAGCACGCCCGCCACCGTCGCGACGATGAGGCCCACGAGCGCCATGTACACGGTGTCCCAGGTCGCCATCCACATCTCGGGAGTGCCGAGCAGGCCGAAGAACGCGCGGAACGCATCCACGGCGGTCGGCAGCGGCGAGTCGGCCAGCGGCCCCGCCGTAGCGGCGAACTGCCAGAGGCCGATCGCCGCCACGGCGCCCAGCGCGCCGATGCCGGAATTGAGCAGTCGAGAGTCTCGCATGGTCGTGGGTCAGCCCTGCAGGATCACGCCGTCGAGATCGACCGGCTGGGGCAGGAAGCCGAGGGCGACCATCTTCTCGTTGGGGCGCTCCAGGTCTTCCGGGTTCACCACCAGGGGCCAGACCGGGGTCTTGACCTGGTCGACCGTCAGCGTCGATCCCGTGTAGTCGAGGCCTGCCTGGATCGCCTCCTCCGGGTTGGCCGTGGCGTACTCGTTCGACTTGACGATCGCGCGCTGGAATGCGGCGATGGCCTCGCCCTTCTCCTCGACGGTCGCCGTGCCGGCGGTCCACAGGCCGGTCGCACCGGTCTCGAAGAAGCCGATCGACGGCGCGGAGAGCTGGGTCGCGCCCGCCTCTGCCGCCTCGGTGGTGAAGGGGCTCACGAGGCCGGCGGCGTCGACCGTGCCGTTCTTGAGCCCGGCCACGGCGGAGGTGAAGTCGAGCACCACCCAGTTGACGCCGCTCGCCGGGTCGATCCCGGCCTTCTCGAGCTCGCCTGCGATGACGACCTCCAGCTGCGCCTTGCGCGCGGGGATCGCGATCGTCTTGCCGTCGAGATCCTCGATCGACTCGATGCCGCTGTCGACCGCGGCGAAGAGCCCGGTGTCGTCGAACTCGGCGGGGTCGTCGATCTCCGCGGGGTCGTCGGGATACCCGTCGGCCGCGCCGATCACCTGGATGGGCACGCCCTGGCTGAGCGCGTTGAGCAGCGGGATGCTCGGGGAGTAGGCGATGTCGACCTGCCCGCTCTGCACCGCGGCGAGGCCCGCGGGCGGGTTGGCGACGATCGAGGTCTCGATCTCGAGCCCCTCCTCCTCGAAGAAGCCTTGCTCGATGCCGGTGAGGAGGCTGCCGTCGGACGTGAGGCCGATGGTCGCCACGCTCAGCGTCGTGAGCTCGCCGCCGTCCATGGCGTCCGAGCCGGCGTCGTCCTGACCGGAGGTCCCGGACGAGCAGCCCGCGAGGGCGAGGACGGCCGAGGCCGCGAGCGCGATGCCGGCGGCGAGGCGGTTGGATTTCTGCATGAACGACTCCTTCGTCGGTGGGAGGCACTCCCGTTGAGGTTCGCCGATCCGTTTAATCACCAATCGGTGACTAAAGGATAATCTCCAGCGACTCCCCTTCGGTAACGAGCGGATAACGATTAGTCACCACTTGGTGATAATAAACTTCGAGTGTCGCCCGGAGACCGCGCATCCAGCGCGCGTGACCCTATGATCGAGCACAGGACCCGCGGAAGGAGCCCGCACCATGCCGAAGATCGTCGACCACGACGAACGCCGCGCGCACATCGTCGAGGCCGTCACGCAGATCATCATTCGAGACGGCTTCGACCGGGTCACCATGCGCGAGATCGCAGCCGAGGCCGGATACGCGCACGGGGCGATCGCGCGCTACTTCCCCGACAAGAAGAGTCTGCTCACCGCCGCGTTCCTGCAGGTGTTCCAGGGCTCGCACGAGCGCACCCTCCAGCGGGTGGAGGGGGTGCGCGGCCTGCAGGCCCTGCGACAGATGTTCCTCGAACTGCTCCCCTTCGAAGCGGACGGCCCGGAACGGGCGCGCGTCGTACTCTCCTTCTGGGACCGGGCAGCGCAGGATCAGGAGCTGTGGGAGATCCACCACGAGAACATCACGCGCCGCCGGGAGCTGATCCGGCGCTTCCTCGTCGAGGCGCGCGACGACGGGGAGCTCGACCCCACCCTGGTCATCGAAGACGGGGTCAACCGCGTCTCCGCGCACAACGCCGGTTGGCAGATGATGGCCGTGCTCGTCCCCGAGTCGGCCGATGAGGCCAGCCTGCTCGCGAGCATCGACTCCATCCTCGACGCCCTGCACGCCGACCGCGGCGCCGAGCGCTCGCGCACCGCCTGACGGCGGCTCCGCCGGTTGAGCGACCGAGGAACGAGGAGGTCGAAACCCGACGCGATCCGCGGTTCCGACTCCGCTGCGCTCCGCTCAACCGGCGGGGTCTCCGCCTACCGCTCCCCGTTCAGCACGAACCGCGCGCCGAGCTCGCCGATCAGCACCGACGGGGCGTTCGTGTTGCCCGTCGTGACGCGGGGCATGATCGACGCGTCGATCACCCGCAGCCCGTCCACCCCGTGCACCGCGAGCCGCGGCGACACGACGGCCAGCTCGTCGACACCCATCTTGCAGGTGCCGACCTGGTGGTGATACGTCGCGAGCGTGTTGCGCACGTACTCCACGAGATCCTCACCATCCCCCACCTCGGGACCGGGGTACATCTCCGTGGCGCCCCAGCCGCCGTCCGCCGGCGCGGCCGCGAGCGCCGGCTGCCGGCCGATGCGGCGGCACTGACGCACCGAGGCGACGAGCGACGCGACGTCGTCCTCGTGCTCCAGCGCGTGCGGGTCCAGCAGCAGCGGATCCTCGGGATTCGGCCCGGACAGCCGGATCTCGCCCCGCGACTCCGGGGTCACGAGTCCGGCCATCAGCGAGAAGCCGTTGCCGCCCTGGGGCTCGAGGAAGTCGCCGTACATGGGCACCGAGAACAAGATCGGCTGCGTATCGGGGCGATCCAGATCCTCCCGGCTCTTCCAGAACAGGTGGGACTGGGTCACCGACACGCCCTCGCGGGGCGGGTCGATGGGCGCGGCGGTGTCGAAGATCACGGGCGCGAGGTAGTGGTCGTGCAGGTTCTTGCCCACGCCGGGCAGGTCGACGCGCGACGCGATCCCCACTTCGCCCAGCTCGTCGGCGGGGCCGATCCCGCTGCGCAGCAGCACCCGCGGCGAATCGATCGCACCTGCGGCGAGGATCACCTCGTCGGCGAACAGCTCGCGCAGCCGCCCGCCCTGGGCGAAGCGCACACCGACAACCCGGGGCCGGCCGCCCTCGGGCGCGTCGGCCTCGTCGGCGAAGATCAGCTCGTGCACGTGGCAGCCCACCTCGAGGGTGAGGCGATCCCGCACCGGCTTCACGTACGCCATGTAGGTGTTGAGGCGCTTGCCATCCCGAATCGTCACCTGCTGCTGCGACACGCCCTCGATCGACGCACCGTTGTAGTCGGGATTGCGCGGCAGCCCCTCCTCCACCGCGGCATCGATGATCGACGCCTGGATCGGCGACAGCTCGTACTCGTCGGTGACGTCGAGCAGGCCGTCGGTGCCGTGCCACTCGGGATCCCCCGCGCCCCGGTAGTTCTCGATGTCCCGGTAGACGGGGAGCACGCTCTCCCACTCCCAGCCCGGGTTGCCGAGGGAAGCCCAGTGGTCGAAGTCGCCGGGCACGCAACGCACCCAGATCATGGCGTTCAACGAGTGGGATCCGCCCAGCACCTTGCCCCGCGGCCAGTGCAGGCGGTGCCCGCCGGCGCCCTCCTGCGGCACCGTGTAGTAGTCCCAGTCGTCGGGACTGTGCCACAGCTCGCCCATTCGGCTCAGGTCGTGGATCGCGGGGTTGGTGTCCTCGCCCCCGGCCTCGAGAAGCGTCACCTCCACCCCGGCGTCGGTGAGGCGACGGGCGACCACGGAACCGGCCGACCCCGCACCCACCACGATCACGCTGTTCGGCCGCGCGGCCGATCCGGACTGACTCGACATCAGAACTCCTCTCGCTCGCGGCACCCTCGCCGCACAGTCCATTCAAGCATCGCACCGACACGAAGCGACGGTCGAGCACCGGCTGCCGGTCGTGCCCGGTCGATCAACGCGCGTGCGCTCCAGCGCAACAGACGTCGCCCGGCCGCGAGCCGACCGTTGGCGGCCCGGTTCGTCTACACTGGAGGAGAAAAACTCGCCGCACGCCGAAGGACGCCGCCATGCCGAAGATCATCGACCACGATCAGCGACGGAGCGACATCGTCGACGTCACCTGGGAACTGATCGTCGAGGGAGGCATCGAAGCCGCGACGATGCGCGAGATCGCCGCGCGCGCCGGATTCGCGAACGGTGCGCTGAAGCACTACTTCACGGGCAAGGACCAGATCATCAAGGGCGCCTACGAACGGTCGCTGCACGGCCTCGGAGACCGTCTCGCCGCACACGTCGCGGGCCGGCGCGGCATCGAGGCGCTCGAGATGTCGATGCGCTTCACCCTGCCGATCGAGGAGGGCGACGCCACCGCGGCCCGGGTGCTGCTCTCGTTCTGGGAGCGGTGCGCGTTCAGCCCGGAGCTCGACCACGGCTACAGCGAGCACCTCGACTCCTGGAAGGCCATGCACCGGCAGTACCTGCGGGAGGGCCGCGAGGACGGCGACATCGTCACCGCGACCCCGGACGAGCAGCTCGTCGACGAGATCGTCATGATGAACATCGGCGCCACGGTGGTGCGGGTGGTCAGCCCCGAGCACATGAGCGTCGCCGTGCTCGACGCGCAGGTCACCGACTTCATCGCGCGTCTGCGTCGCGCCGACTGATGTTCAGTCCGAGGCCCTGACGCACGCGGCGGCCGCTCTCGGGCTTCTGCCGTGCGCCGCCGCCCCAGACCGCCGCCTCACGCCGCCGACTCACGCCGCCCGCGGCGCCCGGAAGGCCAGCAGCCGTGCCGGGTTCTCGACCATGATCCGGTCGAGGTCGGCCGGCCCCACCCCGAACTCCGCCAGCGTCGGCAGGAAGTGCTCCACGACGTATCCGTAGCCGTGCCCGCCGCAGCGGCGCAGCTGCACCCGCTGGCAGACGTCACCGCCGAGCACCAGCTGCGCGCCCCAGCCGTCGGCGACGAGCTCGGCGAAGCCGCGCGCCGCGGTGCGATCGGTGAACGGGAAGAGCGTGCCCCAGGGACTGCCCGTCGTGCCGAGGAAGTCGGCTTCGACGGACGCCCCGCGCGCGAGCAGGCGCCTGGCGAGGTGCATGTCGTCGGCGATGGATCCGGCGTGTCCGAAGATCACGGATCGGGGATCAGCCCCCTCCTCCTCGAGCGCGTCGAGCACGCGCAGCTTGGCCTCGCCGAAGCCGCCCATGTGCAGGGTGATCGGCGCGCCCGTGATCGCCGCGGCCCGGCCCGCAGCGCGCACGCTGCGCATCTCCTGCGGATCCACGGGATCGCCCTCGGCTCCCACCTCTCCGATGATGCCGGATCGGATCCCGGTCCCGTCGACCCCCACGACGAGATCGCGCACGATCTCGGCCGTGAGGTCTTCGAGGGTCCGGTCCGGGAAGTCCGCGGGGTGGAGGTCCCGCTGATACCACCCGGCGCCCATCACGAGATGCAGCCCCGACGCGCGGCTCAGCCGGGCGAGCGCCCGCGGATCGCGCCCGATGCCCGCGCTCGTCACCTCGACCATCGCGCCACCGCCCTGACGCGCGAAATCGCCGATCTCGTCGAGCATCTCCGCGAGATCCCCGAGAACGTCGTTGTCGGCATTGGGGCGGCCGCCGCGCACCGCGGCGAGATTCGCGAGCGTCAGCGGATCCCGGGCCTGCGGCTCCCACTCGCCCGGCCGCGGGTTGCGGGAGTGCGCCGGACGACGGATGTCGAGGAAGAGGTGCTCGTGCATCAGCGTGGTGCCGAGCGCCTGCGGCGACACCGGGCCGAGCACGGTCTGCACGAGGCCCTCGAGGTTCGGGATCACGAGGGAGTCGAGGGTCGGGATCACCCGCGCGTCGCGATCCGGGATCACACGGGTGTCGAGCCCCGCGGATCGATGCCCCGGGGCCTCGCCCGGACGACCCCGAGCCCCGGTGTGCGCGCCGGTCACGATGTCTGCTCCGTCGTCGCGCGCGCGAGCACACCGGCCGCGTTGGCTCCGCCGACCGCGCGCAGCAGCGCGTCGTTCGCCCCGAGCCCGCGGAGGTAAGGCAGGAATCGCTCCGGGACGAACTCGAGCCCGGTGCCCCCGTACGCGGTGAGACGATGCTTGTTGCGGATCCCGCTGCTGAGCAGGATCCGCGACGCGTCCCCTCGCTCGGCGGCTCGCAGAACCGCCAGTGCGACATCGTGGTCGGAGACCGCGGTGCGCACGTTCGGGATCCTCCCCAGATCGTCGAAGCAGATCGCGGTGCCGAGGCCGAGCAGCGCGTCGAGACGCGCGGGATCGACGCCGGCGAGCGGTGCGCCGCGGCCGTCGCGCCGGGCGATGCACGCCGCCGCACCGCCCAGGATCACCCGGTCGCGTTCGAGCCCCGCGGCATCGACGGCGGCGAGCGCGCGGAGCAGTGACCCGCGACCGGGCTCGTCGGCGATCGCGATACCCCAGGGGTCTTCGCGCGGCGCGAGCACCAGCGCGGCGCCCGCCGCGCGCGCCGCTCCCGCCGCCGCCTCGATGCGCGCCGCATCCGCCGGGTCGGCGGCGGGATCCGGGGCTGGCAGCGGCAGCGCACCGACCGCGCCCGCCGCGTGCTCCGCGGCGCACAGCGCGGCGGCGATGCGCTCGGCGACGAGCTCCGGAGCAGCTCCGCAGGCCGCACCGTGCGGCCCCTGGGAGCCGTCGACGCCGCGCACCAGCGCCACGCCGCTCGCCCGGCTGAGCGCGGCGAGCAGCGCGGGAGTCGCGGTCGATCCGCGTCCCGCCAGCACGACGACCGCCGCGGCGGGGCGCGGAACGGGTCGGCCGTTGCCGGTGTGTGCACCGTGCGAGACGTCACCGGTGAGCGCACCGTGCGAGACGGTGGCCGCGAGGCCGTCCAGCGCGGCCTCGGCGTCCGCGCCCGCGAGCGTGCGGTCGTCGCGGTTCTCCGCCCCCAGCATCAGCCGGCCGAGCCGCTCCATCGTCACCGGTGCACGCTCGAATGCCGCGTCGGTCGCCGGCCGCCCGCAGGGCCCCGGGTCATCGGCCGGCGCGCACAGCAGGGTTTCCGCGGCGAGCACGGTCTCGAGAGAGCCGGAGTCGATCCGGCCGAGAACGGTGGTGAGCGTGGACACGGCGGAGCGGCCGGATGGGTCAGGAGGCGGTGGCGACGAGCACGCGCGGACTGCCCGGCAGCGCGACCAGGCGGTCGACCGTCCACCCGGTCTCGGCGAGCCACCCCTCGACCTGCTCGATCGGGTAGACGACGGTGCCGTCGATGTTGAAGTACTCGCCGGCGTGCAGGGCGTCGATGGGGCGCTGCACCTCGTCACGGTCCAGGAAGAAGTCGAGCAGCATCAGGGTGGCCCCGTCGGCGGCGGCGTCGCGGGCCGCGGCGAGGATCGCGCGGTTCTGCGCCTCGTCGAAGCGGTGCAGCACGTGCGTGAGCAGCAGCAGATCGTGATCGCCGCCGGGAGCGGTGGACTCGGTCGGCCCCTCCTCCAGCACGATGCGATCGGCGACGCCCGCCTCACGGGCCGCTGCGGCGATCCCGTCGGTGAAGCCCGGGGCGTAGACGAAGCGCGTCGTGAGTTCGGGATTCTGCCGCATCGCCTCGATGGAGAAGCCCGCCGCCAGGCCGCCGAAGTCGAGCGCGCTGCGGAATCCCGAGAAGTCGAAGGCTCGGCCGAACTGCTCGGCGTGGAGCGCGTTGTAGGTCATGACGCCGTTCATGAATTCGCCCCAGCCGGCCTCGTCGAGGTCGAGGGTGCCCGCTTCGTCGGAGTCGACGGTGCGGCCGTATCCCAGCCACTGCCGGTAGCTGATGTCGCCGAGGAAGGCGATGAAGGGGGTCAGATCGATCTCGCCCGCGCCCGAGAGATACTTCGCGGCGTCGGCCTGGAGCGAGTAGCTGCCGTTCTCGCGGTCGAGCAGCCCGAGCGAGTTCATGGCGTCGGCCAGCGTGCGCACCTGGCGCTCGGCGTGCTGCGTTGCCGCGGCGAGCTCGGCGACGTTCTTGGGACCGTCGGCCAGGGCCGTGAAGATGCCGATGCGGCTCGCCGCGTCGAGCTGCTTCGCGCCCATGAAGCCGATGGCGATGTCGACGATGCGTTCGGGGGTTGCGGTCATGGTGTGGATCGTCCTTCGCTGTGCGGGCCGTCCCGGCGATTGCGGGACGACGATGTCCGAATGGTGGCCTGCGGGAAACTCTACAACTGTAGAAACTTAAAGTCCAGCGCCCGCCGAGCTTATTTTCTACTATCATAGAAAAACACATCGCGGTGGGCCGCCCCGGGCGGCGCACCCCGCTCTCGCCCCCTCGCCGCTCCCGCACTGCCCGCGCCACCGCGCGCCCGACCGCACTGCTCCCGGACCGAAACGCATCCTCAGTGATATCGCGGTTTCATCACACCATCACACCCTCATTCCATACATACACTCCGCCATTCGCCGACGAAAGGTCACCCATGCCCCTCGCAATCCATCACCTCCCCTCCCCGGGATCCGCGCACCCGCCCGTCGTACTCCTCCACGGGTTCGCGTCCAGTGCCGCCGAGGATTACCTCGCAACCGGCTGGGCCGAGTCCCTCGCCGCCGCTGGACGCACGGTCATCGCCGTAGACCTCCCCGGCCACGGAGGGAGCCCCTCGGTCGATGCCGACACCCGGGCGACCACATCGGCGGTCGTCGCCGCGATCCTCGAGGCCATTTCTGCCGCCGTTCCCGAGGGACCCTTCGACGTGGTGGGGTACTCCCTCGGCGCGCGGCTCGCCTGGGAGCTCCCTGCGGCGTCACCGAGGGTGCGCCGGGTGGTGCTCGGCGGACTCAGCCCGTTCGAGCCCTTCGCCACTGTCGACCCCGCCGAACTCGATGCCGTGCTTCTCGGAGCGGAGCCCAGCACCCCGCTCGTCGGCATGATGGCAGGGATGATCTCGGCGCCCGGTCGAGATACTGAGTCGCTCGCTCGGCTGATCCCGGGCCTCGCCTCGGAGCCGTTCGCTCCGCAGACGGCGGCGCCGCAGGTGCCGGCCCTGCTCGTCGCGGGGAGCGGCGATCCGATGACCCGGGGCATCGAAGAGCTCGCGGAGGCGCTCCGCCAGGGAGCACTCACCCACGTGCCGGGTGATCACCGTGGCGCGCTCGACAGCATCGAGTTCCGGACGGCCGCGATCCAGTTCCTGGCATAGCGGATCCACCCGAAGCAGGAGTCGCGTTCTGCCGCTATCCGTGGTCCGAAACGGCAGAACGCGACTCCCACTTCGGGGAGATGAGGCACCCCGAAGACTCCGAACACCACCGGCCCCGCAAGCACCACCGGCACCGCAAGCACCACCGGCAACACTGGCGTCACCGGATGCGATCCCGAGTCATGTCGCGTCGTCCGAGCGCCAGCCGCGAGAGCGCAAGGCAGCCCGCGCCATCTCGAGCATTCCCTCCTCAGCGCTCTCGGAGGCGAACCTGACGAGCAGCCAGCCCTCCGCTCCCAGCTCGTTCTGACGCCGCAGATCCTCGCTTCGCCTGCGCCCCTGCTCGTCCCAGTGCCAACCACCGTCGTACTCGAAGACGATCCGATACTCCCGCAAGACGAGGTCGCCGTAGTAGGTCCGACCGCTCCGCACGTCGATCCGACCGTTGGGCACCCCGGTCGGCAGGCCGTTGCGCTCGAAGAGGAGCCTCATCAGCGTCTCCCTCG
Source organism: Leucobacter triazinivorans (assembly GCF_004208635.1). Taxonomy (NCBI): domain Bacteria; kingdom Bacillati; phylum Actinomycetota; class Actinomycetes; order Micrococcales; family Microbacteriaceae; genus Leucobacter; species Leucobacter triazinivorans. The sequence goes on along the minus strand of NZ_CP035806.1, from coordinate 3,016,113 downwards.
GCGAGTGCGAGCCGGGCCGCATCAGCCTGCGGGCCGCACGGAGGCGAGATACCCCGTTCCAGTTGCCGAGGCTCGAGAGCATCGCATCGACCGCCGCGACAGTCGCGATCGGGTCGAACGGATCCCACAGCCGCTCGCCTGCGACGACCAGCGATTCCTCGTCATCGAGCAGGGAGGCCAGCGCGGCCCAAGCATATTCCGGGACCACGACCCGCACTCCGCGGGCGTGCACGACCGGCACCGGAAGACCGGTGCGCCTGCCGACGATTCCGGACCCGCGCGGCGCGTTCGCCGCTCCGATCGCGACCACGTGCAGCCGCGCATCGCGCTCGAGCGTTCTGGGGAGATAGAGGCCGTGCAGCAGGGCCGCCGTCGCGCCCGACACGGCCCAACTCGCCGGCTTGCCCGCGAGGGCGAGGCGAGACCTGCGTGCGAGCTCAGCGACCCGGTCGAGGGCCGGACCGGGTCGTCGCAGTTCGCGCACGCCGCGGAACTCGTGATCCAGGTCGAGTCTGCGCAGGCGGCCGAGCGGGATCCGGGCCGCAGCGGCCTGCCGCACCGTGAACGGCGCGGCGCGCAACTCATGGGGCAACGGCCCGGCGATCCTCGACATGCCTCCATACTGATCCGATGCCCCGCCCCGCATCGAGTGGTCCACAGAGGCCCTGGCAGAAATGACGAGGATCCCAAGGATCCGCAGTCTGTGAGCGAAGCGCGCCGCCCCGGGCACCGTACCTGCCGCCGGTCGTGACCCGCGTCCTGCCTCTCCTCCTCAGAACACGGAAAGTGGGAGTCGCGTTCTGCCGCTTCGTCAGCGGTGATGCGGCAGAACGGGACTCCCACTTCGGGAGGGCGAGATGGGATCGCCGGCGGGCGCGGCGGGCGCGGCGGGCGCGGGCGCGGCGGGCGCAGGCACGGCGCGGGCGCGGCGCAGGCACGGCGCGCACCGAAGGACGCGGACTACGCCGCGGGCGGCGCCCAGACCCCGTCGGCGCGCACCTCGCGGTCCAGCCAGAGCTCTGCCGTGGCCTCGCGGATCCGCTCCGCGCCCTCCCGCGCCAGCAGCGAGATCGCGCCGAGGTTGTCATCCAGCTGCCGCACGCTCGACGCGCCGAAGAGCACGTTCGCGGTGGCGGGGTTCGCGAGGCAGAACGCGATCCCGAGCTGCGCGGGCGTCGCGCCGAACGAGGCCGCGATCTCGGCGACGCGCGGGTACGCGGCGACGATCCGCTCGCGGATCCCGCCCACGTCGGCGCCGATCTTGCGCCCGGGAGTGAGCTTGCCGACCAGGATCCCGCCCTCGAACGCGTCGGAGGCCTGCAGCGCGAGCGTGCCGTCGGCGAACCACTTCCCGTAGAACTCCCCCTCCGCCATGCTGCGGCGCACCAGACCGTACTTCAGCTGCGCGAAGCTCGGCGCGGTGAGCCCCTCGGCCTCTGCGGTGTCGAGCGCCAGCTGCAGCGCCTCGGCCGGCCAGTTGTTGACGCCCCAGCTCGCGAAGCTGCCGCGGTCGATCTCGAGCTGGACATCGCGCACCACCTGCGCGATGTCGATGTCTCCCATGAAGTCGCCCACGACCACGGTCTCGAACGATCCGGGATCCGCCCCGGCGGCGCCGATCCGCTCGAGCGACACGTCCATCTGCTCGGCGAAACCGGTGCGCGGGTACTCCCACAGCCACAGCTTGCCGCACAGCTGATATCGGGATCGGTCGAGCCCGAGCTCGCGGATGGCTTCGCCGAAGAGCAGATCCGTGCGCGAGGCCTCGGCGTGCGGCCCCATGTTGTAGTAGGCCACGTCGAAGAACGCCGTACCGGCCTCGACCGCGCGCTCGATGAGCGCACGGCGATCCTCGGGCTCCATGCGGTCCCAGATGTTCCAGGAGCCGAGCGCGAAGACCGGCACCTCCGGGCCTCCGGGCCCGAGTCTCCGCACGGGCACCTCACCAGTGAACGTCACAACCGCCTCCTCGCAGCACTCGCGAGCCGGGCCGCGTGCGCGCACCCGAGCCCATTGCTCTTTATTTTCTACAATCGTATAATATAAACCACCACCGATCCAGTGCCTCCACGAATCCTTCGCGGCGGCCCACGACGAAGGAGTCACCGTGACCTCTCCCCGCACCGTTCTCATCACCGGCGGCGCCGGCGGCATCGGCCAGGGCATCGCCCGGGCGTTCATCGAGTCGGGCGCCCGCGTGATCCTCGCGGATCGCGATGCCGCGGCGGTGCACGCGGCGTCCGCAGCGCTCGCCGAGAGCGTCGGCGCGAGCGGCGGTGCGAACACCGGCACGCCCGTCAGCGCGCTCGCGCTCGACATCACCGACGCGGAGGCCGTGGCGGCCGCGTTCGCGCGCCCCGCGCAGGACGGGGGCGCCGGCGGCGCCGACGTGCTCGTCAACAACGCGGGCATCCTCTCGGTGCACGGCGCCGTCACCGAACTCGGCCCCGACGCCTACCGCTCCATCCTCGAGGTCAACGTGATCGGCACGTTCACCATGATCCAGGCGTTCGCAGCGCACCGGATCGCGGCGGGAGGCGGTGGCTCGATCGTCAACATCTCCTCGATCGGCGGGCGTCAGCCGACCCCCGGCATGGGCGCCTACGAGTCGAGCAAGGCCGCGGTCGACTCGGTGACACGCTGGGCGGCGATCGAGCTCGCGGCGCACGGGATCCGGGTCAACGCGGTCGCCCCCGGGCCGGTCCTCACCCCCATGCTCGAAATGGGCATGCCCGAGGGATCGCCCGCACGAGAGGCGTGGTCGAGCCGCATCCCGCTGGGCGATCTCGCGCGGGTGGACGACATCGCCCCGGCCGTGACCTTCCTGGCGGGCGCCGGTGCGGCGCACATCACAGGGGTGAGCCTGGCGGTCGACGGCGGGCAGCTGCTCACCTGAGCCTCCCTGCCCGACTCCCTCCGCCCCCAGCGTTGCCCCCACCACGTGACACCGCCCGGGAAATCACCCTCGAAGCCCGACACTCGCGGGGCGCTGCGGGGCGGAGGGACCACGGAGTCGCCACCGAGGTTTCGGTCCTCGGTTGTCGACGCGCTGCGCCCCTCGCGCAACCGGCAGAACGGGCGGGTTTCGAGGCGCTGCACTCCTCGCGCAACCGGCGGAGGCGCTCACCCGGCGGAGCGGAATCCCTCCCCCTCGAACACCACCCGCCCGTCGAGCACCGTGAGCTCGATCGGCACCTCGGGCAGTCCGGCCGCACCGACGTCGAAGGGGTCGCGGCCCAGCACCACCAGGTCGGCGACCTTGCCCGCCTCGACCGTGCCCTTCCACGAGCCCGCCCGGTCCTGCTCGGCGGGCACCGCGGTGTAGGCGCGCAGCAGGCGGTGCAGGCGATCCCGCGCCGCGGCGACCGACGCCGACCCGCCCATCGCGACGATGCGCGCCTCGGCGTCGGCGATCCCGCGCCGCCAGTCGAACCCGAGCACGGGCGAGTCTGACGACAGCACGAGCACCCCCGCGTCGAGCGCGGCGCCGTATGCCCAGGCCTCGGCGGCGGCCGACTCGCCCAGCATGCGCCCCAGCCAGCCGCCCGTTGCGGCCGCGATCCCCGATTGCGCGTTGAGCCACACGCCGAGTTCGGCCATGCGCCGCACCTGCGCCCCGGTGGCCAGGTCGCCGTGGATGATCACGTGCCCGGCGTCGCGGGCCGCGGGAGCGCCCGGAACCGCGGCCGCCTCGGCGATGGCGTCGAGCGCGAGTTCGACGGTGCGGTCGCCGGTCGCGTGCAGTCCGATCTGCAGCCCCGCGAGGTGCGCTGCGCGGATCATCTCGGCGAGGCGCTCGGCCTTCTGCTCGATCGTGTCGCCCCGCACCAGCAGGTCCCCGTGGCTGCCGTCGTCGTAGGCCCGCGCGGTCCAGGCCTGGCGCGACAGCGGGATCAGGTCTCCGAACAGCTTGACGCCCGGCACGTTGAACCACGCCGGGTCGGCCTCGGCTGCCGCCGCAGCGCGCTCCGCGACCCCGCGCAGCACGGTCTCGACATCGCTCGGGCCGTCGAGCACCCCGTACAGCGCGAGCAGCGTGACGCGCTGCAGCAGCGCCCCCTCGGCCGCGAGCTCGCGGTAGACGTCGATGATCTCGCTGTGGAAGCAGCCGGTCTCCCCGTCGTCCTCGCCGGGGCCGATGCCGGGCTCGGTGTAGCTCGTGATCCCGTACTCCGCGAGCAACCGGCCGGTGCGCAGGATCGCGGCGCGCCGCTGTGCACGAGTGCCGGCGAGCACCCCGCTCACCGCCGCGGCGGCGTCCGGATCCGGGGCGTCGAAGAAGGTGTGCGGCCAGCGCGCGCCGAGCCAGGCGCCGTGCACGTGGGAATCGTTGATGCCGGGCAGCACGGCCCGGCCGTCGAGCTCGACCACCCGGGTCTCGTCGCCGACCCAAGAGGCGAGCTCGGCATCGGTACCCACGGCGACGATGCGGCCGCGCGCCACCGCAACGGCTTCGGCGCGGGATCCGGCCGGGTCCATCACCAGCACCGCTCCGCCGCGCAGCACCAGGTCGGCGGTGCTCGGCGGTGCACTCGCCGGCGTGCTCGCCGGCGCCCCGTCCCGCACGAGTGCATCGCTCCGCATCGTCGCTTCGCTCGAGCTCATCACATTCCTCCATGGGGGCGGGATCCCGCCGATTCCGACCGGTGCGCGGGCGGCGGCATTCAGGGCTTCCCGTTTAGGTCAACGTATGTAGAATAAAACCACATCGTCGGCGTCCCGGCAACGACGCCATGCCGAACCCACGGAAACGGAGCACTCGATGACGATCCCCACCTCCACACTCGCGGCCGTGCTGACCGAGCACGGCGCCCCGCTCGAACTGCAGGAACTGCCGCTGCCCGACGCGCTCGAGGCCGGCGCCGCCCTGGTGCGCATCACCTGCACCACCCTCTGCGGCACCGACATCGAGATCTGGGCGGGCAAGATGAGCTTCCCCGGCATGCTCCCCATGGTGCTCGGGCACGAGATGGTCGGCGAGGTGATCGCCGTGGGCGAAGGAGCCGTCGACGCGCTCGGCGAGCCGCTCTCCGTCGGCGACCGCATCGGCTGGTCGGAATCGGTCTGCGGCCGCTGCTTCGGCTGCACCGTGCTGCGCCAACCGGTGGCGTGCTCCCGGCGGGGCTACGGCTTCCTGCAGCGCTCCGACACGCCGCCCTACGCCACCGCGGGACTCTCGGAGTACGCCTACGTGACCCCGGGCGCGCAGAAGCTGCGCCTGCCCGCGGAGGTCAAGGACACCTGGGCATCCGCCGCCGGGTGCGCGGCGAAGACCGTGCTGCGGGCCTTCGAGCGCGCCGGCGGCGTACGGCCGGGATCCCGAGTCGTGGTGCAGGGATCCGGCGCCCTCGGTCTCTTCGCCACGGCGGTCGCGAGCATCTCGGGAGCGGGCACCGTCATCACCGTCGGCGCTCCCGCCGCACGACTCGAGCTGGCCGAGCGCTTCGGGGCCGATCACACCGTCGACATCGGCGCTCCCCCCGCGAGCGGCGATGCCGGCGGCTCCGACGCCACAGTGGCCCGCGTGATGGACCTGACCGGCGGGCACGGCGCCGACCTCGTGCTCGACTTCGCGGGCGCGCCGAGCATCGGACCCGAGGCGATCGGCATGGCGGCGCAGCGCGGCACCGTCGCGATCGTGGGATCGACCGGCCCCGCGGGCGATCCGTTCCCGCTCTCGGCGGTCATGGGCAAGGAGCTCACCGTGGTCGGCTCGCTCAACGGCGACGTCTCCGACTACTTCCGCTCCATCGAGTTCTTCCGCACGTTCGCCGATCGCTTCCCCTGGGACGAGCTGTTCTCAGCGCCGTGCGGCCTGGAGCGGGCCTCCGACCGCATCGCGAACATGCACCGGCTCGGCGAGGTCAAGGCCGTCATCGATCCGCGGCTCACGGCTCTCTGAGCCTCCCCGGGCGACGCCCGGCACCACCGCACACCGCCCCAGCCCCCCGATCCCGATCCTCGAAAGGACGCCATGACCACCCCGATCCCCCGCCGCCGCATCGGCCGCAGCGAGCTCGAGACCTCGATCTTCGCCCTCGGCTCCTGGCACATCTACGACCGCATGCACTTCGAGGACGCCGTGGACCTCGTGCGCACCGCGCTCGACAGCGGCATCACCCTGTTCGACGTGGGCGTCTACGGCGCCCCCGGCATGCCGCCGGCGTTCACCGACGTGCTCTTCTCGGCGATCATCCGGGCGACGGGTGCGCGCCGCGACGACTACCTGCTCTCCGAGAAACTCTGGGTCGAGGGCTGGGACGACGAGGCCGGTTTCCGCCCGCAGCTCGAGCGCGCGCTGTTCCGCGTGGGCGCCGAGCACGCCGACCTCGTCGTGCTCGGCGATCTGCGCCGCGACGACGTCGCGCTGCGCGACATCGTGCTCAGCCTCGCGGAGCTGCGGAAGGCCGGCATGATCCGCGCCTGGGGTGTGAACAACTGGTCGGCGTCGAGCGTCCAGTCGCTCCTCGACATCGCGGCGGCAGAGGGCGCGCCCGCGCCGGAGATCGCTCAGCTCAAGTACAGCGTCTCGCGGCGCGCGATCCCCGACGGCGAGCCGTTCGCGAGGCTGTGGGAGCAGGGCCTCTCGATGCAGGCCTCCGACGTGATGGAGGGCGGCTACCTCGCGGGCAAGGTGGCGACCGAGCGCGAGGTGGGACGGGATCCCGGCGGCATCCGCCAGCGGATCATCGACGACGTGCCCGGATTCGTCGGCCTCGCCGAGGATCTGGGCTGCACCCCCGCGCAGCTCGCCATCGCCTTCACCCTCACCCACCCCGCCACGGCCACGACGCTCTTCGGTGCGTCGAGCGTCGGCCAGTTGGAGGCCAACCTCGGCAGTCTGGACGTGCTGCACCGCGTGGGTGCCGAGGAGATCCGCGCCCGCGTCGAGCCGTTCTGGGCCGATCGCGGCCTCGTCGACCCGGAGGGACCGTGACCATGACGACACCGACCCAGTCCGCCACGGCGGCCGCCACCCCCGAGCGTGCGGCCTCCACCCCCGACCCCGCGCCCGCCGCAGACGCCGCCGCGGCGATGACGCCCGGCGCCGCCCCGGTGGCGCACGGCTTCCCGAGCATCGCACCGGTGCCCTTCGACCCCGAGATCGCGCCGATCCTCGAGGCGATGGCCGCGGCCCCGCAGCCGCCGCTCACCGAGGAGACGCTGCCGCTCATGCGCGATGGAGCACCGGCATTCCCCAGCGGGGCCGAGGTCGCCGCCGGGCTGCCCGTGACCGCCGAGGAGCTCGTCATCCCCGGCCCGCCGGGCTCCCCCGCGCTCGAGATCACGGTGTTCCGCCCCGAGGATCCCGGCCCGGTCCCGCTCCCGATCCTCGTCAACTTCCACGGCGGCGGCATGATCGTGGGGCATCGCAGCTGGGAACACGGCCGCGTGGCCGACCTCGTCGCCCGGCACGGGGTCGTCGGCGTCAACGTCGAGTACCGCCTGGCCCCCAAGCATCCCTTCCCCGCGGGCGTCGAGGACAACTACGCGGCCACGCGCTGGGTCGCCGAGCACGCCGCGGAGCTCGGCGGCGACGCCTCGCGCATCGTGGTGATGGGCGGCAGCGCGGGCGGCGCATTCGCGGCCGCAGTGGCGCTCATGGCGCGGGATCGCGGCGGCCCCGCGCTCGCCGGGCAGCTGCTGCTGTGCCCCATGCTCGACAACACCAACTCGTCGGTCTCGAGCCTGCAGTACGACGGCATCGGCACGTGGCAGCGCGACGCGAACCTGCTCGCCTGGCGCTGCGTGCTCGGCGAGGAGCTCGCCTTCTCCCCCGAGGCGCCGGCCTACGCGGCTCCGGGCCGCGCCGCCGATCTCTCGGGCCTGCCGCCCGCCTGCATCGAGGTGGGGGCCGCCGAGATGTTCCGCGACGAGGACGTCGACTACGCCCGGCGCATCTGGGCGGCCGGCGGCACCGCCGAGCTGCACGTGTGGTCGGGCGGCTTCCACGGCTTCGACATGTACGCGCCCGGGGCCGAGATCACGCGTGCGGCGCTCGCCTCGCGCGACTCCTGGCTGCAGCGCATTCTGAACGGAGCAGACGATGACTGAGCGCCGGCCCCTGCCCGCCCGCTACCGCGCCGCCGAGCCCGATCCGCGCCCCGCGCCGGTGCCCTACGATCCCCAGCTCGAGGCCGGGCTCGCGTTCTTCCTCGACCTCGTCGAGCGCATCCCGCTGCGCGCGCACACGATCCTCGACAACCGGACCCACTTCGCCACGGTGATCCCGCCCATGGAATCCCAGGCCGAGGGCCGTGCGGTGCGGTGGGAGAACCGGGTGATCCCCGGCCCCGCGGGCGCCCCCGACATCGAGGTGACGATCGTGCGGCCGGCCGAGCACGGAACGGGATCGGACGTTCCCGGGCCGGCCGAACCGGGATCGGCCGAACCGGGATCGGCCGGACCGGGATCCGGATCCGCCGTCGCACGCCCCGCGGTGCTCGGCATCCACGGCGGAGGCTACGTGCTCGGCACGCGCTTCTTCGGCACGGGCGAGCTGATCGATCTCGCCGAGCGCTACGGCACCGTCGGCGTGGCCGTGGAGTACCGCCTCGCCCCCGAGCACCCCGCGCCCGCCGCGGCCGAGGACTGCTACGCGGCGCTCGTGTGGATGGCCGAGCACGCCGCCGAGCTCGGCATCGATCCCGCGCGCGTCGTCGTCTCCGGGGCCTCTGCGGGCGGCGGGCTCAGCGCTGCGGTGGCGCTCATGGCACGGGATCGCGGCGGCCCTCCGCTCGCGGGCCAGCTGGTGAACTGCCCCATGATCGACGATCGCAACAGCAGCGTCTCCGCGTGGCAGTACGACGGCATCGGAGCGTGGGATCGCAACAACAACGACACGGGCTGGGACGCGGCTCTGGGCGAGGATCGCGGCACCGATCGTGTGCATCCCTATCAGGCCCCGTCGCGCGCGGAGGATCTCTCGGGCCTGCCGCCCGCCTTCCTCGAGGTGGGGTCCGCCGAGATCTTCCGCGACGAGACGGTCGACTACGCCGAGCGCATCTGGGCGGCGGGCGGCGAGGCCGAGCTGCACGTGTGGTCGGGCGCCTACCACGGCTTCAGCGGCTTCTCACCCGACGCCGTCGTGTCCCGGGCCGCGCTCGACGCACGCGACAGCTGGTGGCGCAGGATCCTCGACCGATGAGCGCGCGCCGCAGCGCAGGCCGCAGCGCAGGCCGCAGCGCAGGCCGCAGCGCCCGCCGAGGTCGCGCGCGAGATCGCCGCGCGGCGAGACCCCCGATGGGGCTCGTGCGCATCACGCTCGTACTCGGTGCGCTCGAGGCCTTCGGCCCGCTCTCGATGGACCTCTACCTGCCGCAGCTGCCCCAGCTGGCGCGCTCGCTCGGCACCTCCGACGCGCTCGCGCAGGCGACGATGTCGGTGTGCATGATCGGGCTCGGGATCGGGCAGCTGATCGCCGGCCCGCTCTCTGACCGCTTCGGCCGCAAGCGGCCCCTCGTGGCGGGCGTCGTGCTGTTCGCCGTGCTCTCGGCGGTCTGCGCGGTCGCCCCGACCGTGGAGGTGCTGCTCGCGGCGCGCTTCCTGCAGGGGCTCGCCGGATCGGCGGGCGTGGTGATCAGCATGGCGGTGGCGCGGGATCTCTTCCAGGGGGTGGAGCTGTCGCGCATGCTCTCGCTCCTGGCCCTCGTCTCCTCGCTCACGCCGATCATCGCCCCGGTGATCGGCGGCCAGCTGGCCCGGTTCATGGATTGGCGGGGCATCTTCTTCGTCCTCGCCGGGATCGGGGCGGCGCTCGTGCTCGTCGCGCAGCTGGGGCTGCGCGAAACCCTCCACGAGGGGCGCCACACCGGCGGCCCGCTCGGCACCACGGCCGTCCACATCGCGTCGGTGATGCGGGATCCGCTGTTCGTGGCGATCATGCTCGCCGGGTGCCTCGGCGGCACGGCGTTCTTCGCCTACCTCTCCATGTCGAGCTTCGTGCTGCAGGGCGAGTTCGGGCTCACCCCGCAGATCTTCAGCCTGATCTTCGCGGCGAACGCACTGGCGCATCTCGGCGGGGCGCAGGTGAGCCGCTCGCTCGTGCGCCGCTTCGGCACCGTGCGCATGTACCTCTCGGGCCAGCTCGCCGGCGCCGCGGCCGCGATCCTGCTGCTGACGGCGACCCTGCTGCAGGCCCCGGCGGTCGCCTACATCCTGCTGCTGGCGCTGTATCTCGGCGCCTCCGGCCTCGGCGGCCCCAACGGCACCACGATCGCGCTCGGCGGCCACGGTTCGCGCGCCGGCACCGCATCGGCGCTGCTCGGCATGGCGATGTTCACCGCGGGTGCGGTCGTCGCGCCGCTCGTGTCGGCCGTTGCCGGCACCTCCACGCTCACGCTCGCGGCCACCGTCGCCGCGGGCGCCGTGCTCGCGGCGCTGATCGGCTGGTTCGCGGTGCGTCGCCGCGCGCCGCGGGCCGACCCCTCGTGCGGTCCCGCGGGGATCGACCCCGGGGCGACGGTGGCGGCCGGGACCGAGCCCGGGGCGACGGCAGCAGCAGCAACGGCATCAGCAGCAGCAGCTCCTGCGCCTGCGCACCGGGACGCGACGACCGTGCCCGCAAAGACAACGGGGATACCGCGCGAGTCAAGCGCTTCGCACACCGAGCGATTACCCTGAAATCACGCAACCGGACTCAAGGTGGAGGTTCATTCCATGAAAACGTATGCAGAGCTGCTCGAGGCGGTCACGGCGAAGAGCGGTGATGCCCGCGACGCAGTGGATCCCGCGACCGGAGAGGTCATCGGCAAGTCGCCGACGCAGACCGTCGCCGACCTCGAGGCCGCGATCGACACGGCCGAGGCCGCCCAGCCGGCGTGGGCCGCGCTCAGCGATGACGAGCGAAAGGCCTACCTGCACCGCGCAGCCGACGCCATCAAGGAGTCCTCCGAGGCCCTGGCCGAGCTCCTCTCCCGTGAGCAGGGCAAGCCCCTCAACGGCCCCAACGCCCGCTTCGAGGTCGGCGGGTGCGAGGTCTGGACGCGCACCGCGGCCGACACCCCCCTCCCGGTCGAGGTGCTCATCGACGATGAGTCGGGCTACGCAGAGATGCACTACCGCCCGATCGGCGTGGTCGGCGCGATCTCGCCGTGGAACTGGCCGATGATGATCTCGATCTGGCAGATCGCACCGTCGCTGCGCATGGGCAACACGGTCGTCATCAAGCCGGCCGATACCACCGCCCTCTCGGTGCGCGCCCTGGTCGCCGTGATGAACCAGGTGCTGCCCGAGGGTGTGCTCAACATCGTCACCGGCCCCGGCCGCACCATCGGCGACGCGCTCACCAAGAGCCCCAAGATCGGGAAGATCATGTTCACCGGATCGACTCCCGTGGGCAAGCAGATCATCGAGGCCTCGGCCGACAACGTCACCCGTCTCACCCTCGAGCTCGGCGGCAACGACGCCGGCATCGTGCTGCCCGACGTCGACCCGGCGGCCATCGCCGAAGACCTGTTCTGGGGCGCGTTCATCAACACCGGGCAGACCTGTGCGGCGCTCAAGCGCCTCTACGTGCACGACTCCGTCTACGACCGTGTCGTCGAGGAGCTCGCGAAGTTCGCCGCCAACGTTCCCATGGGCGTCGGCCTCGACGAGGACAACGTGCTCGGCCCGCTGCAGAACCGGGGCCAGTTCGACACCGTCGACCGCCTCGTCACGGCGGCCAAGGAGTCCGGAGCCCGCGTGGTGCTCGGCGGCGAGCCCGACTACGACGCCCCGGGCAACTTCTACCCCACGACCCTGATCGCGGACATCGATCCGCACAACGATCTCGTCGTCGAGGAGCAGTTCGGCCCCGCGCTGCCCATCATCCGCTACACCGACCTCGACGAGGTGATCGGGCTCGCCAACGAGCTCGAGTTCGGCCTCGGCTCGTCGGTCTGGAGCTCCGATCGCGCCAAGGCGCTCGAGGTCGCCGCCCGTCTCAAGGCCGGCACCACCTGGATCAACTCCCACGGCGGACTGCACCCCATGGTCCCCTTCGGCGGCGCCAAGCAGTCGGGCTACGGCCGCGAGTTCGGCGTCGAAGGCCTCAAGGCCGTCGCCGAGCCCCACGTCATCAGCGGCTGACCGCCAGCCCACGAGTGGAGGGGGCGGCGACCGACGGGTCGCCGCCCCCTCTGCGTGCGCGCGAGGCACCGGGCGTGGTCACGCATGCCGCGGGTGCCGTTCGACGTGGGCGAGGAATCGCGCGGACCATCGCTCCAGGCGGCGGCGCAGCGCCGGGTCGGTCGCGGCGCCGGTCACCGGGTCCAGCTCCGAGGCGTCGAAGGTGAGATACACCTCGGGCTGGCCGAGCGTCGGCATGTCGAGGTATGCGAGCACCTCGCGCAGCTGGTGCTGCGCGAGCGCCGTGCCCAGCCGACCGCCCGACGCACCGAGCACACCGGCCGGGATCCCCGGGAACGCGTTCTCGCCTCCCGGACGCGACCCCCACTCGAGAGCGTTCTTCAGCGCAGCGGGCATCGAGCGGTTGTACTCCGGCGTCACGAGAATGAGACCGTCGACCTCGCCGAGCTGCGCCTTGAACCGCACTGCCTCGGCCGGGAAGCGATCGTCGAGATCCCGATTGTAGAGCGGCAGGTCGTCGATCCGCACGTCGACGAGCTCGGCGCGGTCGCCGATGATCTCTGTGAGCGCCGCCAGGATCCGCCGGTTGATCGAGACCGCCGAGAGACTCCCGACGATGGTGCCGATGCGCATGGTGCCCTCCGATTCTCGGCCCCGGTGTCGCGACCGTGCCTCCCAGCTTGGCCCGCCGCGTCGATGCTGTCCAGCCCGAACGCGACGATCGAGAAGCTGCTCGAAAGCCATCCGGCCGCGATCCGGTGGCGCTGAGGGGCGACTACCAGCGGGGCTTGCGCTTGCCGTCCGAGCGATCCGACCCGGAGTCGCGCTTGCGATCGTCGCGGAATCCGCGGTCCTGCCCGCCGCCACGAGCATCGCGGTCGTTCCGGTCGTTCCTGCCGTCGCGCCCCCCTCGGCGGTCGTCGCGGTCCCAGCGCGGCTTGCGGTCGCCGCGATCATAGCCCCCGCGATCCCGGTCGTAGCTCCCGCGGTCTCCGCGATCACCACCGGCGCCGCGATCGCGACGCTCGCCGCGATCCCGCTCGACCCCACCGCGATCCCGATCGTGGCCGCCCCGACCCTGACGGTCGCGGTCGTAGCCCCCACGATCACCTCGGTCGTAGCCCGAGCGGCCGCCGCGGTCATACCCGCCGCGGCCCCCGCGATCCCCGCGATCCCCGCGGTCATAGCCGCCGCGCTTGCCGTCGCGCACGGGGCCCGTGTCGGGGCGCAGCTCGATGAGCTTGCCGCTGATGCGGGTCTGGGACAGCGCGTCCAGGGCCTCCCGGGACAGCTTCGCGGGCAGCTCGACGAGCGAGAAATCGTCGCGCATCTGGATCCGGCCGAAATCGTCGCGCCCGAGACCGCCCTCGTTGGCGATCGCGCCCACGATCTGCCCCGGCTTCACGCGCTGCCGGTGACCCACTTCGATGCGGTACATGCGCAGGTCGTCGCGCTTCGGGCCGCGCTCGCCGCGCTCCCCGCGCTCGCGATCCGGGCGGTCGCCGCGGGCTCGATCCCGCGCGCCGTCCTCCAGGAATCGCGCGGCCTGCTTGCGGTCGCGCTCGAACTTGCGGTCGTCCTCCTCGGTCAGCAGCAGCGGGGTGTCCCCCTGCGCCACGACCGCGAGCGCCGCGGCGACATCCGCCTCCGGCACGTCGTGGTGCCGCACGTAGTGATCGATGATGTCGCGGAATGCCTCGATGCGTTTGGTCTCGTCGAGCGCCGCGGTGATCGCGTCGTCGAAGCGGCTGAGGCGAGTGGCGTTGACCTCCTCGACGCGCGGCAGCGGCATCTGCGTGAGCGGCTGCTTCGTGGCCTTCTCGATCGCTTTGAGCAGACGCTGCTCGCGCGGCGTGACGAAGCTGATCGCATCGCCCGAGCGGCCCGCTCGGCCCGTGCGGCCGATGCGGTGCACGTACGACTCGGTGTCGATGGGCAGGTCGTAGTTGATGACGTGGCTGATGCGCTCGACGTCGAGGCCGCGCGCGGCGACGTCGGTCGCGACCAGGATGTCGAGTTTGCCGTCCTTGAGCGCCTGCACGGTGCGCTCGCGCTGGGCCTGCTGGATGTCGCCGTTGATCGCGGCGGCCGAGTAGCCGCGGGCGCGCAGCTTCTCGGCCACCTGCTCGGAGTCCCCGCGCGTGCGGGTGAAGACGATCATGCCGTCGAACTCCTCCACCTCGAGAATGCGCGTGAGCGCATCGAGCTTCTGCGTGTACGAGACGACGTTGTAGCGCTGCGTGATGTTGGAGCTCGTCTGGGTCTTGCCCGCGATCTTGATCTCTTGCGGATCGTTGAGGTGCTGCTGCGAGATGCGCCGGATCTGCGCGGGCATGGTCGCCGAGAACAGCGCGACCTGCTTGGTATCGGGAGTGTCGGCGAGGATCGTCTCGACGTCCTCGGCGAAGCCCATCTTCAGCATCTCGTCGGCCTCGTCGAGCACCAGGTACTTGATCTCGCTGAGATCGAGGGATCCCCGGTTCAGGTGGTCCATGATGCGGCCCGGGGTGCCCACCACGATGTCCACGCCGCGGCGCAGCGCCGAGAGCTGCTGCCCGTAGGCCTGGCCGCCGTAGACGGGCAGCAGGTGCACCTCGGGCAACTGGGACGCGTAGCTCTCGAACGCCTCGCAGACCTGCAGCGCGAGCTCGCGGGTGGGGGCGAGCACGAGCGCCTGCGGCACACCCTGGCCTGGCTCGATGCGGCTGAGGATCGGCAGCGCGAATGCCGCGGTCTTGCCGGTGCCCGTCTGCGCGAGACCGACGACATCGCGGCCGCTGAGCAGCACCGGGATCGTGGCCTCCTGGATGGCCGACGGAGTCTCGTAGCCGACCGCGGTGACCGCGCGCAACACCTCTGGGGCGAGGCCGAGATCGGCGAAGGTGACGCGCTCGGGTGCCGCGGGCTCCGCGGCAGCGGGGGCCTCGGCGGCGGGAGCGGCGGGAGCGGCGGGAGCGGCGGTAGCGGCCTCCTCGGCGAGTGTCTCGAGAGCCTCCGGTTCGGCCGGCGCGGCTTCGGCGTCGGTCTCTGCGGCGGATTCGGGATCGGATGCGGGGTCGGATGCGGGCGCGGCCGGGGTTGCGGGCTCCGCGGCGGGCTCGGGCTGGGTCTCAGCCGGTACTGCGGCCTCGGTGGAGGCGACGTCGGTCGCGGCCGTCTCGTGGGGCTCTGCGGCGTCGACGTTTTCGGAATTGCTCATCATACGATTCTACCCCGGATTCTGCGGCGCCACGCCGCCGCGAGCCACCACACGGGTCATGGCCGGCGACCCCCGGCCCCCTCTGCCGTGCGCCGCACCGAAGCGGGAGTCCCGTTCTGCCGTTTCGCCTCGTTCGATGCGGCAGAACGGGACTCCCACTTCGGGGCAGACGCCCCGGGGCGGGCACCCGGGGCGGGCACCCCGGGCGAGCACCCCGGGCGGGCACCCCGCTGTGCGGGCGGCGGTGCGAGCGGCGGTGCGAGCGGCGGACGGCGGCGCGAGCCACGCCGCGAGCCGCGCGGCGCCGGCGAGCACGGCTGCGCCGCGGCCTACGCCGAAGCCGCCGCCTGCGTCTCGCGCAGCGCGAGCCAGTCCGCGCGGCGCTGCGCCTGGAGCACCGGATCCGCCACGGGCGAGGCCGCGAGCAGACGCCGGCTGTAGGGGTGCTGCGGATCCCGCGTCACCTGCTCGCCGTCGCCCACCTCCACCAGATCGCCCCGGTACATGACCGCCACCCGGTGGCAGATGCGACGCACCACCCCCAGATCGTGCGACACGAAGAGGTACGACACACCGGTATCGCGCTGCAGCTCGATGAGCAGGTCGAGCACGGTCGCCTGCGTGGTGAGGTCGAGCGCGCTCACCGGCTCATCGCAGATGATGAGCCGGGGCTTGCGCACGAGCGCGCGGGCGATGGCGATGCGCTGGCGCTGCCCCCCGGAGAACTCGCTCGGGAAGCGATCGATCACCCCGGCCGGGAGGTTGACCCGCTCGAGCATCTCTCCCACGATGCGGCGGGCCTCGGCCCGCCCGGTCCCCGCGGTCGAGAGCGGTTCGGCGAGGATCTCGCCGACGGTCATGCGGGGGTTGAGCGAGCCGTACGGATCCTGGAAGACCACCTGGATGTCCGAGGCGAGCTCCCGACGCTCGCGCCCCGCGAGGTGCGTGATGTCGCGGCCGTCGAAGGTGATGGTGCCGCTCGTCACGGGGACGAGGCCCAGGATCGCCTTGCCCAGCGTCGACTTGCCGGAGCCCGACTCGCCCACCAGGCCCACGCACTCGCCCGCGCCCACCTCGAGCGACACCTCGTGCAGCACGCGGTTGGGCCTGCGCTTCGACCCGTACTCGACGGCCACTCGCTCCGCCCGCAGCAGGGGCTCGGGCGTGGACGTCTCCCGCACGCCTCTGTCGGACGCCGTCTGCTCCTGCGCGCTCATACGTCGCCCTCCTTGTTCGCACCTGCTGAGACCGGTTCGGGGCCGGGCACGGCACCGGCCCCGGATCCGGGCTCGGCATCGACTCCGGGCACGGCGCCGGCCCCGGATCCCGGCTCGGCACCGGCCCCGGATCCCAGCTCGGCACCGGCACCGGATCCGACCTCCGCGTCGAGCTCGACCCGGCTCGCGGCCCCGTCGAGCGAGGCCGCGATGAGCTCGCGGGTGTAGTCGCTCTCGGGGTGCGCGAAGATCGGACCGACGTCGTCGATCTCGACGATGGATCCGGATCGCATCACCACGACGCGATCGCAGATGTCGGCCACAACGCCGAAGTTGTGGGTGACGATGACGAGCGCCATCTGGTCCTCCTGCTGCAGCTCGCGCAGCAGCTCGAGCACCTCGGCCTGCACGGTGACGTCGAGCGCCGTGGTGGGCTCGTCGGCCACGAGCACCGACGGCCTGCCGGCGATCGCCCCCGCGATGAGCACGCGCTGCGCCATGCCGCCCGAGAGCTCGTGCGGGTACGACTTCATGACCCGATGGGGATCCACGATGCCGACCCGGTCGAGCATCGCGAGCGCGCGCTCGCGCGCCTCGGACCGGCTCATCCCGTGCACGGCGCGCAGCGGCTCGGTGAGCTGGTAGCCGATCGTGTACGAGGGATCGAGGTTCGTCATCGGCTCCTGCGGGATGTAGCCGATCTCATGACCGAGCAGCCGCGCCCGGTCGCGCTTCGACAGCGTGGTCACGTCCTCGCCGCCGATCCAGATCGCGTCGGCGGTGTAGTAGCCCGACTGGGGCAGCAGGTCGAGCATCGAGAACACGGTCTGCGACTTGCCGGATCCCGATTCGCCCACGATCCCGAGCACCTCGCCCGGCGCCACGTCGAGGGTGATCCCGTGCACCACCTCGACCTCTCCGTCGGGAGTCTCGTAGCTCACCCGCAGGTTCTCGAGCCGCACGGCCGAATCGACCGCGGCGACGGAGATCGACCCGGTGGTCGACGTCGTCGCGGGTGCCGAGCCGCGGGCGGCGTTCTCGGCCTCGATGGCCTTGCGCTGACGGCGGGACAGCACGGGGGTCTTCGCGTTGATGACGTCGCCGAGCGTCGAGCCCAGCACCGCGAAGGCGGCGATCGAGATGCCCAGCGCGAGCGACGGCCAGAGCAGCAGCAGCGGATCGGTGCGCATGACCTGGAAGCCCTCGTTCATAGCCGCGCCCCAGCCGGGCGTCGTGCCGCCGCCGATGCCGAGGAACTGGAGGCCGGCCTGCATGCCCATGGCGATGCCTGCCGTGAGCGCCGACTGGATGACGAGCGGCGCGAAGACCTGGCGGATGACGTGCCGCGCCATGATGCGCAGATCGGTGAGGCCCGAGACCCGCGCGGCGTCGACGTACATCTCCCCCCGCACGGCGAGCACGGTCGAGCGCGTGAGTCGGAAGTAGCCGGGAGCCATGAAGATGCCGATGGTGATCATGAGCAGCGTCAGGTCGTTGCCGGTGTTGGCGCCGACGATGAGCAGGATCACCATGCCGGGCACGGACTGCAGCCCGTCGCTGATCCACGTGCCGATGCGATCGGTCGCCCCGCCGTAGTACCCGGCGGCGAGGCCGGAGGGGACGCCGAGCACGAGCGAGGTGAGGATCGCGACGAAGGCACCCCACAGGGTGATCTGGGCGCCCCAGATGAGGCGGCTCAGCACGTCCCGTCCGGTGGTGTCGCCGCCGAGCGGGTGCTCCCAGCTCGGCAGCGCGCGCGCCTGCGACAGGATCACCTCGTTGGGGTCGTACGGGGACAGCCAGGGCGCGAGGATCGCGACGAGCACGATGAGCGCGAGCACCGAGAGCGAGACGGCGCCCGCAGGGCGCCGGAGCAGTCGGCGGAGCACGGAGCCGCGTTCGCCGGACCGCGTGTCCGGTCGCGCGGAGAGGGGCGCGGTGGTGGTGGTCATTTCACTCGAACCTTCGGGTTGATCCAGCCGAGCACGATGTCGAGCAGGAGGTTGACGACGATGACGAACACGACGGTGACGACCGTGATGCCGAGCAGCGTGGGGATGTCTCCGTTCTGGGACGAGCTCTGCGTGAGCTCGCCGATACCCTTGATGCCGAATATCTGCTCGACGATGATCGCACCCGAGAGCAGGCCGACGAACAGGAGGGCGAGGATCGTCAGGGACGCCGGCGCCGAGTTGCGCAGCAGGTGGAGGGCGACGCGCCAGAACGGGATGCCCCGGCTGCGCAGCGTACGGGTGTAGTCCTGGGCGTCGGCTTGGATGATCCCGTTGCGCAGCTGCTCGGCGATCATGACGATCGCGCCCAGCGCGAGGGAGATCGCGGGCAGGGTGATGGATCTCAGCCAGCCGGGCAGCGACTCGCTCGGCTGCACGTATCCGATGGCCGGGAACCACTTGAGCTGCACGGCGAACGTCATGACGAGCACGACGGCGACCCAGAAGCCGGGCAGTGCGAAGAGGATGACGGCCCCCGCTTTGACGGTCTTGTCGATCCAGCTGTGGGGGCGCAGGCCGGCGAGGGTGCCGAGCATGGCGCCGAGCAGTGCGGAGAGGGCGACCGACGCGGTGACGAGCGACAGGGTGACCGGCAGCCGCAGAGCGAGGATCTTGTCGATGGGCTGGTCATTCTTCCAGGAGGTGCCGAAGTCGCCCTGGAGGAGGTTCAGCAGCCACTCCTGGTACTGCACGAGCACCGGGCGATCGGCGCCGATCTTGACGGTGAGCGCGGCGATGGCCTCGGGCGTGGCCCCGCTGCCGAGCAGGCCGAGTGCGGGGTTCGGGATGGCCGCGTGCGCGAGGAAGAAGGTGCCGCTCGCCACGACGAAGAGCAGCACGATGCCGGAGAGCAGCCGCTTGAGTATGAAGAGGATCATCGGGTTTCCCTGGTCGAACGGAGCGGGGCGGAACTGACGGAGCGGAGCGGGGCGGAACCGACGGGGCGGGGGCCGCGTCGCACTGCGGCCCCCGCCCCGCGAAGGTCAGCCTCCGACGGAGATCTGACGCAGCGTCGGGAACATGAGGCCGATGACCGGCTTCACGTCGAACTCCGAGGTGCTCACGAAGATGTTCTCGTTCTGGCCGAAGACCGCGTTGTACCCCTGCTCGGTCACGAGCGCGTTGAGCTGCTCGATCTCGGCGAGCTGCGCGTCGCCGGGCTCGGCCGCGAACACGGCGTCGACCTGCTCCTGCACACCGTCGAGGTTCGCGAGGCCCGGGTTCGGGTTGTACCACTGCGGCTTCGAGATCTGGCGCTCGACGGTGGCCACCGGGTTGGCGTCCATCGCGATCACCGCGATGTACATGGGGTAGGTGGGGGCCTTGCCCATGTAGCTCATGAAGTCGGTCTCCTCCCAGGTGACCGTGATCCCGAGCTCGGCGAGCGTCTGCTCGACGATGGCCTGGTAGGGCTGGAAGGGAGCGGCCATCGGCATGGCGACGTCGAAGCCGTCGGCGTAGCCCGCCTCGGCCAGCAGCGACTTGGCCCGATCGAGGTCGACGGGGAACTCCGCGTCGAGGGATTCCACATTGCCCGGCGTGCCGGTCGGGAACAGCTGGGTCGAGACGAAGCCCTCCCCCTGCGCGATGGAGTCGTGGATGCCCTGGCGGTCGAACGCGAAGTTGAGCGCCTGACGCACCCGCACGTCGCCGAGCGGCGATCCCATGTCGCCCGAGCGATCCGAGAAGTTGAGCCCGGCCCAGGTGGCGAGCCCGCGCGCGACCTTCCAGTCGTTCTGCTCGGCCAGATCCGCCCCGGTCTTGTCGGTGTAGATGAGGTTGAGCTGTTCCGCCTCCATGGCGTTGAGCATGGCCGTGGGATCGCTGAGCGGCGTGATCTTCAGCGGGTCGAACGGGAACGCGCCGGCGTCCCAGTGCCCCTCGACCTTGTCGAAGGCGTACTCGCTGCCGGGAACGCTCGAGTCGCTGAGCGTGTAGGGGCCCGAGCCGACGGGTGCCTCCGAGAGCGTGCCGGCGTCGATCGCGCTCGGCGCGGCGAGATAGCTGCGGCCGAGTCCGAGGAAGTAGAGCATGGTGTCGTCGCGCTTCGACAGCGAGAACTCGATCGTGTCGTCGTCGACCTTCGCGATCTGCTCGACGTTGAGGTAGGCCTCGCTCGCCGTGGTGCCGTCCTTGAGGTGCTGCAGGCCGGCGACGACCGCGTCGGCGTCGACCGGCGTGCCGTCCGAGAACTCCGCGTCGGTGCGGATGTCGAACGTCACGGTGCGGAAGTCGTCCGACACCTGCCACTCGGTGGCGATCCCCGGCTGGGGTTCGCCGGCCTCATCGGTGGTGATGAGCGCGTCGTAGACGGCCGACAGGTAGGGGCCGTCGAAGCCGAGATCGGCGTTCGCGGGGTCCCAGTTGGTGACGTCCAGGAAGTTGCCGATGCTCAGAGGGACCGCGCCGCCGGGCGCGTCCTCGCCGCCGGTCTCCGCGCCGCCCGCCGAGCAGGAGGTGAGCGCGAGCGCCGCAGCGGCGACGACCGCGATGCCCGTGAGGGTGTTCTTCTTCATGTCTGCTTCTCTCGGTAGTTCGGACATGTCGTTTCTTGGGGGTGAGGCACCGTTGCAGATCCGCCATGCAGCGCGGGAGGAGAACATTCTCCCAGCTGCGATGGACGTCACTTCGGCGTGCCGTCGGATTTCATTCTACGTGCGTTGACAAAAAACGCAAGTCATCCGGACCCTCGCGAACATCACGAATTCGACACGGCGCGAGGCGGCGCCGACCCCTGGCGCGGCGGCCCAGGATCGTATACGATCTGACCAGGACCCAGGAAACGGAGGACTCGTGCTCGAGCAGTCGCAGATTGAATCCATCGCCGAGGAATTGGTGCAGGCCGACCGGGATCGCACGATCCTCCCGAAGCTCACCTCGCGCTACCCGGGAATGGTGGTCGAGGATTCCTACGCCATCCAGAAGGTGTGGTCGGATCGACGCATCGCCGACGGGGCCCGGCTCGTGGGCCACAAGATCGGGCTCACCTCGAAGGTCATGCAGCTCGCCACCGGCATCTCCGAACCCGACTACGGCGTGATCCACGACGACATGGTCTACGAGTCCGGATCGGTGCTCGAGTTCGATCGCTTCTCGAACGTGCGCATCGAGGTCGAGCTCGCCTTCGTGCTGTCGCGGCCGCTCGCGGGCCCGGACGTCACCCTCTTCGACGTGTTGGACGCGACGGCCTATGTCGTCCCCGCGCTCGAGGTGCTCAACTCGCACCTCGAGCTCGAGGGCCGCACCATCGTCGACACGATCAGCGACAACGCGGCGATGGGCGCCATGGTGCTCGGCGGCCGCCCGGTGCGGATCGACGAGCTCGACCTCACCTGGGCCAAGGCGCTGCTCTACCGCAACGAGACCATCGAGGACTCGGGAGTCGCGGGCGCCGTGCTCGGCCACCCCGCACTCGGCGTGGCGTGGCTGGCGAACAAGCTCGCGCAGCACGGCCAGACGCTCGAGGCGGGAGAGATCATCCTCGCGGGCTCGTTCACGAAGCCCATGTGGGTCGAGCGCGGCGACACCGTGCACGCCGACTACCACGAGCTGGGGTCGGTGACATGCCGATTCGTGTAGACCTGCCGGCCACGCTGCGCAAGCGCCTCGCTGAGGCCGACCGCCCGCTCATCGGTCTGTGGGCGTGCGCGGGGAGCCCCATCACCGCCGAGATCGTGGCCGGGAGCGGCTGCGACTGGGTGCTGCTCGATGCGGAGCACTCCCCCAACGGCCTGGAGTCGGTGCTCGCCCAGCTCTACGCGATGTCTGCATACCCGGTCGCCCCGCTCGTGCGGCCGCCCTTCGGCGACACCGTCACGATCAAGCAGTTCCTCGATCTGGGCGCGCAGAATCTGCTGATCCCGATGGTCGACTCGGCCGAGCAGGCGGAGCGGATCGTGCGCGCCGTGCGCTATCCGGACGGCTCGGCCGGCGGCGGGGTGCGGGGCGTGGGATCAGCGCTCGCGCGCTCGGCCCGCTGGAACCGGGTGGAGGGCTACCTCGGCCGGGCGGCGGAGACCATCAGTCTGACCGTGCAGATCGAGTCGGCCGCGGCGGTGGCCGACGTCGAGCGCATCGTGGCGGTCGACGGCGTCGACGCGATCTTCGTGGGGCCGTCCGACCTCGCCGCCTCGATGGGCCTGCTGGGCCAGCAGAATCACCCCGAGGTGGTCGAGTCGGTGCTGCGCGCGATCGCCGCCGGCGTGGCCGCGGGAACGCCCGTCGGCGTGAACGCCTTCGTCGCAGCGGACGCCGACCGCTACATCGCGGCGGGCGCCTCGTTCGTCGCGGTGGGCGCCGACGTGGCGATCCTCGCTCGCCAGACCGAGGCCCTCGTGGATCGCTTCGCGGGCGGCGCGAACGGTGAACGCGCGAGCTACTGACGGCCGGCCACACACCCCTCTTCACAAACCCCTTCAGATCGTATACGATAAGAAATATAACGAGGCGCGGAGTTCCTGAACCCCGCGCACGAGAAAGATGAGCGAGGTCGCCATGACGTACGGAATCGAGCAGCTGGGCATCGAGACGCCGGGCAAGATCATTGCCGTCCACCTCAACTACCCCTCGCGGATCGCGCAGCGCGGCCGCACTCCCCAGTTCCCCTCCTACTTCTTCAAGCCGGCCTCGTCGCTCGCCCCCACCGGCGGCACGATCGAGCGCCCCGCGGGCACCGAGCTGCTCGCCTTCGAGGGTGAGATCGCCCTCGTGATCGGCGAGCCGGCCCGCTGGGTCTCCCCCGAGGACGGCTGGAAGCACGTGGCCCGGGTCACCGCGGCCAACGACTTCGGCCTCTACGACCTGCGCGCCGCCGACAAGGGCTCCAACGTGCGCAACAAGGGCGGCGACGGCTTCACCCCGATCGGCCCCGTCGCGATCCCCACCGCGGGCATCGGCCAGGATGCCTGGCGCGTGCGCACCTGGGTCAACGGGGCGCTGGTGCAGGACGACACGAGCGACACCCTCGCGTTCCCCTTCGGGCAGCTCGTGGCCGACCTCTCGCAGCACATGACGCTCGAGTCGGGCGACGTGATCCTCACAGGCACCCCGGCCGGCTCCTCGGTCGTCGTGCCGGGCGACGTGGTCGAGGTCGAGGTCGACGCACCGAACGCCGCGGGCTCCCCCAGCACCGGCCGCCTGGTCACCACCGTCGCCCAGGGCGGCACCGCGTTCGGCGACTTCGGCAACACGCCCGCAGTCAACGACACGCAGCGGGTCGAGGCGTGGGGCGACGAGGCGGCGCACGCCGCTGCGGTCGCCGCCGGCAAGGCGTCCCCGCTGAGCGAGAGCCCGGTCTCGACGAGCGCGACCGACGGCTCGCCCCTCACCGACGAGATCCGCGCGCTGCTCGACGGCGTGGCGGTCGCCACCGTCTCGGCGGCGCTGCGCAAGCGCGGGTACGTCGACGTCTTCATCGACGGGGTGCACCCGAACCACGAGGGCGACACGATCCTCGGCACCGCCAAGACCCTGCGCTTCATCCCGTTTCGCCCCGACCTGTTCAAGCAGCACGGCGGCGGCTTCAACGCGCAGAAGCGCGCCTTCGACACCGTCGAGGCCGGCGAGGTGCTCGTGGTCGAGGCCCGCGGCATCCCGTCGACCGGCACCGTGGGCGACGTGCTCGCGCTGCGCGCGCAGGTCCGCGGCGCCGCCGGCATCGTCACCGACGGCGGCGTGCGCGACTTCGCGGCCGTGCAGGAGTTCGACATCCCCGTCTTCTCCCAGGGCGCGCACCCGAGCGTGCTCGGCCGCCGTCACGTGCCGTGGGAGACCGACGTGACCATCGCCTGCGGCGGCGCGGCCGTGCAGCCGGGCGACATCGTCATGGGCGACCGCGACGGCGTGATCGTGATCCCGCCGTTCCTGCTCGAGGAGGTGGCCCGCGAGGCCGCCGCCCAGGAGCGCGCCGACGCGTGGGTCGCCGAGCAGGTCGCCCAGGGCGCCCCGGTCGACGGCCTGTTCCCCATGAACGCCGAGTGGCGCGCGAAGTACGAGGCCGAGACGGCCGGGCAGGGCGCACGGGCGTAGCCATGGCCGCCGAGTCGAAGTCCGAGCGCGCGTACCGCCTGATCCGGGATCGGATCGACAGCGGGCAGTACGTGCCGGGATACCGCCTGGTGCTCGCACCGATCGCCACCGAGCTCGGCATGTCGGTCGTGCCGGTGCGCGAGGCCATCCGACGTCTGGAGGCGGAGCAGCTCGTCACCTTCGAGCGCAACGTCGGCGCCCAGGTCTCGCTCATCAAGGAGACCGAGTACCTGCACACCATGCAGACGCTCGCGCTCGTCGAGGGGGCCGCTACGGGGCTCGCGGCGCCGCACATCACGGCGGACCAGATCCGCCGCGCGCGCCTCGTCAACCGGACGATGCGCGAGTCGCTCAGCGCGTTCGACCCCCAGCGCTTCACCGAGCTCAACCTCGAGTTCCACAGCGTGCTGTTCGAGACGTGCCCCAACCCGCACATCCTCGACCTCGTGCACCGCGGCTGGAATCGCATGAAGGTGCTGCGCAACTCGTCGTTCAGCTTCGTGCCCGGCCGGGCGCAGGAGTCGGTCGACGAGCACGAGCGGCTGCTGCAGCTCATCGAGGATCGCGCCGCGCCGCTCGACATCGAGATGGCCGCTCGAGCGCACCGCACGGCGACGCTCGACGCGGTGCTCGCCTACTCCGACGAGCACCGCCACACGGGAGAGCAGCGGGCGGCACCGGCCGCCTGATCCCCTCCGTTCAGAATCCACATCCACCACCGACCACCTGGAGAGAGTATGACTCAGGAGAAGCCCACCGGGCTGCCCGACAAGATCCGCCACTACATCGACGGCCGGTTCGTCGACTCCGTCGGGGGCGAGGAGTTCGAGGTGCTCGAGCCCGTCACCAACGAGACCTACATCATGGCCTCCTCGGGCCAGCAGGCCGACATCGACCTCGCCGTCGCCGCCGCCAAGCGGGCCTTCGAGGAGGGCCCGTGGCCCAAGATGCTGCCCCGCGAGCGCTCGCGCATCATGCACAGGATCGCCGATATCGTCGAGTCGCGCGACGAGCAGCTGGCGCTGTTCGAGAGCTTCGATTCCGGCCTGCCCATCACCCAGGCGAAGGGCCAGGCCCGCCGCGCGGCCGAGAACTTCCGGTTCTTCGGCGATCTCATCGTGGCCCAGCACGACGACACCTTCAAGGTGCCGGGTCGCCAGGTGAACTACGTCAACCGCAAGCCGATCGGCGTCGCGGGGCTCATCACCCCCTGGAACACCCCGTTCATGCTCGAGTCGTGGAAGCTGGCCCCGGCGCTCTCGACCGGCAACACCGTGGTGCTCAAGCCCGCCGAGTTCACTCCCCTCTCCGCCTCGCTCTGGGCCGACATCTTCACCGAGGCGGGCGTGCCCGCCGGGGTGTTCAACCTCGTCAACGGCTTCGGCGAGTCGGCGGGCGACGCGCTCGTCAAGCACCCCGACGTGCCGCTGATCTCCTTCACGGGCGAGAGCCGCACGGGGCAGATCATCTTCGGCAACGCGGCTCCGTACCTCAAGGGCCTGTCGATGGAGCTGGGCGGCAAGAGCCCGGCCGTCGTCTTCGCCGATGCCGATCTCGAGGCCGCGCTCGACGCCACCGTCTTCGGCGTGTTCAGCCTGAACGGCGAGCGCTGCACCGCGGGCAGCCGCGTGCTCGTGCAGCGAGACATCTACGACGAGTTCGTGGAGCGCTACGCCGAGCGGGCGAAGAACATCGTGGTCGGCCTGCCGAGCGATCCCGCCACCGAGGTCGGGGCGCTCGTGCACCCCGAGCACTACGAGAAGGTCATGAGCTACGTCGAGATCGGCAAGGGCGAGGGCCGCCTCGTCGCCGGCGGCGGGCGCCCCGAGGGCTTCCCCACCGGCAACTACGTGGCCCCCACCGTGTTCGCCGACGTGTCGCCCGACGCCCGGATCTTCCAGGAGGAGATCTTCGGCCCCGTCGTCGCGATCACGCCGTTCGACACCGACGAAGAGGCGCTCGAGCTCGCCAACAACACGAAGTACGGCCTCGCCGCCTACATCTGGACCTCGAACCTCAAGCGCGCGCACAACTTCGCGCAGTCGGTCGAGGCCGGCATGGTGTGGCTCAACTCGAACAACGTGCGCGACCTCCGCACGCCCTTCGGCGGCGTGAAGGCCTCGGGCCTCGGCCACGAGGGCGGGTACCGGTCGATCGATTTCTACACCGATCAGCAGGCCGTGCACATCACGCTCAACGAGGCGCACAGCCCCCGGTTCGGCGCCGGCAAGTAACCTCAACCTCCATACGCCACCCATGTCACCCTGCGCGAAGGCCGAAGACCGAAGCGCGGCATCCGGCTCGACACGAAGCTGGATCCTGCGACTCGCTGCGCTCGCGCAGGATGACAGAACACTGCAAGGAAGCGACATCATGGCCAAACTCAACGACAGCGACAAGACCTCCTCCGGCTTCTGGGTGACCGAAGAGGCCCCGATCCACTCCGACAACCCCATTGCGACCCCGCAGGCCGCCGCCCCCGACATCCTGCGCTGCGCGTACATGGAGCTCGTGGTCACCGACCTCGCGGCCTCGCGCGAGTTCTACGTCGACGTGCTCGGCCTCTACGTGACCGAGGAGGACGACGAGGCCATCTACCTCCGTTCGACCGAGGAGTTCATCCACCACAACCTCGTGCTGCGCAAGGGCCCCGTGGCGGCGGTCGCCGCCTTCTCGTACCGCGTGCGCACGCCCGAGGACCTCGACAAGGCGGTCGCCTTCTACACCGAGCTCGGCTGCGACGTGCGTCGCAACGAGAACGGCTTCGTGAAGGGCATCGGCGACTCGGTGCGCGTGGTCGACCCGCTCGGGTTCCCCTACGAGTTCTTCTACCAGACCGAGCACGTCGAGCGTCTCGCCTGGCGCTACGACCTGCACACCCCGGGTGAGCTCGTGCGCCTCGATCACTTCAACCAGGTGACCCCCGACGTGCCGCGCGCGGTGCGCCACTACCAGGATCTCGGCTTCCGCGTGACCGAGGACATCCAGGACAACGAGGGCACCGTCTACGCCGCGTGGCTGCGCCGCAAGCCGACCGTGCACGACACCGCCGCCACCGGGGGCGACGGGCCGCGCATGCACCACGTCGCCTTCGCCACGCACGAGAAGCACAACATCCTCGCGATCTGCGACAAGCTCGGCGCGCTGCGCCTGTCGGATCGCATCGAGCGCGGCCCGGGCCGCCACGGCGTCTCGAACGCCTTCTACCTCTACCTGCTCGATCCCGACGGCCACCGCGTCGAGATCTACACCCAGGACTACTACACCGGCGACCCCGACAACCCGGTCGTCACCTGGGACGTGCACGACAACCAGCGCCGCGACTGGTGGGGCAATCCGGTCGTGCCCTCGTGGTACACCGAGGCCTCCCTGGTGCTCGATCTCGACGGCAACCCGCAGCCGGTGATCGCGCGCACCGACGACAGCGAGATGGCCGTGACGATCGGCGCCGACGGGTTCTCGTACACCCGCGAGGGCGACGAGACGAAGGGCTTCAAGCTCGGCGAGACGCTGTAGCACGCTTCTCGGGCTGGTTCCCGTCGTCCTGCGCACGCGTGCGAGTCGCAGCATGACGGGTTCTGGCACCACCTCTCAGAGGCGGCTGGGGATCGGGGCCGGGGCGCGCAGCGCTCCGGCCCCGTCGTCGATTCAGGCGGAGTCGGGATCCCCGGATCCGAACGCGGCGGTGCCGGGATCCCCGGATCCGGGGCCGCCCGTGAGGCGCCCGGGAATGCCGAGCGCCAGCTCGGCGTAGCTGCGCACGGCGGCGCGGCATTCCTCCCGCGGGGTCTGGTCGCCCACGAGCGGGTACAGGTCATAGGCGTCCTCGAGCGCCACCAGATTGCGGGCGATCATCCCGGGCGGCGACGCGAGCGCGAACTCGCCGGTGCCCGCGCCGATCTCGATGAGGGTGCGGTAGAGCATGACCTGCCGATCCGTGAGCGCGCGGTGCGCGGGCAGGTACTCCGGGTGGTCGGCGAGAATGCCGACGCTCTCGTAGACGTGGCGCAATTCATCGCTGATGGTGTCGGGCACGCCGGCCTCGATCATCGCCGCGATGCGTGCGGTCGCGCTCTCGGAGCGGTCGAGGATCGCCTGGCGTCGCTCGAAGAACTGCTCGAGCGCCCCCGCGATCGCCGTCATCTGCAGCTCCCCCAGACTGGCGAAGTAGTGCAGCACGTTGGCGGGGCTCATCTCCGCCTCGGCCGCGACCGATCGCACGTTCACCCGCCGGGGATTCGACCGGGCGACGCGCCAGAATGCGCGGACGATGTCCTCGCGGCGTTCCGATCGACGGCGTGCGGTCGCGTTCATGCGCTCCAGCTTATTCGTACGCAGGACGGCCCCGAGCCCTCCGGCGCGACGCGCGGCCGCCGGAGGGCTCGGGGCGAAGATCCCTGGAGGGGCGGATCCCTCGGGGAGCGGATCCCTCGGAGCGAAGGATCCGGGATCGCGGATCGGGGATCCCGCATCAGCGGGCGGGTTCCGGCTCTTCCCGCTCCCGCTGCTCCTCCGGCAGCTCCTCCTGCGGCACGACCCGCACCGACTCCGTGAGCCCCGCGTAGTACTCCGGTCTGCGCGCCTTGAGCACGAGGCCGACCGTGATCCCGCCGAAGAACAGGATCGGCGTCGGCAGCAGCAGGATCTGGTTGATCGGCCCCTCGAGCCCCGTCACCACCTCGAAGTTGGTGACGATCAGGACGAATCCGACGACCAGGCCGAGCGCGCCGAGCACCGGGGCGACGACCACGCGCCAGACGCTGTGCCCGCGACGATCCCTCGCGAAGTACCAGACGACCGCGATGGCGGTGAAGGCCTGCGCGAAGACGAGACCCTGCACGCCCGTCGCGTAGGTCCAGAGGGCCAGGCCGAGGAAGGGGTCGGCGTTCACGAGGATCGCGATGAGCACGCCGATCGCGCAGCACGCGCTGAGCGTCAGGCTCGCGACCGCCGGCGACTGGCTGCGCGCGCTGGTGCGGCCGAGCGCTCGAGGGAGCAGCCCCTCGCGTCCGAGCGAGAACAGGTAGCGGGTGCAGGCGTTGTGGAAGGCGAGCACGCACGCGAAGAAGCTGGTGACGATCAGCGCCTTCATGGCGAAGGCGGCCCAGGCGCC
This sequence comes from Leucobacter triazinivorans, assembly GCF_004208635.1. Taxonomy (NCBI): domain Bacteria; kingdom Bacillati; phylum Actinomycetota; class Actinomycetes; order Micrococcales; family Microbacteriaceae; genus Leucobacter; species Leucobacter triazinivorans. The sequence goes on along the minus strand of NZ_CP035806.1, from coordinate 2,986,473 downwards.
GGCGAGATTCTCCGTGCCCGTGATCACCATGGTCTCGAACGCGTCGCTGCGCGCCATCTCGAGCACGCCGTCCACCCCGAACGCGACGGTCAGCACCCAGAAGGTGAACGCGTAGAACAGGCCCAGGAACGCGATGGCGATGATCGTGGCGCGCGGGATCGTGCGCTCGGGGCGCTTCGCCTCCTCGGCGTAGATCGCCGTGCTCTCGAAACCCAGATAAGCGCCGAAGCCCACGATGAAGAGCGTTCCCGCGGCCGGCGCGAAGAACACGTTCTGCGGGTCGAAGGAGACGAGGCTCCACGGCTCGGGGCCGCCGTCGGCGAGCGCGGCGATCGCGAAGACCAGCAGGATCGCGACCTCGAGGGTCAGCAGCACGCCGAGCACCTTCGCGCCGACGTCGACCTTGCGGTAGCCGAGGAACGCGACGAGCCCGACGGCGATGAGCGACCAGACACCCCAGGGCAGGTCGAGACCGAAGAGCTCGGCGAAGGTGAACTGCGCGAAGAAGCCGATGAACCCGTAGAAGGAGATGACGAGTGAGATGTAGGCGAAGACCGTGGCCGAGGAGACCCCGAGACCGAACGGCTTGCCGATCCCTCGTGACACGTAGGCGTAGAAGGCTCCCGCGTTGCGCACGCTCTTCGACATCGCGGTGAAGCCGAGCGCGAAGAGGACGAGCACCACGGCGCAGAACAGGATGGCGCCGGGTGCGCCGATACCGCCCAGCCGGAAGGTCGTGACGGCACCGCTCAGGATCACCGTGAGGGGCGCTGCGGCCGAGACCACGAAGAACACGATGTCCCAGGTGCCGAGGCGACCTCGGGCGAGCTGCCCGCTTCCGCGGTGCGACGATGGGGTGGGTGCGGTGGACATGCGGACTCCCTTGTCTGACTCCGAGATCACTGCGCTTGCTGAACAATGATCAAGTTCTTCCTGCATTTCGTTATCGCCTGTAATGTAATCACAGACGAAAGGATTAAACAATGTTCAAGATCGAGGATGGATCGATGGCATCCGACCCCGCCCCTGAGGCCGGCACCGGCGCCGGCGGCGGCGCCGACCCGGGAGCCCCCCGCGCGCGCGACCTCGGCGTCCCCAGCGACGGCGAACCGGGCCGCTGGAACGCCATCACCGACGTGCCCGGCCTCGAAGTGGGGCTCGTCACGATCCTCGAGGATCAGCCCGCGGTCGCCCGCACGGGCGTCACCGCGATCCTGCCCCGCGGCCGCGCCGCAGCCGGCGGGCCGTGCGCCGCCGGCGTCGCGGTGCTCAACGGCAACGGCGAACTCACGGGCCGTAGCTGGATCGAGGAGTCGGGCCAGCTGCAGGCCCCCATCGCGATCACGAACTCCCACGCCGTCGGCGCCGTGCACCGCGGCGTCGATCGCTGGATGGCGCAGCACCACCCGGCATCGGCTGCCTCATGGATGCTCCCCGTCGTCGGCGAGACCTGGGACGGCTACCTCAACTCCATCAACGCCGACACCGTGCGCCCGGAGCACGCCGTCGCGGCCCTCGACGCGGCAGCGAGCGGCCCGGTCGCCGAGGGCAACGTCGGCGGCGGCACCGGCATGAACTGCTACGGGTTCAAGGGCGGCACCGGCACGGCATCGCGGATCGTGCGCTCGGGCGACGAGCGCTGGACCGTGGGGGTGCTGCTGCAGGCGAACTTCGGCTCGCGCAAGGAGCTCAGGATCGCGGGGCGCCCGCTCGGCCCCGCGTCGCAGGCCCCGAACCCCATGGAGACCAGCGGCTGGTTCGCGCGCGAGGCAGGAGCCGGCGCCGTGGCCGCCCCCGGCGCGGGCAGCGTGATCGTGGTCGTGGCCACCGACGCGCCCCTGCTGCCGGACCAGTGCCGTGCGCTCGCGCGCCGCGTGCCGCTCGGCCTCGCCCGCACCGGAACCACCGGCAGCCACTTCTCGGGCGACATCTTCCTCGCTTTCTCAACCGCGAACGAGGGGGCGCTCGGTTCGCGGATGGCCGGCGACGGCATCGCCGTCGAGCAGCTCTCGCACGTGGCCTGGGGCGGCATCGACCCCTTCTTCGAGGCGGTCGTGCAGGCCACCGAGGAGGCGGTCTGCAACGCGCTCATCGCCGCGCGGGACATGACCGGCCGCGACGGGCACACGAGCTTCGCGCTGCCGCACGAGGAGGTGCGCGCGGCGTTCGACGCCGCGTGACCCTCCCGCCGCGCCCCCAGCACCTCCTCCCGCCTCCTCCGTCATCCTGCGCGACGAGAGCGCACCCCCGCATCCTCCGTCATCCTGCGCGGAGTGAGCGCACCCCCGCCTCCTCCGTCATCCTGCGCGACGAGAGCGCACCCCCGCCTCCTCCGTCATCCTGCGCGGAGTGAGCGCACCCCCGCCTCCTCCGTCATCCTGCGCGGAGTGAGCGTAGCGAACGTAGTCGCAGGATCCACAAGCGCAGATTCTGCGACTGCGCGCAGAATGACGGTGGCGGACCCTCCCCGGCGAACCGCTCCACAGACTGTCCATTTGGATAGCCGTGCGCCGATCCTCATGGGCCGTGCGCGCTGTGCACAGTCCTGCCCTTCGCCGTTTCCGGGCCCGTACTTAGACTCGGACGCGTAGAGCCTTCAGCGCCGAAGCAGGTGCGCAGCGCAGCCACGAGAGGAAGTCACAGCATGAGTGCCCACGCGACGCCGGAAACGGCGCAACACGATCCGGGGCTCAGCCGCCGGACGCTCGGAGTCCCCGCGATCACCTTCATGATCATCGCGGCCTCGGCCCCCCTGACGGTGGTCGCCGGCGGTGTCACCACATCGTTCGCCGTCACCGAATCGCTCGGTGTGCCGCTCGGCTTCCTGCTCATCGCGGTGATCCTCGCGGTCTTCGCGGTGGGCTACACCGCCATGAGCCGCTACATCACGAACGCCGGCGCCTTCTACGCGTACATCGCCCAGGGTATCGGCCGGCCGCTCGGCGTGGGAGCCTCGCTCGTCGCGCTCGTCGCCTACAACGCGATGCAGATCGGCATCTACGGCCTGTTCGGCTTCCAGCTCTCCATCTTCCTCGAGACCAAGTTCGGCTTCGCCTCGCCCTGGTGGGTCTGGATCCTCCTCTGCATCGTCGTCGTCGGCGTGCTCGGCGTGAACCGCGTCGATCTCTCGGCGAAGGTGCTGGGCGTGCTCGTGGCGCTCGAGTTCCTCGTCGTCATCGTCTTCGACATCGTCGCGCTCGGTCATGCCCCGGAGGGCGTGACCGCAGCGGCGCTCAATCCGGCCGCGCTCTTCGGGCCGGCACTCGGCATCATCCTCGTCTTCGGCGTGGCCGCCTTCATGGGCTTCGAGGGTGCCGCGATCTACGGCGAGGAGGCGAAGGATCCGAAGCGCACGGTGCCCCGCGCCACCTACGCGGCGGTCGCCATCATCGGCGTCTTCTACGCCTTCAGCGCCTGGGCGTTCTCGGTGGGCATCGGCCCCTCGCAGGTCGTCGAGCAGTCGCAGACGTTCGGCCCCGACCTGATGTTCGTGTTCATGACCGATCAGGTGGGTGTGATCTTCTCGGACATCATGACCCTCCTGTTCCTCACGAGCCTCTTCGCCGCGCTGCAGGCCTTCCACAACGCCGTCGCCCGCTACTTCTTCTCGCTCGGCCGCGAGGGCGTGCTGCCGACGTGGTTCAGCCGCACGAGCCGGTCCGGGGCGCCCTGGGCGGGCTCCGTCGCCCAGACCGTGATCGCCGTGGTCGTCGTGGCCGGCTTCGCGCTGACCGGTGACGCCTTCGGCGCGGCCGAGTCGATGTTCGGCGACATGGCGTTCCTCTACCCGGTGCTCACCATGTTCACCTGGCTGACGAACACCGGCGCTGCGGCGCTCGTGCTGCTCATGGCCGTCATCGCAGTCGCCGTGATCTGCTTCTTCCGGCGCAACAACCGCGGGCTCAGCGTCTGGACGACCGTGATCGCACCGGTCGTCTCCGGTCTCGCGCTGCTGTGGGTGTTCATCATGATCCTGAGCAACTTCCAGCTGATGCTGGATCAGGACGAGCCCAACGCCACCACCTTCATCCTGCCCGGCATGATCTTCGTGGCCGCCATCGTCGGCATCATCTGGGCGCTCGTGCTGCGCGCCAGAAAGCCGGAGATCTACCGGCAGATCGGTCACGGCACCGAGCCCGGCGCCTACGGCACCGAGATGGTCGACGTGGTGGAGCAGTAGGCGCGAGAGGCCCCTTCCGCGGGCCGGCGGCGCAGCGACGCCGCCCCCCCCTGCGCCGAGAGGAGAAGCTTCTGGCCTGATCTGGCGGATCAGCCCGAGAAGCCCTCCTCTCGGCGTGCGCCTCGACAGTGCTGCAATCACCGGTGACGCTATTCGAGTTCTCAAGCCGATGCGGGCAGAAGACACCGTTCTCCCTACCAGCATCGGCTTTTCGACGGTGTGGGGCAACTAGCCGTAGAGGTAGCTCATCCCTCGAATGTCCCCTCTGCCGAGTGTGCGCATAGCGGACTCGCACGCGTTGGCCGAGGGCTTCATCACCTGGTTGTTCGACTGGCTGGAGTGTCCGAGCCCGTAGGTGTGACCGAACTCGTGGGTTGCCACCCCCTGCAAATCGTATTTGCTCCCTGAGCAGGACGTGCTACTTCCAGTATTCCAGGCATATCTGGTGTTGTATTTGTGGTCCGAACGGTACGGGTAAGCACCCACTGTGTACGTGCAGGCGTTGGCGAGCGTGTCGGTAGGCAACGAGCCCCAGCCCTTCGTGTTGAGCGCAGCACTCCAAGCTCCACAACCGCCAGAGCTATTATTTAGCGGAGCACGGGTAGTGGTTCCTGCATAACTCGTTCTCAGTTTTGAGGAAGCCGTAAACCCGCAGCCATCCGAAAGCGTTCCTTTCCAGCGATTGGCAGCTCGTTGAAGAGTTGCCGCCGCATCAGTGCCTTTTTGGTTTGCCGGATTGTATTGCCACTCGACGTTTCGGCTGGCCCAATCATGCCCGAGCAACACCGAGTCCCATGAGCTGCATTTGATGGGTGAAGCAAGAGGAGCGATCCCGGAGGCGCCATGAGGGACCTGCAATGACCGTTCCTCCTCTTCAAGCAGCGATTCAATCTCAGCTAAGCGCTCGAGACCTGCTTCACTTCCTACGGCCTCGTCGCCGATCCGAATTGCGGCAGCCCCATCTTCATCGGTGACGATCAGCACTGGAAGAACTTCAGGAGACCCTTCTGTGGTTAGGGCTTCTGCGGCTACTTCGAACCCAGGAGGCGGCAAAGCAAACTCTCTACCATCCGGAAGAATCAGAAACGTTGTTTCTTCTTCAGCCACGTGCACCGTAGCAAGTTCTTCCAAGTGGATGGTTTCATCATCAAGCGCTTGCGCCGGAGACGCAGGGAGGACGACGAGTGCCGCGAGAGCTACTGGCGGTATGAGCTTCTTCATTTCCTTCGGGGTTCCTTTCCTGCGGGGTGGGATTCGTTAGCGAACGAAGAATCTATAGACGGGAGTCCACTGCACGAATTGCTTCTCGACACATGCGGAAGGTCGCTGAAGAGTGCAGGATGAGCTGGAATGAACGGTGATCGGTATCGGAATAAGCGATACAAGCACTAGAGACACGAGACCCAGGGGCAGCCATTTTGTAACCTTTTTGATCTTGCTCTGACACAAGACCCCAGGTGCTTCTTGAGGTATTTGCGAGCCGTGCATAAAGTTCTCCTATCGTCGGCCAAACTGCGTATACAAGCTCCACGCTGAAACAATGAGCCACAGCGCACTGAAGGAGCCAGTTGTGACAGCCACTCCCTTGTCGAGAGGTTCAACCGAACTGCACTAGTCCTTCCCGTACCCAGGGGCAGCGGCATTTCTGGCACGAGTTGACGGCAGAGCGGTTCGAGTTCTCAAGCCAGCGGCAAATCGTGTGTACCGGCGCGAACGAAGACATGGTTCTGCATGTTCAGAAAGCCAAGTTCTCATGAATGAACTCATCTCTGTGCCCGCTCAGCCCGAACCGGCTCTTCGTCGCCAACTGCCCTGGCGCCGGGTACATGATCCGGAGATGGTAACTGGAAACGTAGGCCTCATCCTTGAGACACTCATTGCCGACCTCTTTGAGAATGGTGCGTAATTACCCGGGTTTGCGTGGAAGGCCTGTAGATGGCCTTCTCAATTTGAGCCCCGGCTGTGGAGAAAATCTAACCTCACACGAATCGCACTCAGTATGCTTCAGGAGAGTTTAGGTATGCGGATACCGGAGATTTGGTACAGTGCGGCTATGTATCCGCTCCAGAATCTGCATGCGAGGGAGTTGACGGCACTGGGCAGCCTATTCTCAGTAGTGTCGCAGTCAGGGTGACCGTTTGGTCAGGCAGCGAGTGCGACCTGGTTGTTGATGATGGTCTCGTATTCGATTGGCGTCAACCGCCCCAATCGGGCCTGTCTGCGACGTCGATGATAGGTGCGCTCGATCCACGTCACCACGGCGAAGCACGGCGCTATTCAACGCGTCACCGCCAGCGCGGATCACGGCAGAGCAGCCACGCAGTCCGGTCACACATCGGTTCACCGAGGCTCTTCGCTTCATCAGCGAGGAACCGATACCCGAACTCGGAATCCTCAAGGAGAGCATCGTGGAGCGCATTCGCGCAATATGCCTGCACAGGGTCCCGTTCAGCCACCGGGTTGCGGAACCAGCGGCGGTCGGACTGGAGGGCACCGTGCCGGTGTAGTGGATCGGTCTGGGTCTGCAGCGTCAGCTCGCCCAATCGGCGACACGCTCCGCTTCCCCGATCGGCGCCACGTCCACTCGCTCGGCGTCGGCGGCGGTCCGCGTCCGGGATCCCGGACATGCGAGCCGAGGAGTTCATTGCCCCGAGCACCGAGACGCGGTGGGATGGATCCATCGCGGCATCGCCGCCGCACACGATCGAAAGGACCCCACCATGACGCTCCCCGGCGCCCGCCCCGTCCGCGCTCCCCGCGGCACCGAGCTCTCGGCGAAGAGCTGGCAGACCGAGGCACCGCTGCGCATGCTCATGAACAATCTCGACCCCGAGGTCGCCGAGCGGCCCGACGATCTCGTCGTCTACGGCGGCACCGGCCGCGCTGCCCGCAGCTGGGAGGCCTACGACGCCATCGCGGACACGCTGCGCGATCTGGAGGAGGACGAGACCCTGCTCGTGCAGTCGGGCAAGCCGGTCGGCGTGTTCCGCACCAACAAGTGGGCACCCCGCGTGCTCATCGCCAATTCGAACCTCGTGGGCGACTGGGCCAACTGGCCCGAGTTCCGCAAGCTCGAGGCCGAGGGGCTGCTCATGTACGGCCAGATGACCGCGGGATCGTGGATCTACATCGGCACCCAGGGCATCCTGCAGGGCACCTATGAGACCTTCGCCGCGGCGGGCCGCAAGCTGCAGGGCCAGAATCGCATCGAGACTGTCGCGGGCAAGGGCTCCCTCGCCGGCACCATCACGCTCACCGGCGGCTGCGGCGGCATGGGCGGCGCCCAGCCCCTCGCGGTGACGCTGAACGACGGCGCCTGCCTCATCGTCGACGTCGACAAGACCCGCCTCGACCGCCGCGCGGGCAAGCGCTACCTCGACGAGGTCGTCACCGACCTCGACGAGGCGCTCGCCAAAGTGCAGCAGGCGAAGGACGAGCAGCGCGGCTGGTCGGTGGGCCTCGTGGGCAATGCCGCCGAGGTGTTCCCCGAGATCCTGCGCCGCCACCGTGCGGGCGAGATCACGATCGACCTCGTGACCGACCAGACGTCGGCCCACGATCCGCTGTCGTACCTGCCCATCGGCTACCGGGTCGAGGAGCGACTGGAGCGCGCCGAGGCGGATCCCGAGCAGTTCACCAGGGACGCGCAGGCCGCGATGGCCGCGCACGTGAAGGCCATGGTCGAGTTCCAGGATGCGGGCGCCGAGGTCTTCGACTACGGCAACTCGATCCGCGACGAGGCCCGCACGGGCGGCTACGACCGGGCCTTCGAATTCCCCGGCTTCGTGCCGGCCTACATCCGCCCGCTGTTCTGCGAGGGCCTCGGGCCGTTCCGCTGGGCCGCGCTCTCGGGAGACCCCGAAGACATCCGTGTGACCGACGAGGCGCTCAAGGAGCTCTTCCCGGAGAACACGCACCTGCACAAGTGGCTCGACGCCGCCGCCGAGCGCGTCGAGTTCGAGGGCCTCCCGGCCCGCATCTGCTGGCTCGGCTACGGCGAGCGGCACCAGGCCGGCCTGCTCTTCAACCGGCTCGTGGCCGAGGGCAAGGTCTCGGCGCCGATCGTGATCGGCCGCGACCACCTCGACTCGGGGTCGGTCGCCTCGCCGTACCGCGAGACCGAGGCCATGGCCGACGGCTCCGACGCGATCGCCGACTGGCCGCTGCTCAACGCGCTCACCGCGACCGCCTCGGGTGCGACCTGGGTGTCCATCCACCACGGCGGCGGCGTCGGCATCGGCCGCTCCGTCCACACCGGCCAGGTCTCGGTCGCCGATGGCACGCCGCTCGCAGCCGAGAAGCTCGAGCGCCTGCTGACCAACGACCCGGGAATGGGCGTGATCCGGCACGTCGACGCCGGCTACCAGCGCGCGGTCGACGTCGCCGGCGAGCGCGGCGTGCGGGTTCCCATGACACCCACCATCCGCAACACCGACACCGCCTGGTGACCCCGGTTCGCGGTGGCGGATTCCCGATTCCAGCACGACATTGCGTCTTCTCGATGTGCAATATCGCACATCGTTCAGCCGCAAAAGCGCCAGAATCGGAAATCCGCCACCGCGCCCCTCTCCTTGGTGCGAAAGTAGAACTGTGACTGCATTACTGATCGACGGCATCGGCGAGCTCACGACGAACGACGCGTCGCTCGGTGAGGGCGTCGGAGGTCGCCTGCGCGAAGCCGCCGTGGTGATCGATGACGGCCGGATCGCGTGGGTCGGTGCGGCCGCCGCCGCTCCTCCCGCCGACGAGCGATTCGACGCGGCGGGGCGCGCAGTGCTACCCGGCTGGGTGGACTCGCACACCCACATGGTCTTCGCCGGCGACCGCACGGCGGAGTTCGAGGCGCGCATGGCCGGCGAGGCGTATGCCGCGGGCGGCATCAACGTGACCGTCGAGGCGACCCGGGCGGCCACCGACGCTGCACTCGCCGAAAACCTCGCGCGGCTCGTCGCCGAGGCCCGCCGGGGCGGCACGACCACGCTGGAGACGAAGACCGGCTACGGTCTCACGGTCGACGACGAGGTGCGCAGCGCGCGGATCGCGGCCGAGCAGGCCGACGCCGTGACATTCCTGGGGGCGCATGTGGTTCCGGGCGGGCAGGATCCGCGGGCCTATCTCGACCTCGTGACCGGGCCGATGCTCGACGCGGTCGCGCCGATCGTCAGCGCGGTCGACGTGTTCTGCGAGGCGGGAGCCTTCGACGAGAGCGCCTCGGCTCGCGTGCTCGAGGCCGCGGCCGCGAGGGGGCTTGCCACTCGTGTGCACGGCAACCAGCTCGGCCACGGTCCCGGCGTCCGCCTCGCGGTGCAGCACCGCTCGCTGAGCGTCGACCATCTCGGCTTCCTGGACGACGCCGACGTGGAGGCACTGGCCGGATCCTGGAGCGACGGCGCTCGCGGCACCGTGGCGACCGTGCTCCCCGCCTGCGACCTCTCGACCCGCATGCCCCTCGCCCCGGCGCGCCGGCTCATCGACGCAGGCGCGGTGCTGGCGATCGCCTCCAACTGCAACCCCGGAACGTCGTACACCAGCTCGATGGGCTTCTGCGTGGCGACCGCCGTGCTGCAGATGGGCCTCTCCGTGCAGGAGGCGGTGCGGGCGGCGACGCTCGGCGGCGCGATCGCGCTCGGCATGCACGAGCACGGCTGGCGGGATCCCCTCGGCCAGATGCAGCCCGCCGTCGGGGCGATCCGGCCCGGCGCCCGCGCCGACCTGCAGGTGCTCGAGGCGCCCTCGGTGACGCACCTCGCCTACCGCCCGGGCATGCCGCTCACCGCCGCAGTCTGGCGCGCGGGCGCGCGGGTGGCCTGAACTCGCGCGGGTCTCGAATACCGCGATCCAAATAGGAGATCGCGATTCAGGAGGACGTTCCGCCGGTGAATCGTCCTCCTGAATCGCGATCTCCTACCTGGACTGCGCCTCGTCCCGCTTTCAGGCCGCGCCCTCGAACATCGAGGTAACCGAGCCGTCCTCGAAGACCTCGTGGATCGCCTTCGCCAGCAGCGGCGCAATCGGCAGCACCGTGAGCTTGTCGAAGCGCTTCTCGGGGCCCACCGGCAGCGTGTCGGTGACCACGACCTGGTCGATGAACTCCTGCGACAGATGCTCGGTCGCGCGACCCGAGAAAATGGCGTGCGTGCACGCGATGGTGACGCCCTTGGCACCATTGGCCTTGAGCGCCTCGGCCGCCTTTGCGATCGTGCCGCCCGTGTCGATCATGTCGTCGACCACCACGCACCAGCGATCCTTCACCTCGCCGACGATCTCGTGCACCGAGACCTGATTCGGCACGAGCGGATCACGCCGCTTGTGAATGATCGCGAGCGGGGCGTCGAGCCGGTCGCTCCACACGTCGGCGACGCGCACGCGACCCATGTCGGGCGAGACGACGGTCAGGTCATCGCGGTCGATGGTCTTCTTGAAGTGGTCGAGCAGCACGGGCATGGCGAAGAGGTGATCGACGGGACCGTCGAAGAAGCCCTGGATCTGCGGCGCGTGCAGATCGATCGACATGATGCGGTCGGCGCCCGCCGCCTTGAACAGATCGGCGACGAGGCGGGCCGAGATGGGCTCGCGGCCCCTGCCCTTCTTGTCCTGTCGGGAGTAGGGGTAGAAGGGCGCGACGACCGTGATGCGCTTGGCCGAAGCGCGCTTCAGCGCATCCACCATGATGAGCTGCTCCATGAGCCACTCGTTGATGGGATTGGTGTGCGACTGGATCACGAACGCGTCCGAGCCGCGCACGCTCTCGTCGAAGCGGGCGTAGAGCTCGCCGTTGGCGAACGTGCGCGCATCGGTAGGAACGAGTTCGGCGCCGAGCTCGGCGGCGACCTGCTCGGCCAGCTCAGGATACGCCCGGCCGGTGATGAGGACGAGTTTCTTCTGCCCCGCCATCTCGATCTTGCTCATGTACTACTTCCCGCCGTCCTTCGCAGTTCTCGATCGTTCCGCCGCTTCCGCGGTGCTGGTGCCGGGCCGATGCTCGGCGACCCACCCCTCGATGTTGCGCTGCGGCGCCACATTGAGCGCCAGCGCCCCTGAGGGGACGTCCTTCCGCACGACGGTTCCGGCCGCCGTGTACGTGCCGTCTTCAATAGTAACCGGCGCGATGAGCACATTCTTCGAACCGATCCGCACTGCGTCGCCGACCTGCGTCTGATGCTTGCGCACGCCGTCGTAGTTGGCGAAGATCGTGCCCGCCCCGACGTTGCTCCCGTCGCCGATCGTCGCGTCGCCGACGTAGCTGAGGTGCGGCACCTTGCTCCCGTCGCCGATCTTGGCGTTCTTGGTCTCCACGAACGCCCCGATCTTGCCGCCTGCGCCCAGCTCGGTGCCGGGACGGATGAAGGCGAACGGCCCCACCTCGACGCCGGGAGAGAAGACGGCGAGCGTCGCCTCGCTGCGGCGGATCCGAGCGCCCTCTCCCACCTCGCAATCGACGAGGGTGGTGTCGGGCCCGATCACCGCGCCGCTCGCGATCGAGGTCGCCCCCTGCAGGAACGTGCCCGGGAGGATCTCGACGTCTGGCTCGATCGAGACGTCGGCGTCGATCCAGGTCGTGGCGGGATCCTGGATCGTGACGCCCGCGCGCTGGTGCGCGCGCACCGTGCGGGCGTTCATCTCGCGCCCGGCCTCGGCGAGCTGCGCGCGATCGTTGACGCCCGCGACGAGCCACGGGTCATCGGTCGCGACGGCTTCGACCCCGCCGCCGCTCGCGAGGATCCGCGCCGCCGCATCCGTGAGGTACTTCTCGCCCTGCGCGTTGTTCGTATCGATCTCCGCGAGCGCCGCCTCGATCGCGCGCCGCGCGAACACGTAGACGCCCCCGTTGATCTCCGTGATGCGACGCTGCGCCTCATCGGCGTCCTTCTCCTCGACGATGCCCGTCACCGAGCCGCCGCTGTCGCGGAGGATGCGGCCGAGGCCCGTGGGATTCTCTGCGATGGCGGAGAGCATCGTCATCGCCCGCCCGCCCTCGAGGTGCCCGCGCACCAGTCGGTCGAGCGTGCCCGCGTCGATCAGCGGCACATCACCCGAGAGCACGACCACCGATCCGTCGAAGTGCTGCGGCAGCGCGGCCAGCGCCTGCTCCACAGCGCGTCCCGTGCCCGGCACCGCGTCCTGATCCACGATCACCGTGTCCGGCGCGTGGTCGACGATAGCCTCGGCCACGCGCTCCCGCTCGTGCCGCACGACCGCGAGCACCTGCTCGGGCGAGAGCCCGGCCGCGGTGTCGAGCACGTGCGCGATCAGGGAGCGGCCGCCGATGCGGTGCAGCACCTTCGGCAGGGACGACTTCATGCGAGTGCCTTGACCCGCCGCGAGGATGATGACGGCTAGGGAGCGTTCTGGCATGATGGTTCTTCCTTTCGTACGCGGGGCGGGGTGACCGCTCCCGACACACGGAGAAGCTGCGCTTCCCTCAATTCTCGGCGCTGGTGAGCGCCGTTTTCGGAGCGAGTCGGTGAAGCTTCGCTTCACCGATGCTCGCTCCGCCCCTAGGACTCGAACCTAGACCTCACAGCTCCAAAGGCTGTCGTGCTGCCATTACACCAAGGCGGATCGCGCCGTTCGGCACCGTACAATTCTGCCAGATCGAGGCCTGTCGCGCGTGCCCGCGGGAGCGCGCTCGCACGTGGGCCGTCCGAGGCTCGATAATGGTGGAATGAAATACGAGGACGAGGTCGATCGGATCATCGCCGCATGGGGCAGGGAGCGCCCCGATCTCGACCTGGCTCCGCTCACCGTGTTCTCGAGGCTGTGGCGCATCGCCAAGCACGTGGATCGCGCACGGGCGCACGCCTTCGAGCGTTCCGGCCTCACCTCGTGGGAGTTCGACGTGCTCGCCGTGCTGCGGCGCAGCGGAGAGCCCTTCACCCAGAGCCCCAAAGTGCTCGTGCACCAGACCATGGTCTCGAGCGGCACGATGACCAACCGGATCGACCGCATGGTCGAACGGGGGCTCGTGCGCCGGCTCACCGACCCCAATGACGGCCGCGGGGTGCTCGTCGAGATGACTCAGCTGGGACTCACGCTCGTCGACGCGGCGATGACCCGTCTGAGCGACGCCGAGGAGCGGCTGCTCGGCGGACTGCCCCGCTCGGAGCGGGACCGTCTCGCTGTACTGCTGCGGCGCCTCGCCCTGAGCGTCGACCGGTTCGAACCGATCACGGGGCCGATCGAGCTGCCGCGCACCGATTGAGCTGGGTTTCGACTCGGTCCGCTCGTTCAACCGGCGGGGACGCGGTCCTGCGGCAGCGCCGGAGCGGAGGCCGGCGGACGGCGCAGGGTGCCCGACTCGCCCGCCTCGAAGGCCGCCGCGTAGCCGAGCAGCCGCGGATCCGAGTACGCGGCACCCGCAAATGTCAGCCCGACGGGCATGCCGATGTCGTCCATGACTCCCATGGCCACGGTGACCGTCGGGATTCCGAGATGGCGCAGCGCGTAGTTGCCGTTCGAGAAGAAGACGCCGTTCGACCAGGCGTGGTCGGCCGCATCCGGATCCCGCTCTGCGTCCTCCCGCCCCACGTCGGCGTTCGCCGGGAACACCACGCCGTCGAAGCCGTTCTCGGCGAGCCAGCTCTCGAAGAGGCGCTCGCGCAGCTGTACGAGGGCGCGCAGGCCGTCGGCGAAGTCGTCGCGCTCGCGCGGATCCGGAATGCCCGCCCGCGCGTACGCCACCGTCGCACGGTAGCGGTTGGCGTAGTCCTCCACCTCTTCGTAGCGGTCCGGCAGCGTGCCCGGGGGCTGCGGGAAGATCGTGTCGGGATCGACGACCGCGAGCTCGGGAATGGCGGGATCTCCGTTGGCCTTGAGGAAGTCGTCCCAGCCGAAGGCGAGGAAGTCGGTGAACTCGGTGTCCATCCACCCGTCGGGCAGCACACCCAGCGCCCCGACGTTCTCCTGGCCGGGCCGATCCCCCTCGTACTGCTCGATGAGCGGGAACCCGGTCACCACGACCTCGGCGCCCAGGCGCTCCAACCGCGCCTTAGCCTGCGTCCAGAGGGCGAGCACCGACGGCCGCACCGCGATCGGAAACTCGGGATCTTCGCCGAGGTACATGCGCGGCACGGCGAAGCGCTTGCCGCGCAGCGGCTCGGGATGCTCCGCGGGCTCCAGCAGTTCGAGATAGGAGGCGGGACGGTGCTCGCTGGGTCGCGGCAGCGCCACCGCGTGCTGGTTGCGCCAGAAGTCGCCCCGGGTGATCGGGTCGTCCTGCACCAGCACGTCGAGCAGGCGCAGCATGTCGGGCATGGAGCGGGTGTGCGGCACGACGACGTCGCGCGCCGGGAACAGCGGCCAATTGCCGCGGATGCTCAGGATCCCCCAGCTCGGGGTGTAGGCGCAGAGCCCGTTGTTGGACGCCGGGCTGCGGCCGGAGGACACGGTCTCCTCGCCCATGCCGAACACGGCGAGGTTGGCGGCGGTCGAGACGCCCGAGCCGTTCGACGAGCCCGACGCGTAGGCGGCGGCGAGGTAGTCGCGGTTGTACGGGCTCTCGGCGCGGCCGTAGACACCGCGCTGCATGCCGCCGTCGGCCATGGGGGGCATGTTGGTCTTGCCCAGCAGCACCGCTCCCGCCTCGCGCAGTTGGGCCACGGAGAACGCGTCCCACTGCGCCACCAGCTTCTCGAACGCGGGCGAACCGGAGGCGACGGTGAGCCCCGCCGCCATGTAGGAGTCCTTGACCGTGAACGGGACGCCCTCGAGCGGCCGGGGGGTTCCCTCGCGCCAGCGCCGGTCGGAGGCCGCCGCCTCGTCGAGCGCTGCAGGGTTCGGCACGACCACGGCGTGCAGCCCGTCCGGTCCCCGGTCGTAGGCCTCGATGCGGGCGAGATAGCGTTCGGTGAGCCAGACGCTCGTGATCTCGCCGCTGCGCAGGGCCTGGAGCACGTCTGCGATGCTCGCCTCGATCAGCTCGAACGCTTCGGTGCGGTCGCCCATGGATTCCTCGTCTCTCTGTGCCAGACGCCCCGCAGCCGCATCGCGGCCGTTGCCCCGATCGATGCGCAGAGCGTATCCTGAAAACAGTTTCAGTCGTGAGCGCCCGAGTGTCAAGCGGCCGAGCGGATCCGGCGGCGAGGAAGGAGCTGCGACTATGGCGAACGACGCGAGGGATCGCATTCTCGAGGCGTGCGAGCGGGTGATCGCGCGCGCGGGCCTGCGGGGGTTCCGCATGGGCGATGTGGCGCGCGAAGCCGGGGTGTCGATCGGGCTGCTCCCCTACCACTTCGGCGATCGCGACGGGCTGCTGCAGGCGGCGCTCGATCACGTGAACGAGAGCGCGGCCAGGCGCGCCGCGGCACTCCCCGCTGCGGACGCGGGATCCACCGCTGCGGGCGCGGGATCCGCCGCTCACTCGACGACTCCGGCGCCCCTCGCCGGCGAACGCCTCGCCGCGCTGCTGTGCTCCGAGTTCGGCGACGACCCGCAGGTGCGCGCCGGCTCCACCGCGTGGAACGAGTTGCGCGCGGCAGCGGTCTTCGACGCCGACCGCGCCGCGGCGGTCGCGCGGTCGACCGCCGACTGGCAGCGTGCGGTGCGAGACCTCGTGCGCGAGGCCACCCGCGACGGCGAGCCGCACACGACCGCGGCCGCGGACCCCGACGCGGCCGCGCTGATCCTCACCGCGCTCGTCGAGGGCCTCTCGGGCCGCTGGCTCACGGGCCAGATCGCTGCGGTCGAGGCGCAAGAGGCGGTACGCACGGCCCTGCGCGCCCAGGGCCTGCTCGTCGACATCGTTTGACGTCTCACGCGACCGAGAATCGAGGGGACCTGCGCAGCGGTATCGCGCCTGCGGGGAGCATCGGCAGCGGCTGTGCCAAGCTGGGTGGGTGACGGTTCGCATCGGGTTCATCGGATCGGAGCACTCCGTCGAGCGGCTGCGCTCGACGGAGGAGCTTCCGGCGGGGATCGAGCTGCGCTGCTACACCTACACCGACCCGCTCGACACCGGGGCGCAGTACCGCGCGGCGCTCGCCGAGAACGATGCCGTGTGCTTCTCCGGCATCATCGCCCACTATCACCGCCGCAGAGAGCTGGACAGCGCGACGCCGGTGCTCGTGGGGCGCTTCAACGATTACGTCCTCGTGGCCTCGCTGCTCAGCGCAACGGTCCGCAATCGGGTACCGATCCCGCTCCTGTCGATCGACGTGCCGAATCCGGAGATCGTGCCGACCGTCGAACGCGACACCGGAGTCCTCCTCTCACCCGGGCAGGTGTTCGACTATCGCTGGGTGTACGAGTCCCGCTTCTCGCGCCCCGTGGATATCGACGCGCTCGTCGACTTCCACGTCGCCAGGCGCGAACGGGACGGCGCCCGTCTCGCGATCACGAGCGTGCACGCAGTGCATGACCGACTGCAGCTGGCCGGAGTGCCGGTGATGTTCATGGTCGACGCCGTACAGCACGAGATCGATCTGCTGCAGGCCGCTCGACAGCGGGTCTCGGTGACCCGACTGAAGGGCTCACTGCTGGCTGCGGTCTACCTCACCAGCAGCCGCGGGATCGCCGAGGAGTCTGCGACTGCCGGGCGTCGGGCACGGCTCTCGGCGATCCTCGAGGGCTTCGCGACCCCGGTGCCGCACCGTCTCGCCACCTGGCAGCAGAGCGGGCTCGATCTCTTCTACACGACGCGGTCCGAGCTCGATGCGCGCCTGCCCGAGCTCACCGCCGCGCTCGGCGGTGAAGCGGGGCGCCCGGTCGCGGTGCGAGCCGCCGCCGAGCACCTCACGCCCGCACGCACCGCATCCGAGATCGGGGTCGAAGACTCGGTCTCGCTCGGCGCCGGGATCGGCCGGCACATCTACGAGGCCGAGGATCGGGCCATGCAGGCGCTGCGGCGAGCCCTCGCGTTTCCCGGCGATGCTGCATTTCTCGTCGATGAGGAGACGCGCGTGCACGGCCCACTGGGCGGCCCAGCCACCGTCGAGACCGCCCGGCATACGGAACCGTGGCTGAACGCCCTGGCGGCGAGCGCGTCGATGCAGACCCGCTCGGTGACCAGGCTGCTGACGTTCCTCGGCGGGCGCAATTTCCTCCCGTTCACGGCGTCCGAGTGGGCCGCGGCGAGCCGCACCTCCCCCAGGACGGCAGAACGCGCGGTGCGCAAGCTGCTCGACGCCGGGGCGGTCGTGGTCGTCGGTCAGGAGCAGCCGCTCGACGCGGGCCGGCCGCGCACGGTGTACGCTCTCGCGGCCGAGTTCGAGGCTCGCGCCCGCGCGCTCGCATCGCATCAGCTCTGAGCAAGAGGGGCGCGGGAGGTATCGAAAGGCTCTGCAGCGCTGCGCGCAGATCATGGCTCGTGGCATTGACAGCGACCTCGCCGAACATCTACTGTCACTTATTAGCGACATTCAAACGACACTATTTTACGAAGAGGTAGATCTCCGATGAGAATCGTCAGCGCCGACATCAGGGTCATCGAGGTGCCGCTCAAGGTGCCATTCATCGTCTCCTACGCCCGCTACGACGTCATGCCCAGCGTGATCCTCAGACTGCGCACCGACACCGGTCTCGTGGGCTACGGCGAGGCGGTGCCGGATGAGCACGTCACCGGCGAGAACGTCGACGGCGTGGTGGCCGCGCTCGCGACCCACCTGCTCCCGGCGCTTCGCGACACCGACCCGCGCAACCTCAATCTGGTGCACGAACGCATGGGCGCCGCCCTCGTCGCCAACGGAGCCGCGAAGGCCGCCGTCGACATCGCCTGCTACGACCTGCTCGGAAAGCACGCCGGGCTGCCGGTCCATGCCCTGCTCGGCGGGCGCAAGCCCGAAGCACCCATGATCGCCAAGGTGCTCAGCATCCTGCCGCCCGAAGAGCTGGCGGCGCAGGCGCGAGAAGCCGTGGAGGAGGGGTTCACCCACCTCAAGATGAAGCTCGGCTCCGACGCTTCCCATGACATCGCACGGGTGCGCGCCGTGCGCGAGGCTGTGGGCCCCGGCGTCGGGATCAGGGTCGACGCCAACCAGGGCTGGCGCGATGTGCCCACTGCCCGCCGCATGATCGCCGCGATCCAGCCCTTCGACATCGACTGGATCGAGCAGCCCATCGCCGCAGACGACCTGCTGGGCTTCCGGCGGCTGCGACCGCACACCGACGCCGTGATCATGGCCGATGAGGCCGTCATCACCGAGGGGGATCTCGCGCGGCTGGTGCTCGACGAGTCGGTCGACATGGTCAACCTCAAGCTCATGAAGTCGGGCGGGATCCTCCCCTGCCAGCGCCTTGCCACGCAGGCGGCGCTCGGCGGCCTCTCGGTGCAGATCGGATCCATGCTCGAGACCAGCGTCTCCTCGGCCGCCGGCTATCACCTGGCCCTCGCCCACCGGGACATCGTCTCCACCGAACTCTCAGGCCCGGTCGCATTCGCGATCGAACCGGGCGATCTCCGCTTCCCGCTTCCCCGCGTCGAGATCACCGACCGGCCCGGGCTGGGAGTGACCCTCGACTTCGACACCCTCGACCGCCTCACCGTCACAGCAAAGGAGCTGATCGTCGAATGACCGTCAATGCCGCGGACACTGCCGAGTCCTCACCGAAGCCCGGTATCAGGAGCAGGCTCCGCATCCCTCACACCTACGCGATCATTCTCTCGATCGTGATCCTCATGGGCGTGCTCTCCTACGTCGTCCCCTCGGGCGAGTTCGAGCGCGCCGACGTCGACGGTCGACTGATGGTCGTGCCCGACACCTTCCAGACGATCGCCAAGACCCTCATCTCTCCGTTCGACATCGTCACGGCGATTCCTCGGGGCATGCAAGAGGCGGCGCAGATCGTCTTCTACATCTTCCTCGTCGGTGGTGCGTTCGGCGTCATCCGGGCCACCGGCGCGATCGATGCGGGCATCAACCGGCTGGTGCAGAAGATCGGTCGCAGCCAGAAGTTCATCATTCCGCTCGTCATGATCGTGTTCTCCGTGCTCGGCTTCACGACGGGCATGGCCGAGGAGTGCATCATCTTCGTCCCGATCGGCATCGGTATCGCGCTCTCGCTCGGCTACGACGCCATCGTCGGCACGGCGATGGTCGCCACGGGGGCCGCGGCCGGGTTCATCGGGGGCATGATGAACCCGTTCACCGTGGGCGTCGCGCAGGGCATCGCCGAGGTTCCGCTGTTCTCCGGCTTCTGGTTCCGCGCCGCCGTCTACGTGCCGATCCTCGCCGTCGCGATCGTATTCGTGATGCGGTACGCCGCCCGCGTCAAAAACGACCCCTCGACCTCGATCCTCTACGGCCGCGTCGGCGCGGTCGGTTCCACCGACTACGCCGTGAGTGAGACGATTCCCGAGCTCACCCGTCGCCGCGCACTCGTGCTGCTCATGCTGGCGGTCGGGATCGGCATCAACATGTGGGGCGTCTTCAACTGGGGGTGGTTCCTCGATCAACTGGCAGCGAGCTTCTTCATCATCGGCATGCTCTCGGGTCTCGTGGGCAAGCTCGGCGTCAACGGCTCGTTCACCAGTCTCGTCGAGGGCATGCGCTCGGTCGTGTTCGGCGCGCTCGTGGTCGGCTTCGCCCGCGCGATCCTCGTGGTGATGCAGGATGGCCAGACGCTCGACACCATCATCAATTTCATCGCCTCGGGCATCTCCGACTGGCCGCCGGTGTTCACCGTGCTGGGCATGTTCGTCTTCCAGTCGATCCTCAACTTCTTCATCCCCTCGGGCAGCGGCATGGCCGCCACCACCATGCCGCTCATGGTGCCGCTCTCGGACCTGCTCGGCATCGACCGCCAGGTCGCGGTGCTCGCGTTCCAGTACGGAGACGCCATCACCAACTCGATCATCCCCACTTCGGGGGCGCTCATGGGGTACCTCGCGGTCGCGCGCATCCCCTATGAACTGTGGTTCAAATTCATCTGGAAGCTCATCGTGATGTGGATGGTGATCGCGGCGATCGCGCTGATGATCGGCGCCGCATTCGGAGTGCCCAGTTGACCTCGACCGCTGTCCACGCGCCAACTCGGCTCGAGAGGATTCGCGACCACCTCGCCGCGCACCCCGAGCCGAGCTGGAGCGAGCATCGCACGTCCGGCTACCTCGCTGCCCTGCTCACGCAGGCCGGCCTGAAGCCGCGACCGTTCGCCGAGTTCCCGGGGTTCACGGTCGACGTGGGCCCCGGGGAGCCGCAGATCGGGCTGCGCGCCGACCTCGATGCGCTCGCGCACCGAACGGAAGCAGGCACCGCCGTAGTGCACTCTTGCGGCCACGACGCCAATATGGCCGTGGTCACCGAGACCGTGCTGCGGCTGGCCGAACTCGGCGATCGCCTGCCGCACGGAGTGCGCGCCATCTACCAACCTGCCGAGGAACAGGGGAACGGCGCCGCCGCCGTAGCGAACCTGGGCGTCGCCGACGACCTCGACCTGCTGTTCGGCGTGCACCTCAGGCCCGGGAGCGAGCTCCCCTCGCCGCGCTTCACGCCGGCGATCTCCCACGGCTCCTGCTGCTTCGTGCGGGGCGCGATCACTGGTCGCGACCACCACGGGGCGAGGCCCCACCTCGGCGTCAACGCCATCGAGGTCGTCGCCGAGTTCACGGGCATGGTCGCGGCGCTGCGCGTGGACCCGCAGATCCCCTCCTCGGCCAAGCTCACCTCGGTGCGCGCCGGAGGCGACAACCTCAATGTGATCCCGGGATCGGCCGCGTTCGGCCTCGACCTGCGGGCGCAGAGCAACGAGGCGATGGCCAGGCTGCGCGAGGAGATCACCCGAATCGGCGCGGCGCTCGAACTGCGCCACGGCGTCGAGATCCGGCTCTCGGAGGAGGACTACGTGCCGGCGGCGGTGATCGGCGATCGTGCCGAGCGGCGCCTCAGCACCGCGATCCGCGCCGTCGCCGGCGCCGAGGCGGTCGCGCCGCGCAGCGTCACCTCGGGCTCCGACGACTTCCACTTCTATACGCTGCGACGCCCGCAGTTGCAGGCCGCCATGCTCGGGATCGGCGCCGATGCGACTCCGGGCCTGCACGATCCGGAGATGCGCTACGACGCGTCGCGACTCGAGCCGGCGGTGCAGATCCTGCTCGCGGCCTGTCTCGACGGAACCGCCTGACTTGCGATGCGCTGCAGCGTCTCCCCGAGCCACCGCACCACGGGCGGGCCCCCGCTGCGCTGGGACACGAACATCACGCGTCGCTCACCGAGATCCTGCACCGTGGGCCGCAGCACCACGTCGAAGTCCGCGTCGACCGCGGCGGCGGTCGTGAGCGCGCACCCCAGGCCCTCCGCGACCAGACCGTGGATCATGTACAGGTCGTCCGTGCGCATGAGCGCGCGCACCGGATGCCCCATCGCACGACAGACGCGGCGCAGCACCCGGTCGGACGCCTCGTCGTCGCTGCGGCTGCACAGCCACGCGACGCTCGCCAGCTCCGCGAAGTCGAGCGTGTCTCTCAGCGCCCACTCGCTCTCACGGGCCACCATCACGCGGTAGGGCTCAGACAGCAGCGTCTCGAGGGCGAGATCCGGCGCTTCGAACGCCGGCTCGGCAGAGGCGTCGTAGATCAGCCCGGCGTGCACCTCGCCGGCGCGCAGCAGCCGCACCACCTCCGTCGGCTCGGCCTCCACCACCTCGACGCGCACCGAGGTGCGCTGCTGCAGCGCGGCGATCGCCGCGGGCAGCAGACGCGAGCCGATCGACGCGAAGGTGCCCACGCGCAGCGTGGTGAGGCCGGCGTCGCGCTGATCCGCCACCGCCTGCTCCGCGCGGTCGAGACGCGCGAGCACCGCCTCGGCCTCCTCGGCGAACGAGTCGCCGATCGGCGTCAGCCGCGTGCCCGAGCGGCTGCGCTCCACCAGCATCGCGCCCAGGTGGGCTTCGAGCCCGCGCAGGTGGTGGGTCACGGTGGGCACGCCGTACTGCAGCACCCGAGCGGCACTCGTGAGGCTGCCGTGCTGCCGCACCGCGAGCAGCACCCGGAGCTGCTGCAGATTCATCATGGAATAGAGACTATGTCACGAGAGACGAATTCCTGCTATATCGCCGGGGTGCCTCTGCCCCTACGCTCAGGATCATGCTCCACACCTCAGACGCACCCGCCGCACCCGCCGCACCCGCCGCACCCGCCGCACCCGCCGCACCCGCCGCACCCGCCGCACCCGACGCACCCGCCGCACCCGCCGCTGCCCAGGCCCCGGGCGAAGTGCCCGCCCGCCACTTCGAGACCCCGTTCGCCGACGCACTGCGCTCCCTCGCCGCCCACGACTGGCAGCGCCTCCACGTTCCGGCGCACCAGGGGCGGCCCGAGAACGCACCCGGCGTCTCGAACCTCATCGGCGCCGGCACCATGCAGCTCGACTTCCCCATGCTCTTCAGCAACGCGGATCAGGAGAGCTGGCGCCTCGTCGCCCCCGGGCGCAGCACGCCGATCGCACGCGCTCAGCAGCTCGCGGCCGAGGCGTGGGGAGCGAGCCGCACCTGGTTCCTCACCACGGGGGCGTCCGGCGGCAATCACATCGCCACGACCGCGGTGCGGGGCCTCGGAACCGAGGCCGTCGTGCAGCGCAGCGTGCACTCGAGCGTCATCGACGGCATCACCCGCGTCGGCCTCACCCCGCGCTTCGTGCACGGCTCGGTCGACACCGGGTTGGGGTCGTCGCACGGCGTCACCGCCGCGCAGGTCGAGGCCGCGCTCGCAGACCACCCGGCGAGCGCGGCGGTCTACATCGTCTCCCCCAGCTACTTCGGCGCGGTGGCCGACGTCGCCGCCATCGCCGAGGTCGCGCATCGGCACGGCGTGCCGCTCATCGTCGACGAGGCCTGGGGCGCGCACTTCGGTCTGCATCCGGCCCTGCCCGTGAACGCGGCGCGGCTCGGGGCCGACCTCGTCGTCTCGAGCACGCAGAAGGGTGCCGGATCCCTCGCCCAGACGGCGATGCTGCACCTCGGGCACGGGCCGCAGGCCGAGCGCCTGGAGTCTCTCGTCGACCGGGTCGTTCGCTCGTACCAGTCGACCAGCACGAGCGGCCTGCTGCTCGCCTCGCTCGACGAGGCGCGCCGGCATCTCGTGACCCGGCCCGACATGATCGAGCGGGCGCTCGCCTCGGCCGAGCGGATCAGGGCTCTGGTGCGCGCAGATCTCCGCTTCCGCGACGCGACCCCCGACATCCTGAACCGTCCCGACGCCATCGCGCACGATCCGTTCAAGATCGCGATCGACACGCGGGGCGCGGGCATCACCGGCGACGACGCGCAGCACCTGCTGCTGCGCGACCACCGCGTCTCCTGCGAGCTGTCGACGCCCGCGGCCCTGCTGCTGCTCGTCGGCGCGACCTCGCCCGCAGACGTGGATCGGGTCTGGGAGGCGCTCCAGTCGCTGCCGCAGGCCGAGCTCGAGCCCGACCGTCCCATCGCACTGCCGGCGCCGTGCGAGCGCGCCATCGGGCTCGACGAGGCGTTCTTCAGCGCAGTCGAGACCGTACCGCACTCCGAGGCGATCGGCCGGGTCAGCGCAGACTCACTCGCCGCCTACCCTCCGGGAGTGCCCAACGTCATGCCGGGCGAGGTGCTCGACGAGCACGTGATCGGGTTTCTGCGCGCCACCGCGGCGTCGCCCTCGGGCCACGTGCGCGGCGCGGCCGACCCGGAGGTGTCGACCTTTCGCGTCGTCGCCTGAGGCCCGCGGCGCCCCGAGGCGCTGCGGCGCCCCGAGGCGCCGCGGGCGGGGCCGTGCCGGGCCGGGCCGGACCGGGAGGAGTCGGGCGGCCGATCAGGCGAAGGCCGAGAGCCCCGTGATCTCGCGGCCGATGATGAGCGCCTGCACCGTCTCCGTTCCCTCGTAGGTGTGCAGCGCCTCAATGTCGGCGAAGTGCCGCGCCACGCGGTGCTCGATCAGGATTCCGTTGCCCCCGAGCAGGTCGCGCGCGTTCGCGGCCATCGCGCGGGCCGTGCGCGTCGCCGTGTACTTGCCGAGGGACGCGCCGGGCCCGGTCAGCTCGCCGGCCTCCTCGGCCCGGGTGAGCTGCATGAGCAGGGTCTGCAGCGAGGTGAGCTGGCTCAGCATCTCGGCGAGCCGAGCCTGCACGATCTGCGAGGCCGCGAGCGGACGCCCGAACTGCACCCGCTGCTTCGCGTAGTGGACCGCGGTCTCGTACACCCCGAGCGCGTGCCCCAGTGCCGACCACGCCACGCCGAGCCGGGTCGCCTGCAGCACCCGGGCCGTGTCCTTGAAGCTGTTGGCGCCCGGCATGCGGGCCTCGGCGGGGAGCCGCACGCCGTCGAGCACGATGTCGGCCTGCCAGATGGCGCGCAGCGAGACCTTGCCCTCGATGGTGGTGGCGCGGTACCCCGGCGCATCCTGCGGCACCAGGAAGCCCTGCACCTGCCCGTCATCGCCGCGCGCCCAGACCACGGCGATCTGCCCGACGCTGCCCGAGCCGATCCACTTCTTGCGACCGGTGAGCACGTAGCCGTCTCCGTCGCCCTCGGCCCGGGTCTCGAGGCTCACCGAGTCTGAGCCGTGCGTGGGCTCGGTCAGCGCGAACGCGCCCAGCTCGACGCCGCGCGCCAGCGGTTCGAGCCAGCGCTCGCGCTGAGCCTCGGAGCCGCACACCGCGATGGACCGCAGGGCGAGGCCGCCCTGCACTCCGGCGATCGTCGCGACCGAACCGTCTCCGCGCGCGAGCTCCATCATCGCGAGGCTCGCGGCCAGGAGGCTCTGGCGCGGATACCCGGGCACATCGATCCCGTCGCGCAGCAGGTCGAGCTCGCCCAGGCGACGGGCCAGATCGAGCGGGTACTCGGCGCGGTCCCACACCCCGGCGATGACCGGGCGCACCTCGTTCTGCACGAAGTCGCGAGCGCGATCGCGGTAGGCAAGATCCTCCGCGGACACGCCGCGGAACGCCCCCGCCACATCGGGATCGAGCGGCTCCCACAGCTCGTACCCCGGCTCCTCGGTGCCCTGGGCGGCGTTTGCAGACCTGGCGTGCGACATCGGTGCTCCTCTCCGCGCCGAGTCGTGCACCGGCGCCGGTGCTTCGAGCATGCCTGAGACCGGGTCTCACGTCAAGACCACGCCCTGGACACATCTCCCTTGAATCACACTGCGCGCAACGATCCAGCGCGTGATACCTAGTGTCAGAATCGTCTTCTGTGCTACCTTCGGCGTATGGCCACCACTTTGCCCCGCGCCACGGCCGCGCCCGACAGCTCAACGGCCGCCATCCGCCGCCTCGCCGAGCAGGGATACGACGCCACCACGGCGGAAGACCTCGCCGAGGCCGTGGGGATGAGCCGCAGCACCTTCTTCCGACGCTTCGGCAGCAAAGACGACGTCGTCTTCGCCGACCACGATCACGCGCTCGAGCAGCTGGAGGCCTTTCTCTCGGCAACCGAGCTGCCCGCAGAGGAGGCGCTCGTGGTCGGCACCGCCGACGTGCTGCGCCTGCTCGTACGCGACCCCGAGGCCGCCCGGTTGCGCTTCGACCTCATGCGGCACACGCCGGCGCTGCGCGATCGCGAGCTCATCATCACCCACCGCTACGAGCGCGTCTTCGCCCGCTACATCCACGACGCGCTGCAGCCGGGAAGCCCGCACTGGGCCGCGCCCGCCCTCGCGGCGTCACTCGTGGCGGTGCACAACGCGGCGCTGCGCGACTGGTTGCGCGGGCGCGTCGCAGACGCCCCGCGCACGGTGACCCGGGACCTGCGGCAGCTCACCGCCCTCTACGAACGCTGGCTTTCGCCCGATGCCGCCGATGGCCGGCCGCGGGTGCTCGTGGCCGTCTACGACGCGGCCGGATCGCCCGACGCCGTGCTGGGCGCGATCGCGACGCAGCTGGAGCGCGAGCAGTAGCACCCCCGTCAGCAGGTTGAGCGAGCACCCCCGTCATCCTGCGGCTGCGCAGCAGATCGCAGGATCCACAGCTCCCGCCGGTTGAGCGCAGCGAGTCGAAACCGCGATCCGCCCCGATGGATCCTGCGACTGCGGCGCTGCGCGCCTCCGCGCAGGATGACAACTCAGCCGCCGGTCGATCCTGCGACTGCGGCGCTGCGCGCCTCCGCGCAGGATGACAACTCAGCCGCCGGTCGATCCTGCGACTGCGGCGCTGCGCGCCTCCGCGCAGGATGACAACTCCCCCGCGCCCGCTCACCCGGCGGGTGCGGCTCAGTGCCCGCGGTCGATCCACTCCTGCAGGTGCGGCTTCTCCGCCCCGATGCTCGTGGTCTCGCCGTGGCCGGTGTACACCGCCGTCTGCTCGGGCAGCTGCAGGAGTCGATCCCGGATCGAATCGATGATGGTGGGGAAGTCGCTGTACGACCGCCCGGTCGCCCCCGGACCACCCTGGAACAGCGTGTCGCCCGTGAACACCGCGCCGAGCGCCGGCGCGACGAAGCAGGTGGATCCCGGCGAGTGGCCCGGGGTGTGCATCGCCGTGAGCTGCACGCCGGCGATCGCGAACTCGTCGCCATCGGCGATCTGCGCGTCGGGCGCCTCGTCGTAGACCGCGTCCCACAGCACACGATCGTGCGGATTGAGGAAGAGCGGGGCCCGCAGCAGATCGGCCGTCTCGCGCGCCGCGCGGATGTGGTCGTCGTGCCCGTGCGTGAGCAGGATCGCCTGCGTCCTGCGCCCTCCGACCGCCGCGGCCACCGCCCGCGCGTCGTGGGCGGGGTCGATCACGATCACCTCGGCGTCGTCTCCGACGATCCAGACGTTGTTCTCCACCTCCCAGGTGCCGCCGTCGAGCGAGAACGTACCGCTCGTCACGAGCCGCTCGATGCGCGCTCCAGACTCGCCCATCGCCATCACCTGGACGCCGCTCGCCGCGCCATCGTGCCCCGTCCCCTCGCTCACAGCTCGACCACCGATCGCAGCACGGTGCCGCCGGCCATCTTGCCGAACGCCTCCTCCACGTCGCCGAGGCCGATGCGCTCGGTGACGAAGCCGTCGAGATCGAGCCGCCCCAGCTTGTACTGGTCGATGAGCATCGTGAAGTCGCGGCTCGGCAGGCAGTCGCCGTACCACGACGACTTCAGGGAACCGCCGCGTCCGAACACGTCGAGCAGCGGCAGCTGCAGCTGCATCTCCGGCGTCGGCACCCCCACGAGCACCACGCGTCCCGCGAGGTCCCGCGCGTAGAAAGCCTGCGCGTACGTCTCGGGGCGACCGACGGCGTCGATCACCACGTCGGCGCCGAAGCCGTCGGTGAGCGCCCGGATCGCCTCGACCGCGTCCTCGGACCGCGAGTTCACCGTGTGGGTCGCGCCGAATCGCTTCGCCTGCTCGAGCTTCGCGTCGTCGATGTCCACCGCGACGATCGTCGTGGCGCCCGCCAGCTGCGCACCGGCGATCGCCGCCGCACCGACTCCGCCGCACCCGATCACGGCGACGGACTCGCCGCGCTGCACCTCTCCCGTGTTGATGGCGGCGCCGATCCCGGCCATGATGCCGCACCCGAGCAGTCCCACGGCCGCCGCGTCCGACTCCTCGTCGATCTTGGTGCACTGCCCCGCGGCCACGAGCGTCTTCTCGGCGAACGATCCGATCCCGAGCGCGGGCGACAGCTCGGTCCCGTCCTCGAGCGTCATCTTCTGCGTCGCGTTGTGCGTCGCGAAGCAGTACTGCGGCTGCCCCTTCCGGCACGCGCGGCACTGCCCGCACACGGCGCGCCAGTTGAGGATCACGCGGTCGCCCACCGCCACCTCGGTGACGCCCTCGCCGACCACGGCCACGCGAGCGGTCGACTCGTGACCGAGCAGGAACGGGAAGTCGTCGCTGATGCCGCCCTGCTGGTAGTGGTAGTCGGTGTGGCAGACGCCGCAGCTCAGCACGTCGACCACCACCTCGCCCGGTCCCGGCTCCGGCACGATGATCGTCTCGATCACCGCCGGCGCGTTCTTCTCGCGCACCACCACGCCCTGCACCCGATAGACCATGTGGGACTCCTTTCGAGACTGTCCTCGCCTCGGCCCGAACCCGAACGGGCCGCTCCTCTCCAGGCTACCGGTCGCATCGGCTCCGCCGCGCCCCGTAGCATGGAACGGCAGCCGAGGCGCACCGGCCCGCACCGGCCCGCACCGGCCCGCACCGCCGAGCGCGGCCCGCACGAGAGGACCCCATGACCCCCGAAGAGTTCCGCGCCCACGGGCATCAGCTCATCGACTGGATCGCCGACTACCGCGCAGGGATCTCCAAGCTGCCCGTGCTGGCGCAGGTGGAACCGGGAGAGGTGGCGGCGAAACTGCCCGCCTCCGCCCCGGAGACCGGCGACGCCGGGCGATCCCTCGTCTCCGACCTCGACGAGATCGTGGTGCCGGGGCTGTCGCTCTGGCAGCACCCCGGCTTCTTCAACTTCTTCCCGGCCAACAGCGAGCTCTCCTCGGTGCTGGGCGACATCGCCAGCGCCGGCCTCGGCGTCATCGGGCTCTCCTGGGAGTCGAGCCCCGCCCTCTCAGAGATCGAGCTGCGGGTGACCGACTGGGTACGGCAGCTCTTCGGGCTCTCCGGCGACTGGCGCGGCGTGATCCAGGACACCGCGTCGACCTCCACGCTGCTCGCCCTGCTCGAGGCGCGCGAGCACGCCTCGCAGTTCTCGATGTCCGGCGGCGGCCTGGCGGCGCTCGACCGTCCCCTCGTCGCCTACCTGTCCCGCTATGCGCACTCCTCCGTGCCGAAGGCAGCCCTGCTGGCGGGCTTCGGCACGGATCACATTCGCTGGATCGACACCGACGAGACGTTCGCCATGCGTCCGGACGCCCTCGCGGAGGCCATCGCCGCGGATCGCGCGGCCGGCCGCGTCCCCGCCGCGGTGGTGGCCACCTGCGGCACCACGACGACGACCGCGATGGATCCGCTGGCCGCGATCGGCGAGATCGCACGGGCGGAGGGGCTCTGGTTCCACGTCGACGCCGCGATGGCCGGCTCGGCCATGATCCTGCCCGAGTGCCGGCACCTCTGGGAGGGCGTGGAGCTGGCGGACTCGCTCGTGGTCAACGCGCACAAGTGGCTGGGCGTGGCGTTCGACTGCTCCCTGTACTACGTGAAGGATCCCGCGCATCTCGAGCGCGTGATGTCGACGAACCCCTCGTACCTGCGGTCGGCGCACGACGACGACGTGACGAACCTGCGCGACTGGGGGATTCCGCTGGGCCGGCGCTTCCGCGCACTCAAGCTCTGGTTCATGCTCACGGCCGAGGGTGCGGAGGCGCTGCGCGCCCGCCTACGCCGGGATCTCGACAACGCGCAGTGGCTCACCGCGCAGCTCGAGGCGGAGCCGGGCTGGCGCGTGCTCGCGCCGGTGCACCTGCAGACCGTGTGCGTGCGGCACGAGCCGACCGGCCGCGACGGCGGCGCGCTGAGCGGCGAGGCGCTCGACCGGCACACCCGCGCCTGGGCCGAGCGGGTGAACGCGACGGGCCGGGCCTGGGTGTCGCTGTCGACGATCGAGGATCGCTGGATGGTGCGCATCTCGATCGGTGCGCTCGAGACCGAGCGCGAGCACGTCGAGACCCTGTGGCAGGAGATGCGGGCCGCGGTCGCCGAGCCCTCGGCGCCGGAGATCAGATCGCGGTCGTGAGGTACCCGCCGTCGACCGGCAGCACGGCCCCCGTGACGAACGAGGCCGCGTCGGAGGCGAGGAAGGCGATCACCTGCGCCACCTCCTCCGGCGCACCGAATCTCGCGAGCGGGGTGCGCGACAGGATCCGCTCCTTCGCGTCGTCGTCGAGGCCCGAGGCGAGCGGCGTTTCGATCCACCCGGGCGCCACGGAGTTGACGCGGATCCCGTCACCGGCCCAGGCCTCCGCGAGCGACTTGGTCATCTGCACGACGCCGCCCTTCGCCGCCGAGTAGGCCACGCGGCTGCCACCGCCGAAGTAGGCGAACATCGAGGCGATCGTGACGAGCGAACCGCCGGCGGCGCGCAGCTTGGCGCGCGAGAGCTCGGCGACGCGGTAGACGGCGCCGAGCTGCACCGACAGCACCCGGTTGAACGGCTCCCACTCGAGCTCCTGCTCCCCCAGGCTGAAACCCGCGGCGGGCACGACCACGTCGAGCCGATCCAGCCGGTCGATCACCGCCCGCAGTGCGGCGTCATCCGTGACATCGACGCCGTGCAGCTCGATCTCCACGTCGGGCGCCACCTCGGTCTGATCGGCCCCGAGGCCGATCGCGACCACGCGCGCGCCGAGTCGCGCGAAGACCTCGGCGGTGGTGAGGCCGATGCCAGAGGTGCCGCCGGTGACGAGCACGGTCTTCCCCGAGAACAGGCCCGGGGCGAGTGCGGGAACGGGCTGCGCTGCGAACGATTCTGCTGCCACGGCTGGATCCTCTCTGATACTGCGCGGTCGCACGACCGGCTACGGCCATGCTATCCGCACGCCTCCTCGCCGTCGCGGCTCGTCTCGGCGCCTCCGGGCGGCGCCGTCACCCGGCGGGCGGGAAGACCCGATCCCAGTCGTCGCGCATGCTGACGACGGCCCACCCCTCGCGGCGCGCCGTATCGCCCAGGCTCTCGGCCTGGGCGAAGCTCTCGGCGCGCCCCTCGTAGGCGAACTCCCGCTCGGCGTCGTCGTGCTCGAGCACGAGCGCGAGCCCGCCGCCTGCCGCGGTCCAGGCGAGCATCTCGGTATCGCCCCCCGAGTTGCCCGCCGCGAAGCGCGGCCGGCGCCCGAGAGCCCCCTGGAGGTTCATGACCTTGGTCGCCCCCTCGTTCACGGCGCCCAGGATCTTCGCCGTGCGCCGCAGCTCGCCGTCGTCGGTCAGCTCGTGCTCGATCACGCTGCCGACCACCAGCTCGGGCGGCACGCCGTAGAGCCTCCGAGAGACCGCGCGCACGAACTCGACGCCGCCGCCCGACACGATCCCGATCGTCCAGCCCCGACGGCGCAACTCCTCGAGCAGTTCGAGCATCGGCAGATAGACCAGTCCCTCGCAGTGCACACCGAGGGTCGGATGCACCCAGCGCTCCGCGAACGCGCGCGATTCGGAGGTGTAGTCGCGCGGATCCTGACCGGCGAACAGCTCCATCAGCGCCACCGCGATGCGCACCATCCCGATCCGCCCGATCGCCTCCGCATCGGCATCGAGCAGCGCCCGAAACTCCTCTCGCTCGCGCAGCGCGGGATCCTCGGCGGCCCGGCGCGCCAGCGCGTCGATGAGAAACGCCTCCTGCACGTAGTGCGGGCGCTCGCACCACAGGGTGCCGTCGTTGTCGAACACCGCGAGCCGCTCCTCCTCCGGGATCTCCTCGCTCGCGTCGAGCAGCGCGACGAGCCGGTCTCGTGCGGCCCCCGGCCGCCAGGATGGAAGGATCATCGTGTCTCCTCGTCGCTCGTCCGCCACGCGCAGCGGAAGCCGACGTGACTCATACCGGTGTCGATCATCTGGGGCCGCCGCGCGGCCGGCCGGTAGCGCAGGCAGTAGCTGTCGGCGCAGAGGTGGGATCCGCCCTTGATCACCTTGCGCGGCACCCGGAACTGCGGTTGCCGCGGATCGAGGCTGCCCTCGGCGGCGCCCCCGCGCGGGTCCACCGGCACGCAGCAGTCGGACGCGGCCTCGGCGGGGTGCCCGGACCACCAGTCGGCGGTCCACTCCCAGACATTGCCGGCAGTGTCGAAGAGACCGAATCCGTTGGCCGGGAACGATCCGACCGGCGCGGTGCGCGCGAACCCCGACTCGCCGCTGGAGCGCCACGGGAAATCGGGACCGTCCCACGTGTTCGCCATGATACGGCCGTCCGGCTGCCGCTCGGCTCCCCAGGTGAACTCGGCGCGATCGAGCCCTCCCCTCGCCGCGAACTCCCACTCCGCCTCGCTCGGCAGCACCGCGCCGGCCCAGGAGCAGAATGCTTCGGCGTCCTCGTGCGCGACGTGCACCACGGGGTGGTCGCCGCGCTCGTCGATGCCGGACGCGGGCCCCTCGGGATGCCGCCAGGAGGCCCCCGGGGTCCACTCCCACCACTGGCTGAGATGACGGAGATCGACGGGCCCGGGGGTGGGGGTGAAGACCATGGAGCCCGGCAGCAGGTTCTCCGCCGGAGCACCGGGGAACTCCTGCGGATCGAGTGGGCGCTCGGCGACCGTCACGTACCCGGTCGCCGAGACGAACTCGGCGAAGCGGGCGTTCGTGACCTGATGGGCGTCGATCCCGAAGGGGCCGACCCGCACGCGGTGGGCCGGCGCCTCCTCCGGATAGTGCGCGTCCGACCCCATCCAGAACTCGCCGCCCGCGAGCTCCACACGGGTCATGCGCTCGTGGCCCCCGCCTGCAGCTTGGCCATGACCTGGTCGATGCTGAAGCTCGCCGGCTTCTGCCGGGCCGGGAACTCGGCGAGGCTGGCGAGCATGCTCGCGACGTAGCTCTGCGCCGGCACGAACAGGAAGACGTGGTCGAGCACCCAGTCCCAGTAGGTGTTCGAGGTGATGTCGGCCCGCTCGTAGGGATCGGTGCGGAGGTTGAAGAGCTTGGGGAATCTCAGCTCGATGTAGGGCTCCTGCCAGATGGAGAGCGTGCCGACGGCGCGCTGCTCGAGGAACACGAACTTCCAGTTGTCGAATCTCAGCGCGGTGAGATCGCCGTCGTCCGAGACGTAGAAGAAGTGCTTCCGGGGGCTCTCCTCGGCGGCACCCGTCAGGTAGTCGAGCTGGTTGTAGCCGTCGAGGTGAACGTGGTACTCCTGGCCGTTCAGCGTCGTGCCCGAGCGCAGGCGGTCGGCGATGTCCGGCACCCCGGCCGCCGCGAGCAGCGTCACGAACCAATCGCTGTGGCTCACGATGCCGTCGAGCACCTGGCCCGGTTCGATGCGTCCGGGCCAGCGGACCAGGGCGGGCACCCGGTACGCGCCCTCCCAGTTCGAGTTCTTCTCGTTGCGGAAGGGGGTCATTCCCGCGTCCGGCCAGCTGTTCATGTGCGGGCCGTTGTCGGTCGAGTACACGACGATCGTGTTCTCGGCGATCCCCAGCTCGTCGAGCGTGCCGAGCAGGTCGCCCACGAGGTCGTCGTGGTCGAGCATCGTGTCGTGGTACTCGGACTGCCAGCGACCCGCGCGCCCGATGCTCTCCGGCTTCGGGTGGGTGCGGAAGTGCATGTGGCTCGAGTTGAACCAGAGGAAGAACGGCTCGTCGCCCTCGACCTTGCGCTGCATGAAGTCGATGGCCGCGTCGCGGAACTCCTCGTCGACGGTCTCCATGCGCTTCTTCGTGAGCGGGCCGGTGTCTTCGATGCGCTGCGTGCCGTCGTCGTTCGCCCAGGATCGGATCACCCCGCGCGGGCCGAAGTTCTTGCGGAAGTTCGGGTAGTCCTCCTCGCGCGGGTAGTCGGGCAACTCGGGCTCCTCCTCCGCGTTCAGGTGGTAGAGATTGCCGAAGAACTCGTCGAAGCCGTGGGCGGTGGGCAGGAACTCGTCGCGATCGCCCAGGTGGTTCTTGCCGAACTGCCCCGTCGCGTAGCCCGCGTCTTTGAGCGCGGTGGCGATCGTGGGATCGTCGGCCCGCAGGCCGACGTCGGCACCGGGCATGCCCACCTTCGTGAGGCCGGTGCGATAGGGGTTCTGGCCGGTGATGAACGCCGCGCGTCCCGCCGTGCAGCTCTGCTCGCCGTAGTAGTCGGTGAAGCGCGCCCCCTCCTCGGCGATCCGGTCGATGTGCTCCGTGCGATAGCCCATCACGCCGTCGCTGTAGCAGCTGAGGTTCGACTGTCCGATGTCGTCTCCCCAGATGATCAGGATGTTCGGCTGCTCTGCCATGGTGCTGCCCTTCGTCGAGCCGGAATCGGGTCTCCGACCGCGCCCCGCGGAGCGGCCAGGGCCCCAGTATCGGCCGCACGGGCGGAGCAGCACTGCCGGTCTCACCCTCAGGGGGTGACGCCGACGTCGGCCCGCCGGTCGAGCGAGGCGCAGCCGAGTCGACACCCGCCCGCCCCGCCGGCGGACCCTACTCGAGGAGCGCCGACAGCTCCAGCCAGCGCTCCTCGAGCGCCGCGACCTCGTCCTCGATCGCGGTGATCTTCGTCATCTCCGCGTTCAGCAGGGTGTAGTCGCTCTGGTCGAGCATCGCGAGACCGTCGCGAGCCTTCGCCGCGTCGGCCTGCAGCCTCCGTCATCCTGCGCGAAGTCGCAGGATCCACCTCCGTCATCCTGCGCAAAGTCGCAAGATCCACCTCCGTCATCCTGCGCGAAGTCGCAGGATCCACCTCCGTCATCCTGCGCGAAGTCGCAGGATCCACCTCCGTCATCCTGCGCGAAGCCGCAAGATCCACCTCCGTCATCCTGCGCGAAGTCGCGGGATCCACCTCCGTCATCCTGCGCGAAGTCGCAGGATCCACCTCCGTCATCCTGCGCGAAGTCGCAGGATCCACGTTGGATCTGGATCCTGCGACGCGCTTCGCTCCCGCAGAATGGCGAGAGGGATCAGCGCGCCCGCCGCCTGCCAGCAGGCCGGGGTGCTGTACATGACCCACGGTCGCGTCTACGATTTCTCACGCTCAGATGACGCGTTCATGCTCGGGTTCGAGTTCCTCCGTGCGGAAGCCGACGCGAACACCATGCGCGAACGCCAGCTCCGCACGGTGAAACTCAACGCTGAACGCGGACGCCCGCACGGCAGGCTCCCGTTCGGGTACCGCCGCATTTACGACGAGCACACTCGGGCACTGATCAGACAAGAGCCCGACCCGCACACTGGTGAGCTCGTGAAGATGATGGCGCGCGAGATTCTCTCGGGTGCGACAGCTTCAAAGTCGCGAACATGCTGCAAGACCTTGGCGAGCCACTCCCCCAAAAACCGAGAGACGAAGACACCAGCCGCGGGTGGAGTGCGATCACGATCAAGCAGATCTTGCGGAACCCCACGATCGCAGGCAAACGCGTCTACCGGGAAAGTGGTCGGCGACGCGGCATGGGAGCCGTTGATCTCAGAGAGTGATTTCGCGCGGCTGCAGACGATCCTGTTCGATCCCGCACGCAGGATCCATCACCACGATGGCGTTACGCCGAAGGCGCTACTGTCGCACATCGCGAAATGCCACTATTGCGGAAGAGCTCTCGCACATACGACCAACAAGAATCGCAGCAAGAACGGTGGCCCGAGGGCCCGCCGCTATGCCTGCCGCTTCCGAGGCTGTATGAAAGTCATGATCGCCTCTGAGTGGCTCGATGAATACGTCTCAGCTGCTGCGGTCGCGTGGCTCAGCCGCCCGGACAGCATCGCCGCGCTGAGTGCCGACGACGACAGCTGGCACGAACGATCAGTAGATGCCGAGAAGCTCACCACTGAGCTGCAGGCTCGTCTCGATGATGCGACGGATCAGTTCATCGCCGGCGCGATCAGCGCCCCGGTCCTTGCTCGTATCGAGAGCACCTTGCGGCCGCAGATCGAAGAAGCGCAGAAGGCCGCGACTCCGACCATCGTCGATGACGGAGTGCGGAACGTCCTCACCGCCGAAGACATCCAGAACGCCTGGGACAACATCGGTCTGCTCGAGCAACGACGCATCCTCAAGCTCCTCTTCGACATCCGCATCACCCAGGCACCCCGACACGGACCCAACAGCGTACAACCCGAACGAGTGATCATCAGCCCGAGAACCCCGGATCGAGGCTGACAGATGGAAATCGGCGACCTCGAGGAACTCGCGGCTGGCCCTACAGGCAAAGTGCTAGCATGAGTGTTAGCACTCGTTCGGTGGAGGTGAGAGTGATGACATCGATTATGGTTCGCGGGCTCGATGAGTCGGTCAAGCAGCGCCTGACGCAGCAGGCAAAGGAGCACGGCCGCTCCATGGAGGCGGAG
Source organism: Leucobacter triazinivorans (assembly GCF_004208635.1). Lineage (NCBI taxonomy): Bacteria > Bacillati > Actinomycetota > Actinomycetes > Micrococcales > Microbacteriaceae > Leucobacter > Leucobacter triazinivorans. Next base: position 2,950,559 of record NZ_CP035806.1, on the reverse strand, counting down.
GTTCGTGACATTCTGACTCGGGCCGCTCGTCGCCCTCATGTCGGGCTGGCACTCATGCAGGCAGCCCAAGATGTGGGCGGGATTGATGAGTTGCAGATTCCGGCACGCACCGACGCGGCACGGATGGTGGATCTCGAGTGATCGTTCTCGACACGAACGTGATCTCGGAGGTGTTCAAGCCGCAACCGAACCCCCAGGTCGTTGCCTGGCTCGAATCACTCACCGGAGACGTGGCTATCACGACGATCACGCTCGCCGAGCTCCTCGCCGGTGTTCGCCGACGGCCAGACGGCCGCCGCAAATCGGTACTCATGACGAGCATCAACACGGCGATGCAGTCGTATCGAGATACGAGCGCGGTTCTGGGGTTCGATGATGCTGCCGCCGAGCACTATGCAGATATCGTGGTAGCCCGAGAACGATCCGGCCTTCCGATCACGATGGCCGATGCCCAGATCGCAGCGATCTGCCGTAGCCACCGGGCAAGCTGCGCAACCCGCAACACAAAGGACTTCGCTGAGACCGGGGTCGAACTCCTCAATCCGTGGGTGCCCTGACTGGATAGTGTCCGGCCGCAGTTCCCTGACGCGGCTACCCCAGACACATTGCCAGGGCGCTCCAACGCCTCAACGGTCTGATGCACGTTTTGGTGACAGTTTGGTTGGGCAGCGAGTGCGACCTGTTTGTTCATGATGGTCTCGTATTCGATCGGCGTCAAACGGCCCAATCTGACCTGTCTGCGGCGTCGATGGTAGGTGCGCTCGATCCATGCCACGATTGCTGACCGGAGCTCGCCTCGGGTGCCCCAGGTCTTGCGATTCAGGACGTTCTTCTGGAGCAGGCTGAAGAACGACTCCATCGCAGCGTTATCGGCAGCAGCGCCCACCCGTCCCATCGAACCGGCCATGCCATGACCGGTGAGCGCGCGCAGTAATGCCCCATAAAGTGGTGTAGCGCGTGCGCGCGATACGCCTGCGTAAGGTCTCGTTTAGTGACGGGGTTGCGTAACCAGCGGTAGCACGGCTGGCGGGAAAGCTTCAATACCCGGCACGACACCACGACGGGAATCCCGTCGCCGGCGAGCTCTGCTACGAGCGGGCAGAGCCTGTTCCCGGTAGGTGCGCCTGCGAGAGATACGCGGCCACGCGACGGAGCACTTCCACCTCTTGCTCAAAGAGCTTGTTGCATTTGCGAAGCTCACGCAGCTCAGCGTTCTCAGAACGTGTGACGCCAGATTTCTGGCCCTGTTCGACGCGTTCTTCTCGCAACCATCTATCGAGGGTTCCGACGTGGATGCCGAAGTCTCTCGCGATCTGCGCGAGTGTCACTTCCGGGCCACGATCCAACGCGATCCGGATGACGTCGTCACGGAACTCTTTGGGGTAGCGAGGGGGCATAGGTTCATCCTTCCAGGCCAGCCGAAACTAGCCAGGTTGAATGTCACCTCAACGTGCATCAGCCCCACTACTCTAATAGCGTAGATAGCTCGAGCCAGCGCTCCTCGAGGACTGTGACTTCATCCTCTAGCGCAGTGATCTTCGCCATCTCAACGTTGAGTAGTTGGAAATCTGTCTGGTCGAGGTCGGCGAGGCCGTCTCGTGACTTCGTGATGTCTGACTGCAGGCGCTCCATCTTGCGCTCCACCGCAGAGAGCTCCTTCTCGGTGGCGCGCAGCTCGGCACCGGAAAGCGCGGGCTTCGCCGCTTGATCAGCGGTTTTCAACGCAGCCGCAGGGGCTTCGGCCATCCGATCCTCGGCGACACGCAGCTTCAGGTACTCGTCCACTCCGCCCGGGAGGTGCCGCAGGCGCCGATCCAGGATCGCGTACTGCTGATCGGTCACGCGCTCCAAGAAGTACCGGTCGTGCGACACCACGATGAGGGTGCCCGGCCACGAGTCGAGCAGATCCTCCATCGCAGCGAGCATGTCGGTGTCGAGATCGTTGGTCGGCTCACCCAGCATGTCCGGGGCAGATACAGAAGGAGCACCTGCCCACTATGGATGCCAAAGCAATCACTCGCTCACCCGAATCAGAGACTGCCGCCTTGATCTACACCCGTGCTTCGATGGATCGCCACTACTTGATGCGATCCACGGACGACCAAGAGACTGATTGTCGCTCCTGGTGCGACCAGCAGGGGTGGAGGGTAGCCAGGGTCATCACCGACGCCAATCGCTCCGCCTCACAGTGGCGAACCCGCGAGCGTGAAGGCTTCGAAGAAGCTCTGCAGCTCATCGCCTCCAAGGAGTACGCGGCATTCGTGACTTGGGAGCCGTCTCGTGCCGGCCGCGAGCTCGCGGCCTACATCCAACTCCGCGCCGCGTGCCAGGCCGCGGGTGTCCTCTACTTGACCAAGGGGCGGGTCTATGACTTCGCGCGCAGCGATGACGCGTTCATGATGGGTCTTGAGTTCCTGACTGCGGAGAAGGACGCCGCAGTGATCCGCGAGCGACAGCTGCGCACTGTGCGCCTGAATGCGCAGAAGGGGCGACCACACGGTCGACTCCCCTACGGCTACCGGCGGGTCTACGACGAGAACACCGGCGTTCTGCTGCGACAGGAGATAGACCCTGAGAAGGCGGCGATCATCACGACTGCGGTGGACGAAATCCTCCACGGGGTGCCGGTGAACCGGATCATAACGCGCCTGAACCGCGACGGCATCCCGACGCCGATGAAGCCGCTGAGCGACAAGACACGCGGCTGGATGAACGCGACGCTGGTCCAGATCATCCGCAGCCCGACGATCGCAGGCTTGCGTAAGTACCAAGGCGAGGTGATCGGAGAAGCCGACTGGCCAGCGATCATCCCCATCGAGAAGTGGGAGAAGGTCAATAGGGTCCTGGCAGACAAGGCTCGCCGAACTCGGTATGTCGAGGAAGACAATCACAGCCACCCCAAGTGGCTACTGTCGTTCGTCGCCAGGTGCGGGTTCTGCGGCCGGTTCCTCGCGAGAGTTCTCAATGTGGTCCCGCGCAAGAACGGAAAGCCCCGCAATAACTATGTGTGTCAGCACATCGGATGCCGTCGCATCAGTATCGATGTCGAGCGTACTGACGCTTACGTGCTCGAAGCCTTGCTGAGCTGGCTCTCTACTCCGGAGAGCCTGGCCGTGTTGGCTGGCTCTGATGACAACTGGAACGACCGTGTTCGCGAGGCCGAGGAGCAAGCGGTCGCTCTCCGCGACCGACTGGACCAGGCCGCCGAACAGTATGCAGAAGGCAAGATCAGCCTGGCGATGCTGGCAAACGTGGAACAGCGACTGACACCGCAGATCGAGCAAGCGGCGAGAGAAGCCGTGCCTCCGGTAGCTGATGCGACGGTTCTCGATCTCATCAACGCCAATGACATCCGGACGGCGTGGGAGCTTCTTGATCTGCTGGAACAACGCCGACTCCTGAAAATGCTGCTGGATATCCGCATCGAGAAGTCGCAACTCATGGGCGGTATCTTCGATTACTCGAGGATCAAGATCGCGCCGAGATTCGTGGCTCCCGAGACCTATCAGTGGCGGAGCGTAGCGTAGCTCGCACGACCACACCCTGATCTTTCGTGATCGGAAGGAACGAAGCCCCGAGTTCACGCCCTGCTTCGCGCAGTGCCGTGAACTCGGGGCTTTCATCCTCGTGAACAGGCTCACTCACAGGACTTCTCCCGTGCTCAGGACAAGGCCCGCGATGAACTGGTCCTCTGCACGTCGTCGTGCTTCCACGTCGGCGTGTATGTATTCCACGAAGTTTTCTTCCCGGTTGGGGATGACGGTGTCTTCGACGGGGTCGGTGTCGGGTTCGCCAGGCCAGGCGATGCGGCGTGTAGGGCGATCGGTGGTGAGGCGGGTGCCGCAGGCGGCGGTCCAGTGCCGGAGTCGTTCTTGGGCTTCGGTGAAGTCGCGGTGCCAGACGAGCATCGCGGAGCCTTTGGCTTCGGGGTGGATCGCGCATAGCCAATGGATGTGCAGCGCGGACAGCTCCCACACCAGTCCTGGGTGGCGGTGCCAGAATGGCGGGATCACCGCGACGGGGAGGCCGTAGGTGTGGCGGAGCCAGTGCACCCATTCGTTGAGTGCCAGCCATTCTTCCTCTGCGGCATCTGCGGTGAGGAGGTTCCAGTTCACCGGCCCCGGAGGCCCAGCCTGGTCCTCGTCCTGACCGGGGGCATCAGTGTCGGGGTCGTAGCTCTCATCGAACTCGTCCTCCGCAACCTCACCCGGATCGACTTCACCGGTCTCGGGCAGTTCATCGACCATGATCCGCCCTCACCTCACGACCGCAGTGGCAGTAGCCGAGGTGCGACGCGGCGCGTCGGGAGACAGCGCCGCATCCTCGATTCCGGCATCCAGCGAGTCGTGCTCTTGAGCACGCCGAGGCCGGTCAACGGTGTAGCGGGTGCGGGCGAGGTCGTGTCCGATCTTCTTCGCGACGAACTCTTCGACCTTGATTGGTTGCCCGTTGTCGTCGGTGCGGTCGTAGTGGTGGGTGTAGCCCTCGGCGACGAACTTGTCGCCTTTCGCGAAGCGCTGATGGGCGCGTTCGGCGGTCTTCCGGAACGCGACGAGGTCGTGGAACGTGGTCTCGGTCTGCGTGAACGATCCGTCGTCCTCGCGGCGGTAATGCTCCTGCCCGATCTTCACGAACAGGCGCGCATCACCTCTCTCGGTGAACGACAGGTGAGGTTCGGAAGCGATGAATCCGGACAGGGACTCTTGCGTGTGGATGGCCATTGGACACTCCTCGTGATGATCGACACCCCGCAGTTCGGGGTGTTCTGTCACTCAGGTGCGCCCGCAGCCCCCTGCCCGCCAGCCGATGCTGGGACGCCGTGCTGCAGCAGCTCCTCCACCCCGCGGCGCTGCGATTGCAGCTCGCCCGCGTTCTTGCGCCCCGTCCAGGCGCGGAGTTTCGCGACGATGGGTGGGGCGGCACGCAACAGGATGAGGCCCGTTCCGAATGGGAGGGTGCGGATCACGTCGGGTGGCATGATGTCCACCCGCCGGATGGAGCGTTGCGCGGAGCGGGAGCCCTGGTCGCCGATAGTGGTGGAATCGGTGATCTCGTCGCGCTCACCGATCAGCGTGGTGAGGTCTTGGAGGTCGCGGCTGTTGGATGCCCCACCGAGAATGATCTTCACAATGCTGGCGTCCCAGATCGCACCGGCCGCGTTCTCCGACCACTTCTCCCTGGCCTGCGCGAGCGACTGCAACACGGGCATCGTCGTGATCCCCGTACCTCCGCCCTCGGCCATCAGCGTCGGCAGGGATGGGAGCGGGGCGAGGTTGCCGATCTCATCGAGGGCAAGCAACAGGGGCGGGTCGAGTCGGGCGGATGGTGATCTGGCGGCGAGGCGTCGGGCGGCTTCAACGAGGTCTTCCACGAACGCCGACACCAACGCCGCACTGTTGTTCGCCCCCGCCCCGGTGGCGAGGAGGTAGACCGTGCCACGCTTGCGCAGGAACTCTTCTGGGTCGAATCGCTCATCCGGGCCGGGGCTGACGGCGTCGAGCACCCGTGGGTCGGCAAGGGCAGCGAGCGAAAGGGAGACGCCCTGCCAGATCGAGTCCCGGGTGCGGGGGTCGGAGTCGATCATCGCCTGCAACGAGTCCGCCCACCCCGTCGCAGCCATCGGGTTTGCTGTGAGGATCGCGACCGCATCGGAAGCAGCAGCGGGGTCGAGAGTCCACCGGAACAGCTCTGCCGGGGTGCGGTGATCGAGCGCTGCCGCGTGAAGGAGGGCTTGGAGGGCAGTGCGGGTCTTCCCTTCCCAGAAGTCACCGCCTTCGACACCACCAGCAGACAGGCCGGTGCCTGCGGCAAGACCGGTGGCGCGAATCATCGCCGTCAACGGGTCCTCACACCCCCGGATCGGCGACCACCGCAGCCCCGCAGGGACCCCTTCGGCGAGGTGTTGCGGGTCGAACACCGCGACCGGCCGCCCCTGGACGCTGCGGGCAGTGAGGGTGGCGGTGAGATTGTCCGGACGGGTGGAGGTGGTGACGACCGCTCCGGGTGCATCGATTATCGCGTTTATAACGACGTGCAGGCCCTTGCCGGAGCGGGGTGGTCCGATCAGCAGGATCGAGTCCTCGACACTTGCCCACACGTCCACACCCCGTGAGGCACCAAGCAGATAGCCGACATCCTGAGCAACGGGCTTTGACAGTGAGGGGCGGAGTTGCCCGGCCCGGCGTAGGAGTGCTTTCTCCGATGCGGTCGTGGTGACATCGGTGCGGGTCGCGATCCCTACGATCCGATACGGATCAACCCTCGCCTGCCGTGAATGCTCGCGGAAGAATCGCCACACCCACCAGCCCACAACACCAGCGCTGACGATCAACAGCCCAGCGACGACCCAGTAGACGACGGGGTTCAGCCCATCGGCACCAAGCGCAGTGCCCGGGTCAGTGGGATGCAGGAGCACGCCGAGACCAGCGTCGATGCCGCCGGTCGGCTGAGTGACACCCGTGACCCACGCGGTCACCGTGCCAGCGGCACGGAGGATGACGGCGACGACGACGGCTACGATGAGGGCGATGATGCCGAGGTTGGCGAGCTCATCACCAAGCGCTCCGCCCTGCCTGGGGGTGCTCATGGGAGCCTGCTGACGGTGATGGTGCCCGAGATGCGGCCGAGGAGGATTACTTCACCCGTCACCGCAGTCGCCGCTTGCTCTGTAGTGAGGAGGGCGCGGGCGGTGCCGTCGGGGCTGGCGTCTGAGTGGGCGTGGATGATCGCGACCGCGACATCCTCACCCGGCACGAACCCGGAACCTGCGACCTGATGCAACACCGGCTGCACAGCAGCTACAGGCGGCGCCGCCACCTCCTGTGCGGGTCGTTCCCAGGGTCTCGCGGCGGGGCGTTCGCGTGGTGGGGTGATGATGTCGGTGAATGTTGACCCGTCCGCTTCCCGCACCTGCACCCGCAACGGTGTCCGGTAGCGCGCAGCAAGAGCGTCAAGGATCGCGGGGAATGATTCGCGTCGCCATCCTGGCGCGAATGGCTCCGGCAGATACGGTGCCCCGTCGACGGTGACGGTCATCGCTCCGTCCGCACTGATGGTGAACTCCACCGCCGGCACGATGACCGGCTCACCACTCGGAGGCACAGGTGCTGCCGGGGGCTGAGCGTCGGGGTTGGTCCGGCGGTAGCGGGGTTTCGGGGTCACAGGCGGGTCCTTCCACGATGAACAGCAGTCGCCATGCAGGTGCGCCCGCGCCCCCGCACGCAGAAAGGTGGGAGGGCACGAACCTGGGGGTGGTTCGTGCCCTCCCGTGCTGACCCGCCATAGTGGGGGCGCCAGCGGGTCAGCCGCCTGTGGTTACTCCTCCTTTGCTCCCTCGAACTGGGCTTTGAACTCCTCGAACGGCATGTCTTCCTCGCGGACGTACCCATTTCGTTCGCGGGCGATCGCGAGGCGACGACCGAACAGCAACACGCCACCGGTTGCGGCGGCGATCAGGCCACCGGCGAGGCCGAGCGGCCACCAGTTACCACCGCCGGTCTGTGCCAGCTCATCCGGCTTGCCGGATTCCTCCGGCGTCTCCGGCACTGGGGTGACGGTGGTGGTCTCATCGGGTGCACCGCACAGGCCGCGGTGCAGGATGAGTCCGTCCTGGTCGATCACGGTCTCCACCCAGTAATAGGTGCCGACCTGATCGAAGATCACCTCGTCAGAGGAGTGTTCGCCGGGGCCGTTCAGGTCGATCACGGCGGAGGTGAACACGAGTTCTTCCGCCGTGCACAGCGCCTCATCCGTGTGCTGCCGATACGCCTCGAACACGAGCCGCGCACCCTCAGGGACGGTTCCGGTGACGGTTGCGACATCATGCGCCGGCTCACCCAGCACCACCGTCGGCACCGCGTTCGTCTTCACCCGCAGCTCGTCCGGCTGCTCGGTGACGACCGTCGTTTCACCCGGCGCCCCACACGTACCCTCGGCGATCACGTCGCCGTCGGCGGCGTAGAGGGTTTCGACCCAAAACACATTCCCCGCAGCGTCCGCCGTGGTGGTGCCAGAACTGTAGATGCCGGCCCCGCTGACGGGGATCTCGTCGCTGACGTAGAACGGCGACTCACACACCGCCCCGGTCTCTGCCGGATGCGGCCCGTAGGCCCGGAAAACCAGGTATGCGCCGTCCGGAATCTTCGTGCCCTGCACGAGCGCTGTGTCCGAGAACGGTTCGCCGACGAGCGCTTCCGGTGTTGCCTGCGTGATTACCGTCACCGGCACTTCCGTGCCGGTCGGTGGGACGTAGAAGCGTTCGAGCACATCCGTCGGAGATGACTGGTAGGGCTGCACGCGGTCGTCACCCTCGAACGTCGTCACAAGCACATAGAACCCAGGCTCGGTTGGCACGATCTTGTCGTCATCGGTGTAGCCGAGCTTGTAGACCCCGTTCCGTGCCGGCGTCGTGAGTTCTGCGAGCACCGGGGCTGTGGTGAGGTCGAGGTCATCCGTGAGCTCCGCGTCGGTAGCGAACGGACCGTAGACGGTGTGGCGGAGCACGTCGAGGTCGGCGTTCCAGTAGCCATCGCCGGTGAAGTCACCGTGGTTCGCCGGGAGCCCGCTGACGGTGACGACATCGAACGCCCGCCCGCCGGGGTGAACGTTGTACTCCCGCATCAAGGAGGCCACCGTGATCGGCCACCGCACCGACGTCGTCTCGACATTGATGCCGTAGTCGTCCTGCCAGTCGGCGGCGAGATAGTCAAGCACCCACTCCGGCTGCGATGACTTCTTGACCTCCCACACCCACGTCACGAAACCACCCGACGGTGCCACCACCGACGGCGAGGTATAGACACCGGGGCCATCCGCCGTGACCGTGACGGTGCCGAGGGGTACGGCGTTCGAGTCGATGACCGTGTTCTGCGTCGGGGGTAGCGTGCCGGGGACTTGGTAGGCGGTGCCCTCGAACACCACGGGGATGTGCGCGCCGTCCTTCTTCAACCACGCACCATTCGAGCTGGATACGGTGATCGTGTCCGTCAGCGCGTCACCGGGGACGGCGAGGCGCTGGTCGGCTTCGGAGACGGCGACGGGCTGGAACGGCACCACCGAGGTCTCTGCAACCTGTCCGAACCGGTCGGTGAACGAGTCGGTGAGGTACTTCGCGTTCTCCCCGTGCGCGTCCCTGTCGATGGCCCACACCCAGGTGTAGAACCCGGACTCGGGTGCGGTGATTGTGCCCGGTGACGTGTACGACCCCGCCTCCGTGAGCGTCACGGTCTCGGTGCCTGTGATGGGTGCGCCGGCGGGTGGGGTGTCTGATTCGGTGGGCTGCTCATCGAACGGCCCATACAGGGTGCCGGTCGCGGTCACCTCGATAGGTGCGCCGTTGAGGTGAATCCAGGTGCCCTTCGACACCGTGACCGTCAGCCCATCCACGAACGCATCACCCTCAGCAACGAAGCGGGAGGCGACCTGGGTGGTGATCTCCGGCTGGAAGTCCAGCTCGATCACCGGGGACTCCACCGACGCCGACAGTCCCGTGGAGGAGCCTGCGACGGCGGCTACGAGACGCTGCTTTCCAGGCGTCGTATAGAGGTCAAGTGCGGCACCGTACCCGGCGGCGGCGATGTTCATCGACGCGCCAATCTTGTACGACGGCACCCCGTCGGCGGGGGTGCCGGTGATCGGGTGCGTACCGACAGCGAGATTCCGCGTCGTGGCCCCGTCCGTGAACACCGCATTCGTGAGCGACGCGCTCCCGGTGAGAGATGCGGGGTGGGCGGTGACGGTGAGGGTGCCGTTGTACTGATCCGCCATATCCAACGCGAGCGACAACGACGGGTCGGTCACCGCGTTCACTGCCGCCTCCTGTCGCATCGTTGAGAGGTTCGCGAGGATTGTGCCCCGCTCCGACGCGGGTGCGCGGGCGACGTAGTAATCGTCACCGGACATGCCGTGCGAGTTGTACATGCCAGGGCTCGCGACCGACCACACATACAAGGCCACCGCCGCCGTCACATTCGCATCACCGGACTGCCCCCACCGATCCAGCACATAGTTCATCTCGGCGAGCTGCTGACGCGACAGCGAATCCAGCGACGTAATCCGCTCCGGCCCCGCCGTGTTCCCGTACGGCGCGTCAGCGTGGAGATCGGCGCAGTACGCCTGCCGGCCATCGACGCCGGTGTTGTACGCGCCGAGGAACGCACCGTCAGACCAGTAGCCGACGCCCTCACTCGCGGCGTGCGCAGGCTGCGCACTGAGCGCAAACGATCCGGCGAGCAGGAACAGGGCGAGGAGGACGGACAGCCATCGCCTCAGCCTGGTCGGTGGTGGCGCAGCCACCGGCTGCGGAATGTGGACGAGTGATCCTGACACGAGGTACCTCCTGACGTTCTGGTGAGCAGCAACCCAACATCGGGTCGCCTTCACAGCAGGTGCACCACCCCGACCCTCGACGTCATAAGCCGGGTCCGTGCGGCCGCCGCCCCGGTCCAGGTGTCTTCTGATCGAGCGGTGCGTCCTCGAGTCCCGCCCGCTCCCGTACCGCACGGTGCGCCCCATCACGAACCTCGTGCAGCAGCTCGCGCACATCGTCGTACCCGGTGATGATCGATCCGAGCCCATCACGCAACAGCCGGTGGCATCCTGCGGATGTCGCGCTGGTGAGCGGTCCCGGGATTGCACCGACGGGTCGGCCCAGCTCAATCGCGCGGGCGGCGGTGTGGAGCGTACCGGACCGATACCCGGCTTCCACAACGACGACGGTGCCGGAGAGCGCGGCGAGGAGCCTGCCGCGTTGCAGGAATCGCCACTTTGTTGGCGCCGCACCCGGCGGCAACTCACTGAGCAACAGCCCGTCCTTGCCGACCCGGGCGAGCAGATCGGTGTGCCCTGACGGATATGGGCGGTCCAGGCCGCCGGCGAGCACTGCGATCGTAGAACCGCGTGATGTGAGGGTTGCACGGTGCGCGGCACCGTCGATGCCGTAGGCACCACCGGAGAGCACGGTTCGCGAGTCCGCGACCGCTGACTGCACCAGTTCCGTCGTGACATGCTCCCCGTACCCGGTGGATGCACGCGCACCGGTGATGGCGAGGCGATCCCACAGCGGTCCGGTCAACACTTCGGTGTCGCCCTTGGTCCACAGCGCCACCGGCGCACGATCCCCGAGTACGTCGATCCCGGCCGGCCAGTGCGCATCGCCGGGTATCAGTACCCGCATCCCGTGACGCTCCGTCTCTGCGAGCACCCGTCGCACCTGGTATGGGTCGATGCGAGGCGCGAGGTGCCGCTGCCAGGTATCCCCGTCAGGCCCCGACGGCGCCTCGTCGGCGATGGCCCGCGCGACGGTCTCGGATGCTCCGACGGTGCGGATCATCCGCCCCGTGACCGAGTCGCCGGGTTCGGAAGCGAGCGCGAGGATGATCCTCGCGGTGCGCTCCTCGGCCGCCAGTTCATTGATCGTGTCCATCGGTGCGTCTCCCTCGGTCGTGGTGGATCAGTCGAGGGATAGGTACGACCCCGCACGCCGAGGCGATCGCTGTGTATGAACCGGTGACAGCGGGAACATGTACCCTCACACGCGTCAACGGATCGGTTGAGATCGGCGGACCGGCGCGGATTCAGGGTTCAGAAATCCTGAACCTGAGCACTTACCCCTTCATCCGTGCCGTGGTGTCGAACGCGGCGAGTTCCGCCGGGTGGAGTTGGTGTTGCACGACGAAGGAGCGTTCCTTGATCCGCCACAGCCCTTGCCCGGTGCCCAGGCTCGGGAGGAGTTTCTGTTCGGTGCCGGTGAGGCCGAGGGCTGCGGCGGTGGCTCCGAGCTGGTCGGGTTCTTGCCGGTAGATGATCCGCGTCTCCGCGTTCGCCAGGAGTGAGTTGGCGAGGGCACGCATCGCGGAACCTTGGTCGCCGACGTTGTCGAGGTCAGTGAGTTTGTGGAAAATCAGCATGTTCGCGATCCCGTAATGCCTCGCCAACCGCCACTGTGCATCCATGCGTTTCAGGAGCGCTGGGTAGGCCATGAGACGCCAGGCTTCGTCGTAGATCACCCACCGGTGCCCACCATTCGGGTCCATCAACGCCGACTCCATCCACGCCGAAGAGCAGGTCATCAACACCGAGATCAGCGTCGAGTTCTCCGCAACCCGCGACAGGTCGAGCGACACCATCGGCAGTGATGGGTCGAACCTGACCGTAGATGGCCCATCGAACAGGCCCGCGAGGTCGCCCGCGACAAGACGGCGGAGGGCGTGGCCGACGAGACGACCGTCTTCGGCAAGCCGGCCGTCGATGTCGGTTGCGGGATTGGGATTCAGGATCCGGTCGACGACCATCGGCAGGATCGGCACCTCGCTGGATCGGACAGCCTCTTGGAGGGCAAGGTCGATCGCCGTGTGCTCCAACGGTGACAACACCCGATCCAGCACCGTCTCCGCCAACGCACCAATCAACTCCCTGCGCCGGGAGGCGACCTGTGCTGCCCATTCCGCATCCGAGAGACCGCCGGGGCGGTGCCCTTCATCGAGCGGGTTGAGACGATTCCGCAGCCCATGCCCGAGGACGATCGCCCGCCCGCCAACGGCTTCCGCAACCGCAGTGTGTTCGCCTTTCGGGTCACCGGGCACGTAGACGCGGCGCCCGAATGGGATCGACCGGGTGTAGAGGGACTTCGCGAGGGAGGACTTGCCGGAGCCGACGATGCCTGCCAGGACGATGTTCGGAGCGGTGATGATGCCGCGCGCATACAGTGTCCAGGGGTCGTAGACGAACGAACCTCCGGAGTAGAGGTCTTGCCCGATGAATACCCCGTCCGCGCCGAGGCCACCTTCCGCGAGGAACGGGTAGGCGCCGGCGAGGGTTGCGGAGGTGTCCTGATGTCGGGGTAACCGGAATCGCCCGGGTGTCCTGAGCGTCGCGGCTCCGGGTTCACCAGCGGCAGGAAGATAGGTGGTGTTGCGGCGTTCGGCACGTTCTGCCGCGATTCGCTCGCGTTCCATCGCTTGTTCGTGTGCGCGTGCGTCGGTTTCGATCTTCGTAGCGGCGTGTTTACGTGCTCGGCGGTGTCGGCGCCGTTCCCCGGCGGGTTCGACCAGCGCGGCGGTGTGGAGCCGGCGGTCATTGTCGGTCACAGCGACCGCCCCGGAGGCACCGACCCCGAACGTGATGGCCCCCACTCATCGTCCTCCTCCACCATCTCCTGACGCCGAGCACGGCGCGACAGCGAACGGTTCGACGCGGCGTGCGATAGGTCATGTCCGGGGTGCGGCACAGGCTTGGAGGTGTCGATGTCGAGGAGGGCGGGGTCGGGGATCGCGTCGTGTTGGCGGAGCAGTCCCACATGCCCGAGGAACGGGCTGTAGGTGAGGGTGTACACGTCCCTGGTCGCGGTCTTGTCCAACGCCCCGGTCGGAGGGGTGTCGTAGACGTACCCATTCACGAGCGCAGCCTGCACGGTGTCTTCCCCGTAGTCGTACCCGGCCAGGTGCTCGATCGCCGCGTCCGTGCCGTCACGGTCGATGATCGCTAGAACCTCGTCGGCGTCCTGCCCTTGCAGGAACACCACGCTCACCCACCTCGACACTGACGGTGGGACTGTGGGTTCGGGGTGCCAGGCGATCTGCCCGGAGGCCACCATTGCCTGATCCACTCGGTACAGCACCCCGTCCAGCAACTCGGCGGCCTGCTGTAAATCCCGGGTCGCAGCCAGCGCGTAGGTTGCGCCGACCGACTGATCACCGGCATCGTCGTGCGCGCGAACCCGGTGCGTGACGTGGGCGGTCGCGAGCTGGTCGAGCACCTGGTGGAGCGATCGCACCCCGGCAAGCAGATCACCGAGCACCGTATAGGTGTCGGCGGGGTCCTCGAACACTCGGGACGCGTGCGCAAGCCCCCGGAGCGCTTCGGATGCTTCCGCAGCGTCGGCGGTCGGGTTCTGGAAAGTCGGCATAACGTGCTCCTGTCAGACGGTGCGGCACAGCGGGAGCGCTGCGACGGTGAAGGCTTGGGCTTGCTGCCCGACCAGGCGGCGGGTTTCGCAGGATGCTTGGATCGCGGCCTGCTCGATCGCCGCGACCGCGGTATCCAGTTCCTCTGAGGTGGGGGCGGAGACGCTGATGAGGCCGGTGTAGCGGAGGACGCCGTGACCTGCGGTGAGGTCGGCTTCTTGTTGGAGCACGTCACCGTATTCGGCGGTTTGGGAGGCATCTTCGATCTGCCCCATCTTGGAGCGTTGCGCCGCATCCGAGATCAGCTCGGTCTTCTTCTTCCTGATGTCCCTGGCCGCCTGATCCGACCGGATCGGCGTACACACCAGCGAGAACGAGCGTTGAATCCCAGACGACAGCAACACCGGGGCGAGGAACCCCGGATACACCTGCGACCTCGGCCACTCGCTAATCCACAGCACCGCGTGGTGCGCGGAGTCCGACCGCAGCCGATCCCACGACTCGGTGACCGCGACCGGCCCCGCAGTCGCAAGGCTCCTCCCGATCTCGCCGTGACGTTCGAGGAGCGCTGCGGTCGCGGGGTCGTAGGCGGAGCGGAGGATCACGGCGACCTCGCTGGGGGTGAGCCAGGTGCCGACGGTGAGTTCCGCTGCACGCAGCGCCGTAACGAGCGTCGTCATCTCCTGCCGCAACACCGCAGCCGCACCCTTGATCCCACCCCCGTTCGTCCGCACCTGACGGGCTGCCGCGCGCAGGTCGAGGGCGAGACTGATCGTCGTCGCGTGACGTTCCCCAGCGGGACCGGCACGGTCGATGAGTTCCCGGTAGACCGTCGAGGTCCATGACCCGTCATCGCGCCCGTGCTGTCGCCACCATTCGACCAGGCCGGAGCCACCGTCGGGGAGGGTTCGTTCGCAGACTTGGAGGCGGGCGATTCTCCCGGATCGGCAGGTGGTGGCAAGTGCCCGGCCCCAGGTGGCGACGCGGCGTTCTTGTTCGCCGGGGTCGAGGAGCACGAACGCGGGATGTGACACCGCGATGATTGCGGTGAGCGTCTGATTGTGGGGGTCGTGGATCATCGCCGCCCCCGTCTCCGGGTCTTCCCACTCCCGGAGGGCTGCCGCATCGCCCGGGAGTGCGAGGGTTCCGGCAGGCCGGGGTTTCACGATCCTACGCCGAAACACGATCTGCCGGGCCTGTGTGCGGGCGACCCACCGAAAGGTCACAGGTACCCATTCGATGAGCTTCCTGCCCCCAACCGGTGTCCACGCGAGGGCTGCGGAGAGGAGCCAGATGGGAGCGGTCCAGGCCAAGAGGATGCCGCCACCTGCGTAGAGGGCACCAACAATGGAGAGCACGCCGATGGCGAGGACGATGAGTTGTGGGAGGGAGAGGCCGAGGAGGATGCCGCGGCGGGTGAGGCGGGAGAACTGCACGGCCCGCAACCCGAACTCCATCGTGCTCTGCTGGTTCGACATCGGTTACTCCTTCCCAATCGGTGGCTTCGGAGCCGGCGGCGGAGTCTGCTTCGCCGGGGGCACCGGAGGCGAAGCGGTCGGTGCCGTGGGTGTGTGGTTCGGTGCGGGAGGCGGTGCCGGCTGCACGGTCTCACCGGCACCGGCCGCGTGACCTTCCGCAGCACCACCGACAGCGCCACCAAGTTTCGGTCCCGCGGTCGCAGCGGCTTTCGCGACTTGCGCGCCGATCACGACCGCAGCCGCAGGGCCCGCCGCGGCGGCCCCCGCACCGGCCCCGGCACCAGCCGCGCCCGCACCACCGCCTGCAGTTCCCGCCCCTGCACCAGCACCGGCGGCAGCGCCAGAACCACCGGTCGCCGCAGCCCCGCCACCACCGGCCGATGCGGTTGCTGCTCCGGGTGGGGTGCCACCACCTGAGGGTGCCGCACCACTGCTCTTGTCGCCGGCGCCGTCGAGCACCTTCTTCGCACCATCGGCCTTCGGTGCGGACGGCACCGGGACGGGGCGGTTGAGCGCGGACTTGGCTTCTTGTTCGGCGCTCATCGAGTGGTACATATCGAACCCGACGAAGGAGAGGAACTTGTACGTCATGTACGGGGCGAACGCGGCGATGAACATAAGGACGACTCCGGCGATGGGGTCGCTGATCGACGCAAGATCAAGCTCGATCGGCGCACTGACTTGGGTGATGGCGACGAGGAAGATCACCACGAGGACGAGCTTCGACAGGATCAGGGCGATCACGAACGTCGCCCACTTTCCGAACCATCCTTTGGTGGCATCCCAGGAGAATCCGGCGAGGGCGATGGGTGCGAACACGATCGCCACCAGCAGGAGGGCTTTGCGAATCAGGAGAGAGAACCACACGATCGCAGCCGCACTGATAGCGAGGCCTGCAAGGAAGATCGTGACAATCGCCCCGACACCAGGGGCGGCGATGTTGATCCCCGCGAACCCGGCCGCAAGGAGAGTGATGCGGTCGCCGATGCCCTCCATCGTGTTGCCGCTGGCTTGCACGATCCCGATCGCGAGTTGATCCGTAATCTCTAAGAGCAGTCCGGTGAGGCCGATGGCGACGAAGGAGCCGAGGATGCTTTTCGCAGCTCCGAGCGCGGCGCGGGTGAGGGCGGTGGGGTCGCGGTGGATGAGGCCGGTGATCAGTTGCAGGCAGAAGAAGATCAGCACCACGAAGACCGCCACCCCGAACAGGATGTTGTACACCCCGATGTAGCCCTCGTCGGTGACATCGACAAGGGTGGTGGTGTCAAACACCGCCCAGACGGCCTCGAACAACCAGGCTGCGGCGCCTCCCATCGCTTGGGCGAGCCAGTCGAACGGTGCCGCAATCAACGTCGCAGCGCCTTGTCCGACGGTCTCGCACACGGCAGAGATCACCGGCACATCACACACACTCATCGCAACCTCCTTCCCACGGAAACGTTGGGGTTAGACGGCTTGGCCGACGCCCCAGAAGAAGTTGATGAGCGTTACGCTGGCTCCGCAGATGATCGCCGCCCCACACGACACGAGCACCCCGACCTTCCCGCGCGACGCGAGATGCGGGTTACTGCTGTTCGCACCGAAGCCCCACACGATCGCCGAGACAATCAATGCGAGGACGGACAGGATCAGACCGACAGTCATCACCGCGCCGACGATGATGCGCAACTGCTCGATACCGGGAAGCCCGGTGCCGTTCGGATCTATATCAATCACAGGAGGCTCCTTTTAGCTCACACCGCCACTACGAAGGCGGACTTGCCAGCCAGGTGCACCTCTGCTCACCGGGAACGGTGCGAGCTGTGCCCGCGGCACCAGACCCCGGAGTGTGCGTTACAGGTTCTCGCCGATACCGAGGAGGAAGTTCACCCAGGCGACCCCGGCTCCGGCGAGGGCGGCGGCACCGAGGGCAACCCAGGCACCCATACGGGCTTTGGTGGCGGTATGCGCGTTGCCAGCGGAGGATGCGATAGCCCAAACGATTGCGGAGACGATCAGCATCAGCACGGCGATGATGAGCACGAACATCAGCAGCGCACCGATCACGGTGCGCAGGTCGCCTTCGGCGCCGACGCCCCCGAAGTCGGGGAACACCATCAGCGCTCACCCCCACCCAGCGTGCAGGATGCTCGGGAACTGGTGCCGCCGGTGATGCCTTCCGCTCCTTGGTCGGTGAGCCATTGGTCGGAGTCGATCGCCGGCTGCCCGGTGCCGCCGGGCCTGATTTCGAGGTGGAGGTGGCGGCCGGTGGATTTCCCGGAGGAGCCGACATCGCCGATGTGCTGCCCGGCGGTGACGGTCATCCCTTCGGTGACATGGATGCCGTACTCCCACATATGCGCGTAGTATGACGCGACACGTTCCCCGCCGACGGTGTGCTCGATAATGATGAGCCCGCCCCAGGAACCGGTGTATCCGGCGTGAGTCACGATCCCGTCGGCGACGGCGAAGATCGGGGTGCCGTCAGCGGCGGCGAAGTCGCTGCCGGAGTGGAATGCCTGCTCGAAGGTGATCGGGTCGGTGCGCCACCCGAACGCACTCGTCCGCACCCAGGTACCCTCCGGCAGAGGGAACACGACGCGGGTGGTCTCCGGCACCACGACCTCGCCACCGCCACCGCCACCACCGTTTGAGGGCGCGGGACGGGTGAGGGCGGTGAGGATCGCTTCGGCGACCGGCTGATAGTTCTGATACCTATCCGGGAACGCCGACACCTCGACCGCCTGCGCTGCTTCGCCGGGGTCGAGTTGCTGCCACCCTGGAATATCGAGAAGCCCCCGCGGTGAAGGGTAGTTGGGTCCGGCCGATCCACCGTAAAACGCGCGAGCCTGGTAGTTCGGGTCCATGAGTTCTGCGACGGTGCCCCATCCGGCTTGCGGGCGCATCTGAAACAGCCCCAGCGAATCGTGGTCTGACGCGTCACCGTCGTTGGGGTAGTTCGCCGATTCGGGGTAGGCGCCGGTGTTGGCGAGCATCCGCAGATACGACTCGGTGAGCGCCGCCATCAACGCAATCACCACCCCAGGACGCCCCGCCCCGTCGGTTTGCCCACCGACAGTGATGATCGTGGCCGCGTGGGTGAGCTGCTGACGGTTCAACGTCACCGTCTCACCGTTCTTCGTGGTCGCGGTAAGCGAGTCAGGGATCGGCCCCACGATCAACGATCCCGGTGCGCACGCGGCGACCGCAGGGTTCGCGAGGACAGCGACGGACAGGAGCGCGGTGGCGGGGCCGAAGCACACCGCGGCGATGGCGAGGGTGGCGAGGAGTTTCTTGAGCATGATCGGTCACCGCAGCGGGTTGTCGAGCTGCGACAGACGCAAGAGCGCGCAGGTCTCAGTGACCGAATCAGCAGACGGCGGTGCTGGGTCTCGTTCGAGTGTGCAGGTGAGGAAGACGGTGAACGCCACCTCATGAGTGGTGGTGACTGGGTCGGTGCCCCAGTAGCCGGTGCGGTGGCGAGTGCCCGTGACCGTGTACGCGATCGTGCCGTCGGGAATCTGCCCCGGCGCCGCCTGCGCCATCGCGTCCTCCCACACGACCGGGACCTCGATGGTGTCGATGGAAAGCCACTGCCTCGTCTGATGCGTGCGCAACTGCGCCCACGCTTCCTGGCTCGGCAGATAGGAGCGCACATCGGAGGCTGCGGCGTCAGCCTCCTCGTCAGCGCTGACATCGGCAAGCATTTGCGCATAGTCGGCAGGCCCGTATCCACTGGCCGTATCCCAGGTGAACAGCGCCTTCGCGACCGCGACGGCGAACTCCTCTGGCCCACTTGTCGCGACCACCGGCTCCGGCCCGGCTGGCGACCTGTCTGCCGGGTGCGTCGCTGCTGGGCTGTCCGTCGGAGCTGCGCTTCCCGGTTCGGTGGTGTGTGGTCCTCGGATGAGGCCGTAGACGCCGACGCCGACGAGGATGAGCAGGATGAGGCCGCCGGTGATGGCGGCGATGAGCATGGTGCGGCGGCGGCGTTCTGTGGGGTCCATCCTGGTGTCCTTCCCGACAGTGAGCGGATCACCAGACAGGTGCACTCACGCGCCCATGAATGGAAGGGATGCGGGTGGGTTCAGGCGGTGTCGCGGCGCGCGTTCCGTGCAGCACGCGCGGCATCAAGGAATGCGATCGTCATGGTGACGGCGTGCTCGAACATCACCCATTGCTCGTTGGAGAGGGCGGGGCCGATAGCTGTGGGGTCGTAGCGTTCAGTCCAGGTGGAGAGTTCATCCCAGAGGTAGACGAACGAACGCACCGGCAGAAACTCCCGTACTGGTTCCTCGACGGCGCGCAGGCGCGCGGATGCGAGCTGGTTGGGGCGCTTCTTCGTCGCGGTCTTCGCCCGCTCGACCGCGATCTCCGCCAACCGTTGCAGGTCCGCAGGTCGTGCCGTTTGTTCCAGGTCTCTGAGGCGTGCGGCGCCTGCTGCGGCGGCGTCACGGATACCTGCTGGTTGCGTCGGGTCGGTGGCGAGGGTGTCGAGTTCGGCGAGAGCTTGCGCGGCACGAATGCGATGCTGCGCCCCGGTGATCGACTCGCCCGCGTCGATCCGCTCAAGCTCACGGGACGCCCGTTCCCGCACATCCTCGGCCTGGGAGAGGTCAGCGGCGATCTGCTGCAGTTCGTTGATGCGTTCCAGTGAGGTGTAGGAGTTGCGGCCGGTGACCATGAGCGCGGCTTGCTGACGGGTTTCGCCCTTTTGCGGTGCCGCCACGGTGGCGGCACCGTGTGACCTGGGGTTTTCTTGTTTCGAGGTGAACCGTGACGCTTCCTGACGACCCGCCGCATCCTGGGCCATGAGCGCTTTCAGCTCGGCATACAGGGTCGCTTCCTCAGTGCGGGTAAGCGGCTTGTGGAGAAGATTATCGTCCTGCTCTGCGAGGAGCTGCCCGAGCGGGGTGGAGATACCGGATCGCACCCACACGTTCACGGTCTTCCACCCGAGTTTGCGGATCGCGGCGAGACGGCGGGCACCGCAGATCAGCATCCCATCAGGGGTGATCGTGATCGGCTGCAACAACCCATCCCGCATGATCGAGGCCACGAGGGAATCGAGGTCGCCGTAGTCTTCCCGGTGACGGCGGCCTGCCCAGATCGAATCGACCGCCCGCTCCAGCTCGATATGGCCTGGCTCGCTCACGGCCGGCCCCGCATTGTGCCGGGAGCGGCGACCTTGATCGCCGTCTCCAACTCGCTATCGGTGATGAGGTGGCGGAGGGAATCGCCGATCAGCAGCCGCAACAGCACCCCGCGCGCCGCATTCGTGCCGACCAGGTGCGCATCGGGTGAACCGAGAATGATGCGCAGCAGCCGATACCAAGACGGGGCGGGGATGTCGAGGAGGGCACGGGCGTGACGATCCCGACGCAAAGACTCATACGCGCCGGCACGAGAGACGGATTCGGCCAGGCGTGCGCAGATGCACTCCACCGCGGCACGCGCCATCTCCGGCTCCCACCCATGCCAGCACAGCAACGCGATGGTGTCCTCCACCGCAGACTCCACACCCGTCGCCCCCGAGTCGTGCGTCTCGTCGTCAGCATCTTCCTCATCGTCGGTGAAGGGGTCGGCGCGGAACGCGGGGTGGTAGTCGGTGAGAGGGTTCTCGCGGTCTGAGAAGCGCTCGGCGTCATGGAAACTCGAGTACCTGGGGCGGCGTGCTTGATGCACCGAGCACAGCAGCCCGTTCGCACGGTTCTCCGCGATGCAGGTGATCTGCACGGCACGGGTGATGACCGCCCACGGATCATCCGCCCGGCGGACAGCGGCGGTGCGCATCGCCTCGAACGCCGCTGTTGCCGCCTCCCACGGGTCAAGCCCATGCTTCCTCGCGAGAGCCGCATACTTCTGAGCGGCGTGCCGCATGAGGGCTGCCGCTTCCGGGTCGCTGCGCCAGGCGCCCGGCCCGTCGATGTCGAGGCGGGTGAGGAGTTCTCGGAGTCGTTCGGAGTTCTCGAAACCGCGCCGGCGATTGCGTCGACTGTGATCGTGATCGGGGTCGTGATGTTGTGGCATGGTGGCACCTCCTGACAGGAAGGTGCGCACCGCATCCCCGTCAGCCTGGCCCGGCGCATCCCGGAACACGGGTCCTCACCCCAGCCCGATCCCAGACGGTCGCACCCACGACGAAGAACGATGCCGCTCCTGCGGCTCGAACACGTCGAACGGCTCAAACACCGACGCCCCACCGGGCACCGCCCGTTCGACGCGGCGATCCCGATAGTCACGGACACCAGTTCGGGTCGCCCGGTAGGCGCGTCTTGGTGCGCGGCGGGCACGATGCGCGAGCTCGGTCTGGAGGTTGATGCCGCGGCCGGCGATCCGGGCGGTGCTCGATGCGATCAGATCACTCGGCCGCACCCATGCGATTCCGCGCCCTACTCGCGAACCAGAATCAGTGCCTCTGGTGAGTGAGGGGTCGCGATGCACAGCGAACGCCGAACGCTCCGCTTCCGCCGCGTCACTCGGCTCGATTCTTGCCTCCTGCAACTCGGTGTGGTTCGTCTCTGCAACGTCGTTCACGGTGTCTCCTCCTTCGCTTCAGCACCGAACCAG
The DNA here is from genome assembly GCF_004208635.1 of Leucobacter triazinivorans. Classification (NCBI taxonomy): domain Bacteria; kingdom Bacillati; phylum Actinomycetota; class Actinomycetes; order Micrococcales; family Microbacteriaceae; genus Leucobacter; species Leucobacter triazinivorans. Next base: position 2,928,631 of record NZ_CP035806.1, on the reverse strand, counting down.
CGACCCACGGTCGAGGGGTGCACCCCCAGGTGCCGGGCGATCTGCTTGTTCGACCACCCCTCCACCTCCCGCAGTTGCGCCGCCTCCGCCCGCCGCTCACTCACCGACCCCACCGCGACCGGTAGCGAGGGCGTGGGCGCGTCTTCCAGCCCCAGCACGACATCATCGGTCTTCACCTCAGTCAGTACGGCCGGAGGCAACTCCGGCGTTGTCTCGCTTACCTCCGTGACGGACGGGATGGGGCGGGTGAGGATGACGGTGAGGTGCGTGATTGCCAGCAGCACCAGCGGCGGGATCGCAGCGACCGACGCGGCGAGCACACTGGGGACATCGGTGTCGGCGGCGATGATCGCGTGGATCGCGTTCGCAGTCACCGACACCACAGCCCCCGCGGCAAGCAGCGTCCAGGGGTATAAGGTGGGTCGGTGCTGACTGGCGAGGGCGACGACGGCGACGGTCGCGACGACGATGATGCCGTCCACGATCAACGGCCACGCCCACGCCTGCCCCACGTCAGTCCCAGACCGACGCGCCAGATCAGCAAGCGCCGTGAACGACAGCCAGAACGCCCCGCCTGCGATGAACACCGTGCCCGTGATCGCCGTCACCACCGCCAACCGGCGACCCCGCGGCATCACCGTCTCCGCGGTGCTCATCAGAGCACCCGTCCTGGAGATTCGCGCACGAGACGACGCTGATCCACGGGTTCTGCAGTTCGGGGTGCGGGATGGGTGGTGCGATAGGCGGAGCGGATCGTCGCCATGATCTCTCGCGACCCCAGCCCCGCATGTTCAGCCGCCGGACCGAGAGCTTCGAGCGTCGCATCCGGTGAGGTTCCGGCTTCGGCGAGACGGCACGCGGCCCAGAACAGGCCCCGGTTCCGCTCACCCTCACCGCGCCCCGCCACCCATCCCGCGAGCACCTTCGCATCCGAACCCCGCCGCTCCAAACGTAGAGCACGGGCACGTTCGAGCGGGATCGGCGTGCGAGGGTCGAGGAACTCGCGCAACCGCACCGCATCCACCGGCATTGGGCTGTTGCCGGCGACGATCAGCCGGTACGGGGCACGCACCCCGCCGGGGCGGAGCACGCGAGAGGGCGGGGCGATGATGTAGCCGCCGTCACCACGGAAATCAACATGCGCCCGCGCCACTTGCCGCGAAGACTGCGACCGCTCCGGGTCTGCCGGGTAATAAGCGTGGAGCCCGCCCGAGGGCGTACGCACGAGCGCAGCCCACCCTGCGGCGAAGCCTTCATGGTGTGCATTGCGAAACGCAGGGAAGCCGGTGCCAGTGGCGTGCACGTCGACATCAATGACCTCCAACCCGGACGCCGCACCCGTGGGGATGCCGATGTTCGCGGACGGCCACCTCGACCACCATTCCGATATCTGGGCGGGGTCAGCGGTGGCGTCGTGGAAGCCGCGGCGCACCAGTGGCCGCTTCTCACCCGGCACACACGGAAACACCGGAACCCCCGCCGCCGCGAACCGTGCTGCGGCCTCGTGGAGCGGCACCCGGCTGATCTCGGAGAACAGATCAACGGCACCCATCAGAGACTCCTCGATGAGGATGCGACCGGATGGCGTGGTTCCTCAGCCAACGAATCAGCAGCCGCCTCAACCGTCGCCACGGGAGGCTTCCTCGCGGGGATGTCACGGGCGAGGCCGGGAGGATCACCGTTGCCCAGCTGCACCGTCGGGAGCTGATCAAGAATCGCGGCAGCGGTCTTGCGGACTCGTTCGCCGGTGGCTTGGACGACCTCGACCGGGGACTTCTCCGGCACCGTTGCCGCCCACCCGGACACATATGGCACTGTGTAATCGCTGGTGTCCATGCCGTGCGCGGCAGCGACCATCAACGCCACCGAATCCGCCTCCACTTCACCGATTCCGCGATGCCCTGTCGCGTCAGGATTGTCCGGCCCGTGGAGGAGAACGTGGGCTAGCTCGTGCACGAGAGTCTTCACCTGCGCGGCGTCGGGCATGTTCTCCCGCACCGCCACTGTCTTCGCACCAAAGTCGGTGAGGCCATTGGCGCCGAGGATCACGCCCTCGTGCGGCACCCGCATCACGGTGAACCCTTGCGCCTCGACTTGCGAGGTGATGCCCTCCCAAAGCCCGTCGGGCGCCTCGCCTTCCAGGAGCCGCGGGGATGGTGGGGTAGGGATCGGATCGCCGGCGGTCTGCGAGACATCCCAGACATAGGCGGGGCGGACACCGACCATGCGCGACCGCACCGCCTCACCGGGCTTCGGCTTCTCAAACCGACCGAGCCTGCGCCACGACTCCGCCGCCTTCGGCGTGAACGACGCGAACCGGCCCGTGACCGGGGCGAGGATCATGTACCCTGACTGGCCCTTCGAGACTCGCCGGCCGAGTGCCTGCCACTGCTTGAATCCCGCCACATACGACGGCACCGGCTCCGGCACCCGGCCTGCCTCGAACGCAGCCTGATGCTGCACGAAGATCAGCAGCGTGTTGTTGAACGAACGGGCACGAAACCTGGCCGCGAACTCCAACGCCTGCTTCCAGTCCTCACCCGACACCAACGACTCCACGGCGCCGGTGAGCTGTTCGTGTAGCGCGTCGAGCTTCGCATCCCGCGCAGCCCGAGCTTCTTCGGTGATCGCCATCATCGTCCTCCTTCCGCAAGTCTCCGCACACGGCGGGTGACCTCTGCGACCAGAAGGTGCGCGAAGGAACTCAGAGAAGACAATCGAGACGGACGACGGACAGATTGTGGGCGACCGTCAGGTGCATCACTGAACCCGACGTGGTCAACCCAGCACTATCTCAGAAGTGCAGACCCCGGTGATCCGACCATCGGATCATGACCGTTTCCCCCGGCGTCACGCGCATTTAGTCCGGGTGCATCGGTGATGGCGTCTTGTGGCTGATGCGCCGATACTCGCTCGGGTTGACGCCGACGCTACGCCGGAACTGACGAGACGCGAAGTCAGGATCACTCCATCCGACCGCGCTCGCGATGGCAGTGATTGGCAAGTCGGTTTCTCTAAGTAATTGCGCCATCCGTTCTGCACGCAGCATTGTCAAATACGCAATAGGTGATTTGCCGAATGCGTCGACGAATATGCGTCTGAATTGAGACGGTGACAGGTGGACTAGGTCGGATAGTTCACTTACCAACCACCGTCGATCAAGATCTTGGCGAAGGAGTTCTGCAGCTTTACGAGCCTCTGGACGCAATGGTTGAAACGCACGATGTCGAGGCATAGTCGGATTGACAGTGCTGCGTTGCGTGGAGGTTCTCCGCTGACCAGTCGTCTCAAGATTCGGAACGACAACATGGAGCACGGCGGACAAGAGCGATTGAACTCGGTAAAAGTGTTCTGAGGCTAGGGCGTGTCTCGTAAATTTTCTTGATAGAGCTGGGATCGTGGAGTCATGTCACGATTCCAGCTCCTTTCGGATGACCAATGGGAACTCATCGCGGATCTGATGCCCGGCCCGACCGGGAGAAAGGGCCGCCCGTTCGCCGATGCCCGCACGATGGTCGAGGGCATCATCTACCGGTATCGGTGCGGGATCGCGTGGCGCGACCTTCCCGAAGCGTTCGGGCCGTGGCAGACGGTATGGCGGTGGCACCGCCGCATGGCCGGTGATGGCGCCTGGGATCAGGTGCAGCAGCGGCTACACGCGCTCGCGGATCGCGAGGGACTCATCGACTGGTCGGTGTCGGTGGACTCCACGATCGCGCGTGCGCATCAGCACGCGACGAACGTGTCACGCCTAAAAAAGGGATTCGTCGAATTACAAGAATCTGCTGATCGAGCCGCTTGACCACGCGGTAGGCCGCTCCAGGGGTGGCCTGTCCACGAAAACGCATCAGCTGGTCGATGGGCAGGGTCTGCCGCTTGTGACGATCTGCACCGCAGGTCAAGACGGGGACTCGCCGATGTTCGTCCCGCTCATGGAGCACGTGCAGATCGGCCGCCGCACCAGACCCGATGCGGTCTTGGGTGACAAGGCGTACTCGTCACGCAAGAACCGCGAGTATCTTCGAGAACATCGCGTCGAGGCGGTCATTCCTGAGCCCCGCGACCAGCAAGCACACCGAAAGCGCCGCGGCCGTACCGGTGGCAGGCCACCGAAATTTGATGCCGAGAAATACCGGGGCAGGAACGTGATCGAGCGTGGCTATTGTCGGCTCAAGCAATGGCGCGGGCTCGCGACCCGTTACGACAAGCTCGCGATTGTGTACCGGGCCGCGGTCGTCCTCAATGGGGTCGTAGCCTGGCTCAACTATTTACGAGACATACCCTAGCCCTTTTGCGCTCAGGTCGGTCAATTCGTCTAACCATGGCATGAGAACTCCAGCTCGTTCCTCACCAAGGCGCACTACTTGCGTCGGCTCTGCGTAGTTTGTGTCGAGATATTTGCCTGCATCGAGACGGTCTTCGAAAGCTGCGACGTGCTGCCAGAACACTTGGTCAACGACATAATCTCGATCCAAGTACAGGGTTGTCGTTGTTACTCGTCCCTCAGGTTCAGCGCCGCAGAGTGTGTTCGCGGACAACACAACAACATCACCGAGATTGACATGGACACATCCGAACTCACTAAACAGTCTTGAACTGCCAGAACGAATGACAATGATCTTCACGCAGTCGAAAGCGACAGGCGGAACTAGAGAGTACGCTGACTGCGTTCGAACGCTGATTGGCGTGTAGTCCGCGCGCGAGGAAAGCGTGGCTTGTGGCGCTTGGGGCGTGTCGATCATTCTTCTGTATTGATTGAGCCGCCGGTATCACGTTCGTGGTTGGTGGATGACTCGGAGTCTTGGCTTCGTGATTCGTTGCGGAGTATTCGGAGCGAAGCGCCTAGGCTGCGTGCGAATTCTGGGAGTTTGGGGCCAGCGAACAAAACGAGGATGAGTGCGGCGAGGATGAGCAATTCGGGTGCTTCCAGTCCGCGAAGCATGTGGCTCTCTTTCCTGTCAGGTCCGCTGACATTGGGGGTGTACATGTCGGGCGGGGCAGGCGATTGCGCGCCTACCCCACCTCGGCGTGGTTATGCGCGTTCGAGTTGTTTAGTGAGTTTGTCTCCTTCGATGTCGAGGTCGGGAAGGGCGCGGTCGAGCCAGCGGGGAAGCCACCAGGCTTTGTCGCCGAAGATCGCCATGACCGCCGGCACGAGGGTCATGCGGACGAGGAACGCGTCGACAAGGATGCCGAACGCGAGCGCGAATCCGACTTGGGCGATCATGGGTTCGGGGTTGAAGATGAACCCGGCGAACACGCTCGTCATGATGATCGCGGCGGCGACCACGACGCGACTGGCGACCGCGAATCCGCGGGTGACGGATTCGGTGCCTTGGTACCCGTGGACGTGAGCTTCTTTCATGGAGGAGACGAGGAACACTTCGTAGTCCATCGCGAGCCCGTACAGGACGCCGGTGATGATGATCGGCAGCAGGCTCAGCACGGGTGCGGTGGCGTCCATTCCGAACACCGGTTGCAGCCAGCCCCACTGGAACACCGCAGTCGTGGCTCCGAAGGTCGCTGCGACTGAGAGGAGGAACCCGAGGGTGGCTTTGAGGGGGACGATGATGGAGCGGAACACGAGCAGCAGCACGATCAGCGATAGCCCAACGACGACCCCGATGTACAGGGGTAGAACATCGGCGAGGCGTTCGGAGACGTCGATTGCGAGGGCTGCGAACCCGGTGATGCCAAGATCCACACCGTAATCGTCCGCGAACTCTGGGGCCAGGTCACGGATGTGAGTGACGAGGTCCGCGGTCTCCTGGGAGGTCGGTGCGGTCTCGGGAACGAGAGAGAACACGGCGGTCGTACCTTCGTCGTCAAGTCCGCCGAGGGAGACCGCTTCGACGCCGTCAATGTTGCTCAGGTCGGTGTATAGGGCGGCGAGGTCGGTCGCGGGGATCGTCTCATCATCGGGTGAGGTGGCGACGACGACGAGGGGGCCATTGTATCCCTCGCCGAATGCGTCACTGGTGACCTCGAAACTGTCACGCTGCGGGGTGTCCGGGTTGTAGCTCGCCCCGGACGGAAGGCCGAGGTTCATGTCCAGGACTGGTGCGGCAATCACCCCCGCGATCACGACTGCGCCGACCGCGGCGACCCACCTGTTCTTTACGAGCAGTCTGGACCAGGTGTTCGCAATGCGGTGCGAAGAACCGGTGTCGTGCGCGGTGCCCGCATTCAACCGTGCCTTCTTCGAGCAGATGCGTTCCCCGATGAACCCGAGCAGGGCGGGCAGAAGGGTGATCGCGGAGAGCACGGCGATCAGCACGGTCGCGGCCGCGGTGAGTGCCATCGTCGTGAGCAGCTGGATCTGCACGACCATGAGTGCGAGGAGCGCGATGATGACCGTGGTACCGGCGAAGAACACGGCGCTGCCTGCGGTGCCGATCGCGCGGGCGGTGGCTTCGGGGGCGGTGAGGCGCTGGTCGAGGATGAAGCGGCGTTGCCGGTTCACGATGAACAGGGCGTAGTCGATCCCGACCGCCAACCCGAGCATCAATCCGAGCACCGCGGTCAGGGAGTGCATCGGGACGAAGCTCGAGATCGCGAACGCCCCGCCCACACCGACCGCGACACCCGACAGCGCGGACACCAGCGGCAAGCCAGCCGCGACAAGCGAGCCCAGTGTGACGATCAGGACGAGCGCGGCGATGAGCACGCCGACGACCTCCCCGACACCGATCAGTTCAGGGATCTGGATCATCGTCGATGAGGGCAGTACCTCCACGTTCTCACCTTCGAACGCGGACTCGGCGGCCTCGATCGTGTCGTCCACGGTCCCCTCGGGGAGCTCGAACGTCTGCGCGTCAAACACGAACTGGAACAGCGCGGTCTCACCATCGGCAGAAATCACGACACCCGGGACGGGCATCTGCTCCACGACGAGCGGCATGGGCGCATCCGATGCGGGGGTGCCCTCGGCGGCCTGTGCCTGCGCGATCGCGCCGGAAGCCTGCAGCAGCAGACTTTCGGGACCCTTCGCCAGCTCATCGGCCATCACCTCACGGGCATCGATGACGTGCTCCTCGGCGTAGACCTCCTCGACGGCGTCCAGGAGCGCGGCGAGGTTGTCGCCCTCGTCGATGCGCTCCCCGTCAGTGGAGTGCAGGGCGAGGATGCCCTGCCCGCCGGACGCATCGGGGAGACGGTCGGCGAGATCGTCAATCACTTCCTGCGCGGCCGTCCCATCAATGCGGATCTCATTGCTGAGCTTCGGGGGGCTCATCACGATCAGGCCCACGATCGCGGCGATCAGCACCACCCAGATCGCGGTGACCCACCACTTCCCTCGGTACGCGAGCGCACCCCATCGATACAGCAGTGACGACATCCGACATCCTCTTCTCTTTCCGGGCACGCGTGGCCCGTGAGGACCGCGCACGCCGCCTCAACGCGAACAAGTGATAGTGAGCTATCACTTGTGATAGTCTGGTATCACATTGCGAGGTTGTCAAACTGACACGGGAGGAGCGGACGATGAATGCGGGTGTTATACGGGTGGATGCGGCGGCGAGCATGTCGAAGATTCTCGGCGCCGCGCGGCGGGTGTTCTCCCTAGGCGACGGATCAGGCACCTTGAATCGGATCGCGAAAGAGGCCGGGGTGGGGATCGCGACCCTGTACCGGCATTTCCCGAACCGGGAAGCGCTTGCCCTCGCGGTCTACGACGAGGTGTTCGCGGCCGAGGTGCAGCCGATCTTCGATGAGTTCGAGAAGACGGACGCGCCCCGCGATGTGCTCCTCGAACTCGGGGAACGTCTTCTGGCTGTGCTTGACCGCGAACGGGGCCTCGTGCGCTCGCTCGCAAACCTGGCCGAAGCGACCCGTGAGCTGATGAGCCGCAACACGGATGCGAACGAGCAGGCCGTGCGGCGCGCACAGGCAGTAGGGACATTGCGGGCAGATATTACCCCGGAGGACATCCCGAACCTGATGACGATGATCGCCGCCGGATTCGGGTCCATCCCCGTGGGTCCGCACCGTCGCCGTTACCTCAGCCTGCTACTGGACAGTCTGAACCCCGCCCAGGCCCACCGGCTGCCCGCCATCTGACCCCATGAACCCTAGAAGAAGGATGATGTGATGCGATCCGTAAGGGACGAGCCCGGCTCTGTGCGGCCGATCGTGGGACTTGCGCTCGGTGGTGGCGGTGCGCTGGGGGCTGCGCATGTCGGTGTGTTGCGCGCGGTGCATGAACACGGCATTCACCTGAAAGTCATCGCTGGAACCAGCGCCGGCGCACTCGTCGGTGCCGCATACGCCGCGGGTCTTCCGCTGGCGAAGATCGATCAGAACGTAAGGGATGCAGACTGGTCCGTGTTCGGACGCCTCCGCCCCAGCCCACGCTTCGGCCTCCTCGACAGCGCTGCTCTGCTGGATACGATCGACCGGCTTGGCGGGGAACCGTTGATCGAGGACATGCCACGCCGGTTCGCCGCGGTCGCCACCGACCTCCGCACCAGGCAAGGAGTGATCCTCGATTGGGGCCGCCTCGGACCCGCGCTGCGGGCGAGCATCGCCGTGCCCGGAGTCTTCTCACCCATCGTGATCGGCGACAGGCTGCTGGTCGACGGCGGTCTCGCCGCAAATCTGCCCATCGAAGCAGCACAGCATCTCGGCGCGACGTTCACGATCGCAGTCCGGTTGAGACCGGAGTGGGAGTACGTGCCCGTCGTCCGCTCCGCGGACGCGATCGCGGAACTGGAGACTCGCTCCGATGTGCTCGTGATCCGCCCAGACCTTGCCGGCCTCTCGCAGTGGTCGAGAAACGATGTACCGCGCATCATCGACGCTGGATATCGTGCCGCGCACGATGCGCTCCAGGATTGGAGGGTCACACAACGCCATGCCGCCTAAGACTGGTCCCTTCACCGACACCCGAGCGACCATCCTGATCGGCGCAGACACGTTCTTCCCCGATATCAACGGGGCCGCTCGGTTCACTCAAGACCATGCGGTACGCCTCGCCCGCCGCGGCCACGATGTGCACATCGTCGCCCCCGCCACGAACACGCGGTCCCTCTCTCGGACGGAAGTATTCGACGGGCAATGGATCACCGTGCACCGGCTCCGGAGTGTGAAATGGCCGCTCCACGACTGGCTGCGCGTCACTCCGCCCTGGGAGGTGCGGACCCAGGCCCGCCAGATTCTCCTGAATGTCGCACCTGCGGTAGTGCACATACAGTCCTTCATCGACATCGGCCGGGGCCTTGCCTACGAAGCTCACAAACTCGGGGTGCCCATCGTAGCCACTAACCACGTCATGCCCGACAACATCGTCGAATTCAGTGGCCTCCCCGAACGCTTCCACCCCCGACTGACCAGATACGGGTGGAACCTCGCCTCGAAGGTCTACTCCAAAGCAGACATCGTCACCAGCCCCACCGCGATCGCCGCGAGATACCTCGAAGCACAGACATCACTCCTCGACGTGATCCCCGTCTCCTGCGGTATCGATGTCGACCGCTTCACCCCGAAGCAGACACGACCCGTCGAGAACCGGGTGCTGTTTGTCGGTCGTCTCGACCCAGAAAAGAACCTCGCCACACTCCTGACCGCGTTCAACTTCATCTCGGCAGAGTTCCACGCACACCTGGACATCGTTGGTAGCGGTTCAGAACGCTCCCGCCTCCAAGAACACGCACAAGCCCTCGGCATCACAGATAGGGTCACCTTCCACGGTTACGTCGGTGATGATCAACTCACCGACATACACCGCCGGGCAACCGTGTTTGTCATGCCGTCCACCGCCGAACTGCAATCCATCGCGACCCTCGAAGCTATGGCCTCGGGAACCCCCGTCATCCTCGCTGACGCAATGGCCCTCCCACATCTCGTCACCTCCGGGCGCGAGGGATACCTCGTACACCCACGAAACGCTCGCGAGTTCGCAGACAGCATCGAACGCATCCTGCACCTCGAACCCGAAAAGTACATGCGGATGAGCGAGGCCGCCCTCGCGACCGCCCGCACCCACGACGCTCTCACCGTTACCGCGCAGTATGAACAGCTCTACCGCCAAACCTGGACCCCTGTGGCATGAACGAGCACGACCCTGCACCGATCCAGTTCCTCACCCCGCAAGGGCTATACCAGCCAAAGGCGGTCGCGGAACCGTATGCGACAGACGCCGAGACGCTCAGCACCGACGACCTCCTACGGTTCTACCGGGAGATGACCCTCACCCGTCGGCTCGACGACGCATCCACCGCACTCCAACGACAAGGTGAGCTCGCACTGTGGATCCCCTCCTACGGTCAAGAAGCCGCGCAAACCGGATCCGCACACGCACTGAGCCCCCTCGATACGGTCTTCCCTTCTTACCGGGAACATGGCGTCGCGCTCGCGCGCGGCATCGACTTCGTCGACATCCTCGCCGTGCTCCGCGGCAACACCTTCAGCGGCTGGGACCCCGAACAGACCCGGTTCCGGCTCTACACCATCGTGCTCGCCGCCCAAGCTCTCCACGCCACAGGGTACGCGATGGGTATCAGCCTCGACCAGCAGGCCGGACGGAAGCCCGAGGGCGAAGAAGCCGTGATCGTCTACATCGGTGACGGTGCCATGTCCGAAGGAGACGCCAGCGAAGCGCTGATCTTCGCCCGCACCTACAACGTGCCGGTCCTGTTCTTCGTGCAGAACAACCAGTACGCGATCTCCACCCCTGTGGCGACGCAAACTGCCGTGTCCTACGCCAACCGTGCAGAAGGGTTCGGGATCCCCGGATACCGCATCGACGGCAACGACGTGATCGCAAGCTACACCGTCACCAAACACGTCATGAACCAGGTGCGCAACGGTGCCGGCCCGGCACTCATCGAAGCGGTCACCTACCGGCTCGGTCCCCACACCTCCTCCGACGACCCCACCAAGTACCGCAGCGCAGAAGAATACGAGCACTGGCAGAAACTGGACCCCATCCCGCGACTACGCGCGCACCTCCAATACCGCGGCATAACTGACGACATGTTCGACCAGATCGACGTAGACAACAACACGCACGCCATCGATGTCCGCCAACGAGTTCTCAGTCTGCCGGATCCTCGCCCTGCTGAAATGTTCGACCATGTCTACAGTGACCCCCACCCCACCATGATCGAACAAAAGGATTGGCTTACACATTACGAAGCATCATTCGAACCGTGATGATAGATGTCCGATAGGCGCAGGAGAGTGATGATTGCTGCTACGGCTTGGCGAGGGAGTACACCATTTCCAAGCGCAGTGAGTTGCTGATTCACGGACAGGCGGTTGCGCTCCGATGTGACCCAGCCGAGAGGGAGGCCCATCAGCCACTCGACGAACTCCGGTGCGGGGCGTGGGTCTGTCTCGTCGCTCGATAGAGAGGGGGACGGAGCAGCCCTGCCAGTGATCTGCTCCCACCGAGTCACGACTTCGGCGTATCTTCCCCAGCGTCGAAGAGCTGCCCGATTAGCGACCACAGGTACTCGGGCTCTTTGCGCGGGTATCCGTTCGGGCCGTGGAGTGCGAGGTCGATGATCTGATGGCTCAGCGCGATCGTGCCGCGTCGTGCTTCCACCTGTTGCAGGCTCTCCCCGCCGCGGGAGGCATCCGATGCCAGCGGGGTTCGGAAGAGCGCGGCGGGCGAGGATGAACACGCGGTACCTGGGGTGCGGTGCGCCGATGGCGGAAGCGCGTAGACCGATCCATTGCGCGTCATACCGGAGGTCGGCCAGGTCTCCCAGAACTGCTCCTGCTGCCCGAAGAGGTCGAGTTGCGGCTTCTCCCAGATCCCACGGGTCGGGTTCCACACAGCGAGGGGTTGCACTGTCGAGGGTTGCGTCTCCGGGGTTGCTTTGCTCATTGTTATCTCCTTCGAGGTTTGCGCGGAGCGCGGGGGGCGGAGAGCAGACCGCGGACGTTTTCGATGACAACCCAGTCGGGTTGCAGCGCGTCGATCGCTGTCGCCATGTGTGCCCAGAGGCCGGAGCGGGTGCCGGGTTTCAAGCCGGCCATCTTCCCGACCGTGGACACGTCCTGACAGGGGAACCCGCCGCAGAGGATGTCCACCGGTGGCACGGTGCTCCATTCGATGGTCGTGATGTCACCGAGGTTTGGGGCGTCTGGCCAGTGGTGTGAGAAGACGCGGGCGACGGGTTCGTTGATCTCGGAGAACCAGAGGGTCTGATGTCGGTTTGGTTGACTCTTGTCCGCCAGTTCTGAACGTGCTGGCTGGGAGGATAGAACCATGGCGAAATACTCGGAGGAGTTCAAAAAAGACGCGGTCGCGTTAGTGCGGCAGGGTGCGACACAACGAGAAGTCGGACGAGATCTTGGAGTCTCAAAGTCGGCGCTGTCGAAATGGGTGGCTGATGCTGAACGGCGTGATGCTGGCCTACCCGTGACGAAAGACGTGACCGCGGCGGAGGATGCGCAGATTCGTGAGTTGATACGCCGCAATAGGCTCCTCGAGCAGGAGAACGAAGTGCTTAGGCGGGCAGCAGCGTATTTGTCGCAGATTCATATCACGCCCCCAAAATAGTGTTCCCGCTCGTCCAAGAACTGGCCGCGAAGGACGCCCCGATCCGGGTGCCTGTCGTGGTGGCGTGTCGGGTACTCGGGTTTTCGAAACAGGCGTACTACCAGTGGGTAAAGCAGCCAGTTTCGAAACGCGAAGCTGATGATCGGCATCTCATCGGGGTGCTGCGTACGCTTCATGCTGAAGATCCCGAGTTTGGGTACCGGTTCCTCGCTGACGAGATGCAGGGCCTCGGCTATGCCGTCACTGAACGGCGTGTGTGGCGGCTGTGCAAACAGGCAGGCATTCGATCAGTGATCACGAAGCGGAAGGGCCGTGCCAGTCGTGCTGGTGCTCCGGTGGGTGACGATCTCGTCGAGCGCCAGTTCACCGCCCAGGGCCCGAACCGGTTGTGGTTGACCGACATTACAGAGCAATGGACGAACGAGGGTCGCCTGTACATGTGCGCGGTGAAAGACGTCTGGTCTAACAAAGTCGTCGGCTACTCAATCGGGCCACGCATGCAGGCATCGCTTGCGGTGGGGGCGCTTGAGAACGCGGTCATGCAGCGCGGTCGTCCGGTCGGGACGGTGGTGCACTCAGACAGAGGCGGTCAATTTCGTTCCCAGAGCTTCCAATCGGCGTTACGTCGGCACCAGTTGCAGGGCTCGATGGGGCGCGTGGGTGCTGCTGGGGATAACGCGGCGATGGAAAGTTTCTTCTCGCTTTTGCAGAAGAATGTTCTAGATCGGAAGGTGTGGGAGACCCGGGAAGAGCTTCGTTTGGCGATTGTTTCTTGGGTTGAGGGGAAGTATCACCGGAAGCGTCGCCAGCGCAGGCTAGGGAGACTTACCCCAGTGGAGTTTGAAGTTGTTAATGTAGGCAGCGTCGCACTCGCGGCGTGAAGAGAAACCCGAGTCAACATAACCGACATCAGACCCGATCGTTTGAGCGTCGAAGACCTCCTCGACGGCGAGGTCCAGTCCGCCGTAGCCGGAGAACAACGATCCGATACGCAATGGCGCGGCCGGATGGGTGAAAGACTGGTCTGCCACGGGCGAACCTCCTGGAACGGTGATCCCCGGAGCCGTGCTGCGGCGCCGAGCTGGTCACCAACCAGGTGCACGAACTCGCCCACTGCCACCGGCTCAACAAGCCCCCGCCCAGCTCGCGCGGCAGCCATCAACGGCTGGCCCACTTCTCACCCCTTCGCGGTTCGCTTCAATGGATTGTCACGCGTCTTGCAAGCGAGGAGCGCCACCGTCCGAAAGTGACCTCAGAAGTCACAGAGCCGCGGGCTGTGGGGCTCACCTTCGGGGTGAGGATAGGTGGCTGCTGGTGACGGTTTCGATGCGGGTGATGTCCGCCGGCGACGGCTACAAGTACCTCCTGCGCACCGTCGCGTCAGGCGACGGCGACCGCGTACTTTCCAGCCCGCTGACGAGGTACTACACCGAAGAAGGAACCCCGCCGGGCCGTTGGATAGGGTCAGCGGTCTCCGCGCTCGGAGGTGGTGCAATCGCCGTCGGCGATCAGGTCTCGGAGCAACAGCTTCAACGCCTGATCGGGCTGGGGCGTGACCCGGTGACCGACCGGGCACTGGGGAGCGCGTACCGGAAGTATCCGACCGTCACTGAGCGGATCGAGCGCCGCACCGCGAGGCTCGACGCAGGCCTTCCAGTGACAGAGCGCGCCCAGGCGGTCGCCGCAATAGAGGCGGAGGAGAGTGCACGCGGCGCCCGGAAGGCGGTTGCAGGGTTCGACTTCACGTTCTCGATTCCGAAGTCCGCGTCGGTGCTGTGGGCGGTGTCTGACGCGGGTACGCAATCACTGATTGCGGAGGCGCATCATGCGGCGGTTGCGGAGATGGTTGCGTTCATCGAACGCGAGGTTGCTGCAACCCGTGTCGGTGCCGCAGGACGCAATGGGGCGGTTGCGCAAGACGATGTCTCTGGCGTGATCGCGACCGCGTTCGATCATTACGATTCGCGGGCTGGTGATCCGCATCTGCATACGCATGTGGTGATCTCGAACAAGGTGCAGACCGTCCACGATGGGAAGTGGCGCTCTCTCGACGGGCGACCCCTCCATGCTGCGACGGTCGCTCTCTCCGAACTCCACGAGGCGGTGTTCGCCGACCATCTCACCCGCGCTTTCGGTGTCGAGTGGGAAGCTAGAGACATGGGACGTGACCGCAACCCCGCCTGGGCGATCAGCACGGTGCCGGAGAGGTTGGTGGCGGAGTTCTCGTCCAGGTCCAGACAGATAGATCAGGAGAAGAACCGGCTCATCGCTGAGTATGTTGCCCGTCACGGCAGACAACCATCGCTGGCGACGGTCATCAAGCTTCGAGCGCAGGCGACGTTGGCGACCAGACCGGAGAAGCAGGTTCGCTCGCTTGCGGACCTCACCGGCGAGTGGCGGGAGCGTGCGTCGCACCTGCTCGGCGAAGACGCCACCCGCTGGGCACACACTGTCACCGCGAACGGCACGTCGCTGCTGTTGCGCGCAGATGACATGCCTTTGGATGTGATCACTTCCCTTGGCCGGAGTGTGGTTGAGTCGGTCGGTGAGAAGCGGTCGACCTGGCGCAGATGGAACCTCACCGCCGAGGCCGCCCGCCAGACCATGCTCTACCGGTTTGCGACCACTGTGGATCGTGAAGCTGTCGTAGGAATGATCGTCGATGCGGCGGAGCGCGCCTCCCTCCAACTGACTCCGCCCGAGCTCGCATCCAGCCCCGCTGTGTTTCGCCGGGCGAATGACACGAGCAGGTTCCGTCCGATCGCGTCGACGGTGTACTCGTCGCCTGACATCCTCGCGGCAGAAGATCGGCTACTCGAACGCGGTCGCACCATGACCGCACCCACAGTGGCGGTCGAGGTCATCGAGAAGGTCACCCGCCGCCCGGATCGCGACGGACGGCTCCTCGCCGATGACCAAACAGCAGCGCTCACCGCTGTTGCGACATCAGGACGCGCAGTCGATGTGCTGGTCGGCCCTGCTGGCGCTGGGAAGACGACAGCAATGCGTGCCCTGCGTACCGCGTGGGAGCGTGAGCACGGGCGTGGCAGCGTCGTCGGCCTCGCACCGTCAGCGGTCGCCGCACAGGTCCTCGCCCATGATCTCGGTATCAAGACGGAGAACACCGCGAAGTGGTGGCAAGACCACCAGAACGCGGGCACATCGTTCCGCAAGGGGCAACTGGTGATCGTGGACGAAGCCTCCCTCGCCGGCACCCTCTCTCTGGATCGCATCACGGAGCACGCAGCCGAGATGGGTGCGAAAGCGCTGCTCGTGGGTGACTGGGCGCAACTGCAATCCGTCACCGCCGGCGGCGCGTTCTCTTTGCTCGTCCACGACCACGCCGACGCCCCAGAACTGGTCGACGTGCACCGCTTCGTCAACGAGTGGGAGAAGACCGCCTCCCTCGATCTCCGCCACGGACACCCCGAGGCCATCGATACCTACGCCGAACACGACCGCATCACCGGCGGCGACACCGAGGCCATGATCGACGCCGCCTACACCGCCTGGCGCACCGACACCCTCAGTGGAGCTTCGACGGTGTTGATCGCGGACTCGAACGAAGCAATGAATGCTCTGAACCAGCGCGCCCGCGCCGACCTCATCCTCGATGGCACCGTGGACGCCCGCCGCGAAGTCGCCCTCCAAGGAGACGCCCGCGCCGGGGTCGGTGACACGATCATTACCCGGAAGAATGACCGCCGGCTCCGCACCCCGCGGGGATGGGTACGCAACGGTGACCGCTGGGTGGTGACCAACCTCCGAGACGATGGATCACTCACCGCCCGCCGCGCCGATAGCCGCGGCACTGTGATCCTCCCGGCCGACTACGTCTCCGATCACGTTGACCTGGGGTACGCAGTTACGGCACACAGAGCGCAAGGAATCACGACCGATACCTCGCATGTGCTCATTGATCCATCCACGACCAGGGAGAACCTGTATGTCGCAATGACCCGCGGCCGGCGCACGAACCTCGCATATGTCGCCACCGACCGCCCCGACGACAACCACACCAGCCCGCACCCGGCGGATGACTCGGATGCGACCGCGCGGAGCGTGCTCTATGGAGTGCTGCAGCACGTCGGCGCGGAACTCTCCGCGCACGAGACGATCATCGCCGAACAGGAGGCCTGGGGGTCAGTGGCGCAGCTTGCGGCGGAGTACGAGACGATCGCGCAAGCCGCCCAACACGACCGCTTCGCCACCCTCATCCGTCAATCCGGCCTCACCCCGGACGAGGCAGAAGACATGATCCATTCCGACGCATTCGGGGCGCTCACCGCCGAACTCCGCCGGGCGGAAGCGAACCATCACAACATCGACGCCCTCATGCCGCGCCTCGTCGCAGCACGCGGTTTCGGCGGCGCCGATGACATCGCTTCCGTGCTCCATCACCGTCTTGCCCGGGCTACCGTTAGACCCGCCGGTTCCGGGCGCACCCGCAAGGCGCCCCGCCTGATCGCCGGCCTCATCCCGGAAGCCACCGGGTCCATGAGCGCTGAGATGCGGAAGGCCCTCACAGAACGACGCGAGCTGATCGAAGTACGCGCCGTGGCCGTCCTCGACCAGGCTCTCACCGAACGTCAGGAATGGGCGCTCACACTCGGAGACATACCCGCCGTGACGAGAGCCGCAGCAGCGTGGAAACAGCAGGCGCGAACCGTGGCTGCGTACCGGGACCGGTACGGCCTCACCGCGCGCACGCCGCTCGGTCCGGCACCCGACAGTGACGCGCAGAAGATCGACGCCGCACGAGCGAAAGTCGCCCTCGCAAGACTCCGCGATGTCGCTGGCACCGAAGGACGCGAAGACCCATCACGGACGGCGCGACGTGAAGGTGTGAGACGAGGGTTGTGACCGATTGCCCTTCCAAATGTCTCCGGTGCGGCGTAGTCTTGAATGTGAGGCGGATTTCTCCTTGATATGACGCTCCTCGGGGCAGGCCGCAAGGCCACTCACACACGCACCGCCTCCGACGCTCTGTCGCGCATGTGAGAGGAAACCCCGTCATGATCCGCCAGCTCTGGACCCTCAGCGTCCACACCCGCGCATTCCTGCGCCGCTACATGCCCACCAACATCCTCCTCGACGCCATCCGCACCCGCCGAGGCTTGAAGTGGGGCGTACCCGCGATGCTCCTCGCTGTGCCCTACCTCTTGGCCGCGAGCACCTTCACCCAGCTCATTGCCGACGGTGGCCCCGCTTGGCTCAACCTCCTCGTGCTCCTCTGCCTGTGGAACACGATGAAGTTCATCATCATGGGACCCGTCAGCGTGGCTTTGCTGGTTCGATCCCGGATGCGCGAAGCGATCGAGCGTCGTCAGGCTCGCGCAACAAGCGAGTTGGCACAGTTACCTGCGCCCGCACCGATTGAGGCGTAGAACCTTCTCAGGTGCTCAGCGCACACCGCTCAGCCGACGCGTTCGGAAAGCTCGAACCACCGTTCCTCTAGCGCTGCGGATTCTTCCTCTGCCTCGCGCAACTCATCGTTCAGGCGGCTCAGACCCGCATAGTCGCCCTGATCGTGTTCAGCCATACGCTCATGGATGCGCGCGACGTGCTCGCCCAGCCTCTCCAGCTTGCGCTCAGTAGCGCTGAGTTCCTTGCGCACGGCCCGTTCCTCCGCACCTGTCAGCTCCTGCTCAGGTGCGGCGGGTGAGGCAACAGTGACCGCAGCGGACGGCGTGCTTGACCGTGTCTCACGCAGTCGCAAATACTCATCCATCCCGCCGGGCAGGTGCCGCAGGCGACCGTCGAGGATCGCGTACTGCTGATCGGTGATCCGCTCCACGAGATAACGATCATGACTGACCACGATGAGTGTGCCCGGCCACGAATCAAACAGGTCTTCCATCGCGGCGAGCATGTCGGTGTCCACGTCATTTGAAGGCTCATCGAGAACGATCAGGTTAGGTTCCGAGAGCAGGATGAGGAGCAGTTGCAGGCGCCGCTTTTGTCCGCCGGAGAGTTCACCAACACGGGCCGACAGGTGTGCGCGGGCAAAGCCGAGACGTTCGAGGAGTTGTGCGGGGGTGAGTTCCTTGCCGTCGATGACGTAGCTTGTCTTGGCGCGGGCGAGGACATCGCGCACTCGGTCAGCGGCGATGTCATCTAGCTCGCGGAACTGCTGATCGAGCACACCAAGCTTCACGGTCTTGCCGCGCTTAACCCGCCCGGTTGTGGGCTGAACGGTCCCGGCAATGAGACCGAGCAGGGTGGATTTCCCAGCGCCGTTCGCACCGAGGATCGCGGTGCGCTCACCGGGTGCGATCCTCCACTCGACATCACGCAGCACCTCGCGTCCGTCGAAGGACACACCCGCGTCCAGCAGATCAATCACATCCTTACCGAGTCGCGCCACCGCCAGCCGGTTCAACTCGATCCGGTCACGCAGGGGCGGCACGTCCTCGATGAGCTGGTTGGCCGCCTCGATGCGGAACTTCGGCTTGGACGTGCGAGCCGGTGCCCCACGACGCAACCAGGCCAACTCCTTCTTCATGAGGTTCTGCCGCTTGGCCTCGATCGCCGCGGCCTGCCGATCCCGCTCGACCCGTTGGAGGACATACGCGGCATAGCCGCCCTCGAATGGCTCTACGATCCGGTCGTGAACCTCCCAGGTCGTCGTGGCGACTTCATCGAGGAACCAACGGTCGTGCGTGACGACCAGAAGCCCCCCAGCGTTCTTCGTCCACCGCGAACGCAGATGCCCGGCAAGCCAGCTGATGCCCTCGACATCGAGATGGTTTGTCGGCTCGTCAAGAGCCACAACATCCCACTCGCCGGTCAGCAGCGCAGCCAACGCAACACGGCGGCGCTGCCCGCCGGAGAGCGAACCAATCAATGCGTCCCAGGGAACATCGGACACAAGTCCGGAGATCACCTCGCGCACCTTCGCGTCACCAGCCCACTCATGCTCTGGTCGATCGCCCACGATCGCGTATCCGACCGTCGATGAGTCGTCCAACGTATCCGCTTGGTCGAGCACACCCACGGTCACCCCACCGCGGCGCGTGACCCGGCCGGAATCGGGTTCAATCCGTCCCGACAGCATTCCCAGCAGGGTCGACTTTCCATCACCGTTGCGACCGACGATCCCGATACGGTCGCCCTCGTTCACGCCGAGCGTTACCGAGTCGAACACCACGCGAGTCGGGTACTCCAGGTGCAGAGCCTCTGCCCCCAACAGATGCGCCATCAGCCCCTCCCTACACGGGCCGCAAGATGGGGGCGATGCATCGTCCGCAAAGCGGCGCGCCCGCTCAGACGCTTCCGCTTCGGCCGAGAACCCCGTAAAATCAAGGGACAAGCCCAACCCGCCTCGGACATGCTCGGTTCGTCGAGGATCAGCACGTTCGGCTGGTCGAGCAGGATCAGCAGCAGTTGCAGTCGCCGCTTCTGCCCGCCGGACAGATCCTTCACCGGGGTCGAGAGCTGCGCGCTCGTGAAGCCCATGCGCTCGAGCATCTGCCCCGGGGTGAGCTCCTGCGCCTTCGATCCCGCCCCCACCGTGAAGCTCGTGCGCAACCGCCCGATCACCGTGCGCACCGGCTCGTTGAGGTGTTCCTCGAGCTCGTCGAGCCGCTGCGTGAGCGTGGCCACCTTCACCGTCTTGCCGCGCTTGACGCGCCCCGTCGAGGGCGCCACGTCGCCCGAGATGAGCCCCAGCAGCGTCGACTTGCCGGCGCCGTTGACCCCCAGGATGCCCGTGCGCTCGCCGGGGGCGAGACGCCAGGTCACGTCTTCGAGGATCGGCCGGGGCAGCCCTCGGATGTCGGCTCCGCGCTCCGCGCTCGGCTCGAGCGCCGGATACGTCACCCCGGCTTCCTCCAGGTTCACGACCTCCTTGCCGAGACGCTGCACGGCCATCGACTGCAGCGACACCCTGTCGCGGATCTCGGGCACGTCGGCGATGAGCTCGTTCGCGGCGTCGATGCGAAACTTCGGCTTCGAGGTGCGCGCCGGCGCGCCGCGTCGCAGCCAGGCCAGCTCCTTGCGGGCCAGATTCTGGCGCTTCTGCTCGATCGCGGCGGCCTGGCGATCCCGCTCGACTCGCTGCAGGATGTACGCGGCGTACCCGCCCTCGAACGGCTCGAGGATGCGATCGTGCACCTCCCAGGTCGTCTCGCACACCTCGTCGAGAAACCACCGGTCGTGGGTCACGACCAGCAGCGCCCCCTGACCGCGCGGCCATCGCCGCTTGAGGTGCTGCGCGAGCCACGAGATGCCCTCGACGTCGAGGTGGTTCGTGGGCTCGTCGAGGAACAGCAGGTCGTAGTCGCCCACCAGCAGCTGCGCGAGCGCCACCCGGCGCCGCTGCCCGCCCGAGAGCGCGTCGAGCGGCGCGTCCCAGCCGAGGTCGCCCACGAGACCCGCGATCACCTCGCGCGTGCGCGCATCGCCCGCCCACTCGTGTTCGGGCCGGTCGCCGACGATCGCACCGCTCACGGTCTCGCCGGGCCCGAAGGCGTCGGCCTGATCCAGCACGCCGATGGTGGTGCCACCACGCATGGTCACCTGCCCGCCGTCGGGCTCGCGCCGCCCCGCGAGCATCATGAGCAGCGACGACTTGCCGTCGCCGTTGCGGCCGACGATCCCGATGCGGTCCCCCTCGGCGACCCCCAGGGTCACCGAGTCGAAGACGGTCTTGGTCGGTACCTCGAGGTGCAGGGCCTCGGCCCCCAGAAGATGCGCCATAACCTCTCCAGTCTACGGCGCTCCCAGATTGGTCGGGGTGCGGCGGCCCAGGTGTGCGCAGATCGTCGTTCTGCAGCGGCAGCCAGGCGCACCACGCAGAGCGAAGCTCTGCGCGCGCCGATGCCGCGGAGGCTCACCAGCCTCCGGGATCCAACTCAGCGTCGTCAGACGCTGCAGCGGCGGCCAGGCGCACCACGCAGAGCGGAGCTCTGCGCGCGCCGATGCCGCGGAGGCTCACCAGCCTCCGGGATCCAACTCAGCGTCGTCAGACGCTGCAGCAGGATCCCCCGCAGCACGCCCCACCCGACTCGGCATCACCGAGCAGGTTGAGGATCTCGGTGCTCTCAGCGACGGCCGCCGCCGCGATGCCGGCCTCCTGGTTCAGTTCGGTCGGCTCCGCCGTCTCGGTCATCTCTGTCTTCTCGGTCATGCTCATCTCCCTGGTTTCGGTTTTGCTTCGCTGCACTCAACCGGCCGCGCCGTCGCGCAGCCCGAGCACCTGCTCGAACGCGCCGGCGAAGGCCTCGGCTGTCTGCGCCCCCGAGACGCCGTACTTCTCGTCGATCAGGAAGAATGGCACCCCGTTCACCCCCAGCATTCGCGCTCGGGTGATGTCGCGTTCAACGGCGTCACCGTACGCGTCGTCGTCGAGCGCGGCGCGGACGGCGTCGGGATCGAGGCCCGCATCTGCGCCGAGTCGCGCGAGCGCCTCGGGATCAGACATGTCCTCCCCCTCCGAGAAGTAGGCGCGAAACAGACGCTCCTGCAGCACGGACTGCACGCCCTGCTCTTTCGCGAGGTGCAGGATCCGGTGCGCTCGCGCGGTATTCGCGTGCTTCACCCGGTCGAACGCGAAGGTCACGCCCTCAGCATCGGCCAACTCGGTCATCTGTCCCAGCATCTGCTCGACCTGCTCGGCCGGCATTCCCTTGTGCTTGACGAGGAAGTCGATCTCGGTGCCGGCGAAGTCGAGCGGAGTGTCGGGTGCCAGCTCGAAGCTGTGGCTCTCGACCTCGAACTCGACGTCGGGGCGGGACTCCCGGAACGCGGCCACCCCCGCCTCGAAGCGGTGCTTGCCGAGATAGCACCACGGGCAGGCGATGTCGGACCAGATGTCGACGCGGATCTTCTCACTCATGACGGGTACAGCACAGCGCGAGGCCCGGGTATTCCCGGCGCGAGCGTGTTCGTCGCGGGTGGGTGTTGGGGTGTGGGGTCAGAGGTGGGTGAGGGTGCGGCGTCTGGTGGTGAGGGTGCGTATGAGGAGCGCGCCGCCTGCTGCGCAGAGGAGTGCTGCTGCCCATTGCACGAGAGCGGATCCTGCGCCGCCGGCTACGGGGAATACGAGGTTGGGGACGTCTCGTACGGTGACCTGCGGGACTTTCCCTGCGGGGCCGGCGTCGATCTCGCCGATCGTGATGGTGCCGTCGGCGATGTCGGTGGTGTTGAAGGACACGGTTCCGGTGGTGGTCACGGTCAGTTTCAGGGGTGCTGCCAGCAGGCTGAATCCTTCGGGGGCTGTGTGTTCGATGAGTGCGTATTCTCCGGGGAGCAGTCCGGTGACGAGGAACTGGGTGGCGGTGCCGGGGGCTCCTGCGCCGGCGGCGACGCCGTCGATCGGGGTGATGTCTACCCCTGCGGCGGGGGTCGGGGAGATGTTTCCGCCGGTGACGGGGTAGATCCGCCAGTCGGATCCGGGCATCGCCACCCAGCACGACGTGTCGGGGGGTGGGCAGTCGCCGGACTCGCCGACTTTGTCGATGTGGAAGGTTGCTGTCGGGGCGCGTGTTTCTGCCAGGTCGGCTTGGTCGGCGTCTTCTTGGACGGTCTCGTTGGGTTCGATGTCGGTGAGCGGACGCTGGGTGTCGTACGGGTTGGTCGGGTTGCTGACCGTGACGGCGTTGCGGTAGGTGGGGCCGTGGGGTGCGGCGGCCTGCGCGATCACCGTGGTGACGCGGGCGGTTTTCGTTTCGCCCGGATCGAGGGTGCCCACTTTCCAGGTCGTGCCCGTGGCGGTGGTTCCCGCGGGCAGTGCCTGCCATACCGCGTTCCCGTGGTCCAGGCCCGTATCGGGGGTGTCTGCGACCTGCACCTGGTAGGCGGGTTTGGTGTCGTCACCGTTGCGGACATCGATCTGCCACGTGATCGTGTCACCGGCACCCCACCCGGTGGCAGACACGAACTGCTTGTCGACCTGCAGCACCGTGTCTCCTTCTGCGTCCACGGGGTGCTCGGTCGCGCAGGCCTGGGCTGTGGTGCATCCGTGGCTGGCCACCTGGTTGCGCAGCATCAGATCCCCGTTGTGCGTCCCTCCGAGGAGGGTGGCGCGGTCTGTGACCGTCACCGAGTACGTGATCGTCAGTTTCTGTCCCGGCCCCCAGTTCGGTGCGGCACCGGTCACCCACGACAGTTTCCCGGTCGCCGCATCGAACGACACCGCCCCCATCATCGGTGTCACCGGTACGCCGCCCAGGCTGGCCTGGGCGTCGTTGTTGTAGCTCGCATCATCGAGCACACCGGTCAGGTCGTCGATCACCGTGGGCGCCAACTGTTTGGGGTCGAGGTACGCGTTCGTGGTGTTCTCCACCTCGACCGTGTACGTCACGGTCTCGCCCGCCCGCAGAATACCGCCACTGCCGGGCACAGCCGACTTCGTCACCGAATACGCGGGGAGCTTCACCTCCCGAGACGCACTAAACCTGGTAAATGTCCAATCGTCGATCACGCGCTCATTGCCCCACGCCTGGCCAGTGGCGTCTGCGCTGGTTGCCGGACAGTCCCATCCGTGCACCCCGCCCAGGACCGCGCTGTTCGCGCCCGACGCGCCGCTCTTCAAGACCGGCGGCAGACATGCCGGCATGCGACCGGCGGTGCTCAGGGCGCTGTCGTCCCAGTACAGCGTCGCATCGTTGGCCTCGGGCCCGTTCAACTTCGTCACCGTGATACCGGGGCGTCGCTCCACGTCGTCCATGGTGAAGTGCACCTCGCCGCTCCCCTCCAGCAGCACCCGCGCATTGACGCTACTCGTGGTGGGCAGGGGCTGCCCGCCCGCGGAGGTGCCGGCCCACGGCACCACGGTCGTGTCGCCCACGACCGCGAACTCCTGCTCACCGTCGGCGGCCTCGCCGTACACGCCGTTGCCGTTCAGGTCGAGCTGCAGGGTGGCGTTGCCGATGTAGTTGCGCGTTCTCACCGTGAACGCGCCGGCACGCGGAGTCGCCGACGCCGGCGCCGTCGACGCGTACGAGACATCGTCGAGCGACGGCGTCGCGAGCGGCGGCAGCACATAGTGCGTCTTATTGGCGTGATCGGTAGCAGCAGCCGGCAGACTCGCCGACGGCGGTTCGAGGAAGATGTGATACGGCACACCGCACGATGCGTTGTATCCCGAGTGCTGCGCATCGGCCTTGTCAATGCTTCGGTACGCGGAGACGCAGGTGCCCTTCTTCACCACCCCGAACTGATTGGACCGGAAGTTCGAGTCGATTCCGTTGAGCTTCTGGTAGTCAGCCCGATAGAAGTTTCCGTACGGTCCCAGGTACCACAGGCTGAAACTGCTATCGGCCGCTCCTTGCCGGAGGTCGAGCTGTTCGGTCCACACCCTTCCGGGCTTGTCGGTGCTGCCGCTCTGAACAGTGACATCCCACCCGAAGGCCCCGATGGGGTACGAGACCGGTGAGCTGAACCTGATCGTCCACACCCCGGCCCGGGTGCTCGTGTAGTCGAGCCGCTGACAGGCCGTGTTCAGCGCCGCGCCCGCCGGGATCGTGCACGTCCAGCTGCCCCCTCCCGGGGGAAGGATCTCGACCTTTGCCGGGTCATTCATCGACTCTGGGTCGCCCGCCCGGCTCAGAGTGACATCGACGTTGTCACCGGCGTCCGCATAAGCATAGAACGTGGGCGCGAACCTCATATAGGTATGCGTGTTGACCGGAGGCCCGGTCCGCGCACTGATTCCGTCTTCGAGGAGGAACGGCTCACCGGTCTCGTGCGTCGGATCATCGTCGCCCGCGGCCTCGGGGTCCCCAGCCTCGGTGTCCTCAGCCTCGGCCTCGGCCTCAGTGTTCTCCCCTTCGGGGTCGGCGCTCTCCGCGTCGGGCTCGGTGTTCTCAGTGTCGGTGTTCTCCGCGACGGGGTACATTGCCGTCGCTTCTGCCGACGGCAACCGCCCCACCGTTCCCGCAGCGTCGGTGAAACGATCGGCGAGCGGCACACCGTCCGGCCCGTCACCCTCGAACACCGCCGACGCGGTCACCGCGACCGTGCGCCCCACGCTCTGCACCGGGGTCGTGAACGTCGCCGCCGCAGTCGCCCCGACCGCAAGCTCCCCGAACGACGGAAACGAAACCCCCTCGAGCGGGGCAGCATCTGCCGTGAGCGTGACCACACGAACATCACTGAGCACAACATTGCCCATATTCGTGGCGACCGCACGCCACGTGAGCTCCTCCGGCACCGGCCCCGCACCCACCGCAGCCGGATCAGCCGCCCAATCGGCATCATCATCAGGATCACAGGCCGTACCCGACACGCAGGCCTCCAACGTCACCCCCAACCCCGGATCCACCACGAACACCCGCACCCCATCCCCACCATCCGCAGCAGCCCCGGCCGCCTCATCAGCCCCAGCCGCCTCATCAACCCCCGCAGACGCCTCATCAGCCCCCGCAGACGCACCCTCGAACCGCAACGGAGTCGGACCACCATCAGTATTCACACGCACCGCATCGGCCTCACGGATCCGCCACCGCGTATTCCCGACCCCCGCCTCCGACACCTCCTGCCCAAGCACCGACAACGCCCCACCGAGACCAGGATCAGGCACCCCACGCACCTCCGGAGCACCCACCACCCCACCCGACTCATCCCCCGCAGCACCCCACACCGCAGCACTCCCCGTGACCGTATCCCCCTGAAGCACACTGATCAGCCGCTCAGGAAGCTCCTCCCCAGTCATCGCCCCACCAGCCGCCGAGAGATCCCCCGCGTACTCCACACCCCACGCATACTCCACCGCCCCCGACGTCCCCGGCACCCCCGCAGGCGACGTCACCGCACCACTCACCGCGAGATCCGCAGACGACCACGTCCGCGGCACCTCGGCCCCATCCGCCGCACGCGACAACACCCCCACCTGCATCACCGGCAACACCCCCACCAACAACGCACCCGCAGCACCCGCCGACACCACACTCAACAACACCGACGTCGCGCTCCGCTTCCCACGCACACCACGCACACCCCGCACACCCCGAGACGCACAACGAGTCTTCTCCGCACGCAAATCATCCATAATGACTCGCACGCTACACACGCACCCACCACCCCCACCGGTAAACAACCCCGAATGAGTACCCCCAGCCCACAAACCAGTACACCCGCACCACCCACCCCAAACCACACGAGGGCCGAGAGCGAAACGCGCGGTCAGACGCACGGTCAGACGCGCGGCACCCGCGCGCCGGGAACGAGCCGAGCGGTCAGCCGTCCAGCACCCGAGCGCCGGGCACCGGCCCGGTGACGGTGAGCGCCTGCACGCCGCCGCGCGTCAGCGCGCTCCTCAGCTCGGCCGCTGTTTGCGCGCTGTCGACGAGAAAGGCGACCGTGGGCCCGGATCCCGAGACGATGCCGGCGAGCGCGCCGCGCGTCTCCCCCAGTTCGAGCAGGTCGGTCAGCTCGGGAGCGAGCTTGAGCGCCGCGACCTGCAGATCATTGTGCATCGCTTCGGCGAGCGACCCGGCGTCACCGACGCGCACTGCCTGCAGCACGGCCGTATCGACCTTCACCAGGTCGGGCTGACGCCCGAGATCGACCAGGTGCTCGTCGCGGTGCCGATCGAGCGCGCGGTAGACGACGGGCGTATTGAGCCCGTTGTCCGAGAGCGCGAGCACCCAGTGGAAGGTGCCCTTGGCGAGCGCAGGGCTCAGCTCGTCGCCGCGCCCCGTTCCGACGGCCGTGCCGCCCTCGAGCGCGAACGGCACGTCGGCGCCGAGTTCGGCGGCGAGCGGCAGCAGTCCGCTGCGCCCGAGTCCCGTACCCCAGAGCTCGTCGCAGGCCACGAGCGTGGCCGCCGCGTCAGCCGATCCGCCGCCCATGCCCCCCGCGATCGGCACCCGCTTGAATACGGTGAGCGCCGCACCGCGAGCGGTGCCGGTGCGCGCCGCGAGCAGCTTCGCGGCGCGCAGCGCGAGGTTGCGGTCGTCGAGGGGCAGACCGCTCGCGTCGATCGGACCGGTGACGCGCACCGAGAAATCGTCGGCTTCGGTCGCGGTCACCTCCTCGAACAGCGAGACCGCCTGATAGAGCGAGGCGACGTCGTGGTATCCGTCGTCCTGCAACGCGCCGACGCGGAAGAATACGTTGACCTTGCCCGGCGCACGCACCGTGATCGATCGCAGCCCCCTCGTGCTCATAGGCATAACGCTAGCGCACCGCCGCGCTCGCGGGTTGCGCGGATCCTCAGGAGCGTCGAGCGTGGCTGCGGGCCAGCGCGAGATAGTCGTCGATACCGAGCTGTTCCGCCCGAGACGTCGGGTCGAGCCCGGCGGCCTCGATCACCGCGATCGCGCGGTCGAGGGGGCCCAGCACGGGTTGCAGCGCCTGGCGCAGCATCTTGCGGCGCTGCGCGAAGGCGGCATTGACCAGCGCGAACGTGCCGTGCCGTTCCGCCTCGTCGCCGCGCGGCTGCCCGCGTCGCTCGTAGCTCACCAGCACCGAGTCGACGCCGGGCACCGGCCAGAAGATGCGCCGGCTCACAGTGCCGGCGATCCGCCACTCCCCGTACCACGCGGCCTTGGCACTCGGGGCGCCGTACTCCTTCGATCCGGGCGAGGCCGCGATGCGGGTGCCGACCTCCGACTGCACCATGACCAGCCCGCGGCGCAGGCTCGGCAGCAACTCGAGCAGATGCATGAGAATCGGCACCGAGACGTTGTACGGCAGATTGGCCACGAGCACCTCGGGCAGCGCCACTGAGCCATGCGAGTCGCGGGCTTCATCCCGCGAGGCGGATGTGGCGATAGATTCCATCTCCGCGGCCCGACCGGGACGCCGGAGGAGCAGATCCGCGAGCGTCACCTCGAGCGCGTCGCTGCGCACCACGTGCAGGCGGGGCCGCGCTGGATCGGCGAAGATATCTGGCTGCATCGCGCGCGCGGTGCTCGGCAGTTCTGCGGCGAGACGGTGGTCGATCTCAACGGCCGTTACCTCCGCGCCGGCTTCGGTGATGCCGAGCGTGAGCGACCCGAGCCCCGGGCCGACCTCGATGACGCGGTCGCCCTCACGGACACCCGCGAGACGCACGATCTTGCGCACGGTGTTGGGATCGATGACGAAGTTCTGCCCGAGCTTCTTGGTCGGTGAGACGCCGAGTCGCTCGGCGAGCTCCCGCACCTCGGCGGGGCCCAGCAGCGCGGACCTCCGAGATGGCGTACCGTTCGGGTCACCGTGCTCCCCCGACCCCGCCGGGCCGATGCCGTCGCTCACGCCGAATCCCCGACGGCGGCGGGTTCGGGATTCCGCGCACCGGCCGCCGCATCCGGATCCCACGAGCCGTAGACCCGCACCGTGTTCGCCGCGATGCGCTCGCAGAGCGTGTCGAGCGGCTCGTCGAGTGCGTCGGCCATGCGACGCACGGTGTGCGGCAGGAGGTACGGGGCGTTGGGACGCCCGCGGTAGGGCTCCGGGGTGAGGAACGGCGCGTCGGTCTCGGCGAGCACCAGCTCGGGCCGGGCCACGGTCAGCGCCTCGCGGAGCGCCGGAGCATTCTTGAACGTGGTCGTACCGGCGAACGACATGTACCACCCGTGCTCGTTGCAGATGCGGGCGAGCCGAGTGTCGCCCGAGAAGCAGTGGAACACCGTGCGCTCGGGGGCGCCGACGCGCAGCAGAGTCGCGACCACCTCGTCGTGAGCGTCGCGGTCGTGGATCTGCAGGGCGATCCCGTTGGCCTTTGCGATCTCGATGTGCGTCTCGAACGACTCGATCTGCGCATCCCGCCCGTCTTCGCCGGTGCGGAAGAAGTCGAGCCCCGTCTCCCCCACCGCGCGCACGCGAGGCTGAGCAGCGAGGCGGGAGATCTCGGAGAGCTGCGCACTGAGGCACCCCTGCGCGAAGAGCTTCGGCGCCTCGTTCGGGTGCAGTGCGACGGCGGCGAGCACGCGCGGGTCGCTCTGCGCGAGCTGCGCGCTCCAGCGGCTCGTCTCGAGGTCGGTGCCGACCTGCACGACGCCGCGCACGCCCACGGCCCCGGCGCGATCGAGGGAGTCGAGCGGATCGAGCTGATCGATGCCGTCCTCGAACTCGAGATGGGCATGGTTGTCGTAGAGCGGAATCGGCAGCGGCTCGGGACTCGGGGGGCGGGTCAGGTCCCGCCCCTCCGACGTCGTGCGCTTGCGCAGACCACCCGGAGGCGCCGTGCGGCCCTCCGCCTCGGCGCGGTGCGGCGCCGCGGGGGCCGAGCCCGCCGATCGGTCGACTCGCTCCGCTCGCGCAGCACGACGAGAAGCGTCGGCGCTCATCGCGAATCTGCTCCTACCTCGGCCTCGATGCGCGGGAACAGCACGGCGAGCGGCTGCTGCTCGGCACCCGCGGGCAGACCGCCCCACGCGCCGGCCTCGCGAATCGGCTGCTCGGAAAGAGCCCCGAGCGCGGCCTCGGCGCCCAGCGCCGTCCACAGCTTCGCGGTGGCCTGCGGGATCACCGGGGCCAGCAGCACGGCGAGCGCGCGCAGCCCCTCGGACACGGTGTAGAGCACGGTGGCCAGCCGCTCGCGCTGCGCCGGATCCTTCGCGAGCGCCCAGGGCTCCTGCTCGGTGATGTACCCGTTGAGCGCGTCGACCAGCTCCCAGACCGCGGCGATGGCCTCGTGGATCGCGAAGGCCTCGATGCGTTCATCGGCCCGGGCCGCCACGCTCGCGGCGAGCTCCCGGATCTGCGCCTCTGCGGCGGTGTCCGCGTCCGCAGAGGCCTGCGGCACCCGGCCGTCGAAGTACTTGCGATTCATCGCGAGCGCACGACTGGCGAGGTTGCCGAAGCCGTTGGCCAGCTCGGCCTGGTAGCGGGCCGCCAGATCCTCCCAGCTGAAGGACCCGTCGTGGCCGAACGAGATGGCGCGCATGAAGTAGTAACGGAACGCGTCGCTACCGAAGGTGTCGGTGATCTCCTGCGGCGCGATCCCCGTGAGCTTCGACTTCGACATCTTCTCGCCGCCCACCAGCAGCCAGCCGTGCGCGAAGACGTGCTCCGGTACCTCGAGCCCCGCCGCCATGAGCATCGCGGGCCAGATCACCGCGTGGAAGCGGAGGATGTCCTTGCCGACGATGTGGGTCGCGGGCCAGCGACGCGCGAACTGCTCGGGATCCTCGCCGTAGCCGATGGCGGTGACGTAGTTGAGCAGCGCGTCGAACCAGACGTAGGTGACGTGGCTCGAATCCCACGGGATCGGAATGCCCCAGTCGAACGAGGTGCGCGAGATCGACAGGTCTTCGAGCCCCTGCTGCACGAAGGCGACCACCTCGTTGCGCGCGCTGGCCGGCTGCACGAAGTCGGGGCGCTCCTCGTAGAGCGCCAGCAGCCGATCCTGGAACGCGCTCATCTTGAAGAAGTAGTTCTTCTCCTGCAGCAGTTCGAGCGGCTTGGAGTGGATCGCACAGACCTTTTCACCCGCGAAGGCGCCGGTGCCGTCGACGATCTCGCTCTTCGGCTTGAACTCCTCGCACCCGACGCAGTAGAGCGCCTCGAACTCGCCCGCGTAGACGTGCCCGTCGTCGTGCAGCTTCTGCAGGAACTTGGCGACGCCCGTCTCGTGGCGCGCATCCGTGGTGCGGATGAAGTCGTCGTTCGAGATGTCGATGGTGTCGAGCAGCGGCTTCCACGCCGACTCGACGAGACGGTCGGCCCACTCCTGCGGCGCGACGCCGTTCGCCGTGGCCGTGCGCAGGATCTTCTGGCCGTGCTCGTCGGTGCCGGTGAGGAACCAGCTGTCGTCTCCGGCCTGGCGGTGCCAGCGCGCGAGCACGTCGGCCGCCACTTCCGTGTAGGCATGCCCGATGTGGGGCGCGTCGTTGACGTAGAAGATGGGCGTCGTGAGGAAGAACGAGGAGGGCTGCGCCTGCGCGGGCTGTGCCTGGGGGTCCGGTGCCATGGGTTCCATTGTATTCGGAACCGGTGACAGGCTCGCCCGGCGTCCCGGCGCCCGGCGTCCCGGCGCCCGGCGCCCGGCGCCCGGCGCCCGGCGTCCCGGCGCCCGGCGTCCCAGCGCGGACTCCCGTCATGCAGGAGAACTCCGGTCATGCAGGAGCCTTTCCTCCCAATCGTCCTGTATGACGGGTTTTGTCCTGCACGACTGGCGCTCACCCGCACGAGAGCCGCCGCCCGGGTCACTCCGCGTGCGCGACCAGAATCTGCGGCTCGTGCGTCACGGGAAAGTTGACCGAGTTCGCGATGAAGCAGACCTCGCGGGCCTCGGCGTGCGCCGCGCGGGCCGCCTCGACCATCGACGCGTCGGCCACCGTCACCCGCGGACGCAGCACGACGCCTGAAAAGGCCCCGCCCAGCCCCTCCTGGCGCATCGTCCCCACGGCGTCGTCGGTGTAGGCCGTCACGACCACACCGGCCCGGACGGCCATGTGGAGGTACGACAGCATGTGGCACTGCGCGAGTGCAGTGACCAGCAATTCCTCCGGGTTCCAGCGGTCGGCGTCGCCGTGGAACGTGCGGTCGGCCGAACCCTCCAGCGCCGCTTTCCCCTCCGCGTGGATCAGCAGCTGCCGCCCATACGCGCGATACCCGCTCGTGCCCGTTCCCCGATTGCCCGTCCACTCGATCCCGATGCGGTACTCGTGCAGATCCTTCATGCGCCCACACTACCGCCGCGGATCCCGCATCCATCACGGAGCGGCTCCCGGCAAGATCTCGACCGCTCCGAGAGTAAGATCAGGCGTATGAGCGAAGCGACCCTCTCCGAAACCAGCATTCCCCAGCAGCGTCTCGTCGTCACCGAGATCCCGGGTCCCCGCTCACGAGAGATCCATGAGCGTCGCAGGGCCGTCGTGCCGCCGGGCGTGCACAGCGTGCTGCCCGTATACATCGAGCGCTCCCACGACGCGATCGTCGTCGACGTCGACGGCAACCAGCTCGTCGACGTCTGCGGCGGCATCGGCGTCACCACGATCGGTCACACCGACGAGGCCGTGGTCGCCGCCGCCACGGCACAGCTCAACAAGGTCACGCACACCCTCTTCACGATGACGCCCTACGAACCCTACGTGCGGGTCGCCGAGTACCTCGCGCAGCACGTGCCGGGATCGACGCCCGAGCAGCCCTACAAGACCCTGCTCATGAACTCGGGCGCCGAGGCCGTCGAGAACGGCGTGAAGATCGCGCGCAAGTACACCGGCCGTCCCGGTGTCGCCGTACTCGAGCACGCCTACCACGGTCGCACCCTGCTCACCAGCAGCATGAACCACAAGGCCGTGCCCTACGCCTACGGCTACGGCCCTCGCGCCGGCGATATCTATCGGGCACCTAATTCGTACCCGCTGCACGACGGGCTGACCGGCCCCGAAGCAGCGGCGCGCACCATCGCCCACCTCGAGAAGACCGCAGGGGCCGAGGATCTGGCGTGCCTCGTGGTCGAACCCATCCAGGGCGAGGGCGGGTTCATCGTGCCCGCCGAAGGCTACCTGCCGGCGCTCGCCGAGTGGTGCCGCGAGAACGGGATCGTCTTCATCGCAGACGAGGTGCAGGCCGGCATGGCGCGCACCGGCACCGTCTTCTCGATCGAGCAGTTCGGCGTCGAACCCGACATCGTGCTCACGGCGAAGGGCATCGCCGGCGGACTGCCGCTCGCGGGCATCACCGGCCGCGCCGAGATCATGGACAAGTCGCAGCCGGGCGGGCTGGGCGGCACCTTCGGCGGCAACCCCGTGGCGTGCGCGGCTGCGGTGGCTGTGTTCGAGCAGCTCGAGGCACAATCGCTGCTCGCCGAGGCGAAGCGCATCGAAGCCCGCTTCACCGCCGGCTTGAACCGGCTCAAGGAGCAGTACCCGGCCATCGCCGAGGTGCGCGGACGGGGCGCGATGCTGGCCGTGGAGCTCGTGAAGCCCGGCACCCTCGAGCCCGATGCCGATCTCGTGGCGAAGGTCATCGACTACGCATCGCGCAACGGCGTCATCCTGCTGAGCACCGGCATCTACAACCAGGGCATCCGTTTCCTGCCCTCGCTCAAGATGAGCGACGAGCTGATCGACGATGTGATCGACGTACTCGAGGCGGCATTCGCCGCAGCCTGAGCGGCCGCTGGCTGAGCAAGCGCGCTCGCTCAGCCAGCGGGACGGGGCACGGTCAGACCGTGATCTCCTCCGTGCGATCCTCGCCGACCGCGTGCACATCGATCACGATCACAGTCACGTTGTCGCGTCCCGCGTTCTCGAGCGATTGCTGCACCAGGGTGCGCGCTGCGTCCTCAGCGGTGGGCTGAGTGGCGAGGAAGTGCTGGATCCCGATGTCGGTGAGCTCCTTGGTCAGCCCGTCGGAACAGATGAGCAGGCGCTGCCCCGGGATCAGCGCGAGGGCGGTGTAGTCCGGAATCGGCGCCTCGTTGAAGCCCACCGCGCGGGTGATCACGTTGGCGTGCGGATGGATCTCCGCCTCTTCCTCGGTGATCGCACCGGTGTCGAGAAGGTGCTGCACAACCGAGTGATCGACGGTGATCTGACTCAACGCTCCCTTGAAGTACTGGTAGACGCGCGAGTCGCCGATGTTGAAGACGCGCCAGGTCGGCTCGTCTTCGGGGCTCATGCAGACGCCCGTAACGGTCGTGCCTGCGCCGAGCTCGGTCTCCCCCGCATCGAGCTCGATGTCGTCGACGGCGTCGCTCAGCATCTCGTCGATGTCGGTTTCGCCGACCTCCATGTTGCCGCCGAGCTCGGCCAGGCGACGCACCACCGCCGCTGACGCGATCTCGCCGGCCGAGTGTCCGCCCATACCGTCGGCCACCGCGAAGATGGGCGGCAGAGCGACATAGCTGTCCTGGTTGGTGTCACGCCGACGACCGACGTCGGTCAGCGCGAACCACGACAGCTCGATCTCGGTGTCGCGGTCACCGCGGTAGCGCAGACGCCGGTGAGACGCGTTCTCACCTCGAGTGGTCACTGCTTCCGCTCCATAGACATCTTCAACATCCTATCGCGCCACCGCGCCGGAGGAGGACGCGCGAGCAGGCGCCCCCAGCTCGGTCACCAGCGTGACCGAGCGATCCGCCTCGGAGAGCGTCATCTCGAGCCCCTCGTCGCGGGACCAGCGCAGCAGCTCTTCGACGCCGACGATCTCTGCGCCCCCGGGGGTGGCGCCGGATCGGGCGAGACGCCGCACGAGATCACCCTTGGCCGCCTTGTTGAAGTGGTTCAGCGCACGCACCTCGCCGTTCTCGCCTCGCTGCACCACGTTGAGGAAGTACCCATTCGGCAGCGGAGCGAGCGCACCGTAGTCCTTGGAGCGCAGGTCGAGCAGCAGGGTGCCCTCGGCCCAGCTGACCTGGGCGTGGGCCTCGCCCCACACCCGCTTGAGGGGCGCTCCGAGCTGCGGCAGACGCGATCCCGCCGAGAGCCGGTACGCCGGGATCGCGTCTCCCGCGCTCACCAGGCCGAAGAGCGCGGACTGCACCATGACGTGCGCATCGATCCAGGCGCGCTCGGGGGCAGAGAGCGACCCGACGTCGAGTGCGTCGTAGAGCACTCCGGTGTAGCGCTCGATCGCGGGCATCACGCCGCTCGAGCCGAGCCGCAGATTGTGGTCGAGCTCGCCGCGGTTCTTCACCCCGAGCTTCAGGCTCTTCGCCGCCGCCTCCTCGTCGCGGCTCAGCTCGACCAGCGCGGCGCGCACCCGCTCACGAGCCGCCTGCAACGCCTCAGGCGCGTGCAGCGCGGCGGGATCCAGCGCACCCGATCCTCCGAGGCGTTTGGTCTCGGAAGGCGGAAGGAGCACGAGCATTCGGAGGTTCCCTTTCGGAGACGGGATGGATCCTGCGACTTCGCGCAGCATGACGATGACCGGAGTGCAGGGCCGCGGAGACGACGAGAGGCCGGAGCCGCCCACGGGGGCGACGTCCGGCCTCGGCGTCGGAGCGGAAGAACTGCTACTGAACGAGTGCAGCTCGCCCGGCGACGATGGTCACCGTGTCGTGATCGACGGAGAGGAAGCCCCCCTCGGCATCGACCTTGACCTTCTCACCGTCGGCGGTGGTCACCCGCACCTCGCCCTGCGCGAGCTTCGCGAGCAGCGGCTCGTGACCACCGAGGATGCCGATCTCGCCCTCGACCGTCTTCGCGATGACCTGGGCGGCCGAGCCGGTCCAGACCTCGCGATCGGCGGAGACGACGCTGACGTTGAGCGCCATGCTCAGGCCAGATCCTTCTGCATCTTGGCCCAGTTCTCTTCGACGTCCGAGATGGCGCCGACGTTGAAGAACGCCTGCTCCGCGACGTGGTCGAACTCGCCCTTGGCGATCGCGTCGAACGACTCGATGGTGTCCTTGAGCGGAACCGTGGAGCCCTCGACACCGGTGAACTTCTTCGCCATGTAGGTGTTCTGCGAGAGGAACTGCTGGATACGGCGTGCGCGGGCCACCGTGATCTTGTCCTCTTCGGAGAGCTCGTCGACGCCGAGGATCGCGATGATCTCCTGCAGCTCCTTGTTCTTCTGCAGGATCTGCTTGACCGTGGTGGCCACGCGGTAGTGATCTTC
Source organism: Leucobacter triazinivorans (assembly GCF_004208635.1). Taxonomy (NCBI): domain Bacteria; kingdom Bacillati; phylum Actinomycetota; class Actinomycetes; order Micrococcales; family Microbacteriaceae; genus Leucobacter; species Leucobacter triazinivorans. The sequence continues at coordinate 2,892,675 of NZ_CP035806.1, read as the reverse complement.
GCCCAAGTAGCGGGGATCGAGGATGCGCGAGCTGGAGGTCAGCGGATCCACAGCCGGGTACAGACCCTTCGACGCGATCTCTCGCGAGAGCTCGGTGGTCGCGTCGAGGTGGGCGAAGGTGGTCGCCGGAGCCGGGTCGGTGTAGTCGTCGGCGGGGACGTAGATCGCCTGCAGCGAGGTGATCGAGTGACCGCGGGTCGAGGTGATGCGCTCCTGCAGGATGCCCATCTCGTCGGCGAGGTTCGGCTGGTAGCCCACGGCGGAGGGCATGCGGCCGAGCAGCGTCGATACCTCGGAACCGGCCTGCGTGAAGCGGAAGATGTTGTCGATGAAGAGCAGCACGTCCTGCTTCTGCACATCGCGGAAGTACTCCGCCATGGTCAGGGCCGACAGCGCGACGCGCAGACGGGTCCCCGGCGGCTCATCCATCTGGCCGAACACGAGTGCCGTCTTGTCGAAGACGCCGGCCTCGTCCATCTCGTGGATGAGGTCGTTGCCCTCACGGGTGCGCTCGCCCACACCGGCGAAGACCGACACGCCGCCGTGATCCTGCGCCACGCGCTGGATCATCTCCTGGATCAGAACGGTCTTGCCCACGCCGGCGCCGCCGAAGAGGCCGATCTTGCCGCCCTGCACGTAGGGGGTCAGCAGGTCGATGACCTTGATACCGGTCTCGAACAGCTGCGTCTTCGACTCGAGCTGGTCGAACGCCGGGGGCTCGCGGTGGATGCTCCAGCGCTCGGACACCTCGATCGTCTCGCCCTCGGGGAGGTTGAGCACGTCGCCGGTCACGTTGAAGACCTTGCCCTTGGTGACGTCGCCGACGGGCACGGTGATCGAGTCGCCGGTGTCGACGACCTCCTGGCCGCGCACGAGGCCGTCGGTGGGCTTCAGGGCGATGGCGCGCACGAGGTTGTCGCCGAGGTGCTGGGCGACCTCGAGCACGAGCGTGGAGGGCTCGGACCCGTCACCGAAGTCGACGGTGGTCTTGAGAGCGTTGTAGACGGCGGGGATCGCGTCGTGCGGGAACTCGATGTCGACGACGGGGCCGGTCACTCGAGCGATCCGCCCGACGACCTTCGTTGCGGCCTCAGTCGCCACTGCGGCGGTTTCGGTCATGTTTCTCTCTCTTCGTGCTTCTTCTAGCTCGACAGCGCGTCGGCGCCGCCTACGATTTCGGAAATCTGCTGGGTAATCTCGGCCTGGCGGGCGTTGTTGGCGAGGCGCGTGTAGTCGCGGATCAGCGTGTCGGCGTTGTCGCTCGCCGACTTCATCGCCTTCTGCGTGGCAGCATGCTTGGCGGCCGCCGACTCGAGCAGCGCATTGAAGATGCGCGACTCGATGTACGCCGGCAACAGCTGGTCGAGCACCGTATCGGCGTCGGGCTCGAACTCGTAGAGCGACTCGGGCCCTTCACTGGCCTCTGCGACGCCCTCCACCACCTGCAGCGGAAGCAGGCGATGCACCTCGGGAACCTGGCTCACCATGCTGATGAGGCGGTTGTAGACAAGGTGGATCTCCTGCGCGCCGCCCTCGGCGGCGGGGCGGGCGAAGATCTCGAGCAGCGACTCGGCGATCTCCTTGGCCGTCTCGAAGCTCGGGTTCTCCGTGTCACCGGTCCACACGCGCTCGGAGGGCCTGCGGCGGAAGGAGAAGTACCCCTGGGCCTTGCGACCGATCAGGTAGTAGACGACGTCCTTGCCCTCTTCCCGCAGGAGCTCGGAGAGCTCCTCGGCCTCGCGCAGCACCTGCGAGTTGAAGGCGCCCGCGAGACCGCGGTCCGAGGTGAAGATCACCACTGCCGCACGCTCGACCGTCTCGGCCTCGGTGAGCAGCGGATGGTCGGTGTTCGAGTGCGTGGCGACGGCCGAGACCGCCCGCGTGATCGCGGTGGCGTAGGGCGTCGAAGCCTCGACGCGGGCCTTCGCCTTCTGAATGCGAGAGGCTGCGATCAGCTCCATCGCACGGGTGATCTTCTTGGTCGTCTGGGCAGAACGGATCTTCTGCCGGTAGACCCGAAGTTGCGCTCCCATGTCTCTCCTGTACTGGTCGGGGCTGGCTGGTCAGGTGGCTCGGGATCGGCGGGGGCTCGCGCCCCCGCCGAAGCCGTCGCTACTTCTTGACGACCAGCTGCTCCTGCTTGATCTCTGCCTCGTCGAGCGCCTCGAACTGCTCGTTCAGGGCCTTGCCCGAGGAGGTGCGGAACTCGCTCTTGAACTTCTCGATCTGCGCGGTGACCTCGGCGACGGTGTCGTCGTCGAGCACGTTGGTCGAGCGGAGCGTGTTCAGCGCCTCCGAGTTGCGGCCCAGGTAGTCGAGGAACTCGCGCTCGAAGCGCAGGATGTCCTCGACCGGCACCTCGTCGAGGTAGCCGTTGGTGCCGGCCCAGATCGAGACGGTCTGCTCCTCGACGGGGTACGGGGTGTACTGCGGCTGCTTGAGCAGCTCGGTGAGGCGGGCGCCCCGCTCCAGCTGCTTGCGGCTCGCCGCGTCGAGATCCGAGGCGAACATCGCGAACGCCTCGAGAGCGCGGTACTGGGCGAGCTCGAGCTTGAGCGTGCCGGAGACCTTCTTGATCGACTTCACCTGCGCGTCGCCGCCGACGCGCGACACCGAGATGCCCACGTCGACCGCGGGACGCTGGTTGGCGTTGAAGAGGTCGGACTGCAGGAAGATCTGGCCGTCGGTGATCGAGATCACGTTGGTCGGGATGTAGGCGGAGACGTCGTTCGCCTTCGTCTCGATGATCGGCAGGCCGGTCATCGAACCGGCGCCCAGCTCATCCGAGAGCTTCGCGCAGCGCTCGAGCAGGCGGGAGTGCAGGTAGAACACGTCGCCCGGGTAGGCCTCGCGCCCCGGCGGGCGGCGCAGCAGCAGCGACACGGCGCGGTAGGCCTCGGCCTGCTTGGACAGGTCGTCGAAGATGATGAGCACGTGCTTGCCGTCGTACATCCAGTGCTGGCCGATGGCCGAGCCGGTGTACGGCGCCAGGTACTTGAAGCCGGCGGGATCGGAGGCCGGCGAGGCCACGATGGTGGTGTACTCCATCGCGCCCGCGTCCTCGAGCGCGCCCTTCACCGAGGCGATGGTCGAGCCCTTCTGACCGATCGCGACGTAGATGCAGCGCACCTGCTTCGTCGTATCGCCCGACTCCCAGTTGGCCTTCTGGTTGATGATCGTGTCGATCGCGATCGCGGTCTTGCCGGTCTGACGGTCGCCGATGATGAGCTGGCGCTGGCCCCGGCCTACGGGGATCATCGCGTCGATGGCCTTGATGCCGGTCTGCAGCGGCTCGTGCACCGACTTGCGCTGCATGACGCCGGGCGCCTGCAGCTCGAGCGCGCGACGCCCCTCGACGCCGGCGATCTCGCCGAGGCCGTCGATCGGGTTGCCGAGCGGATCGACCACGCGGCCGAGGTAGCCCTCGCCCACGGGTACCGAGAGCACCTCGCCGGTGCGGGTGACCGGCTGGCCCTCGGCGATGTCGGTGAACTCGCCGAGCACGACGACACCGATCTCGTCTTCCTCGAGGTTCTGCGCGAGGCCGAGCGTGCCGTCTTCGAAGCGCACCAGCTCGTTCGCCATCACGCCGGGAAGGCCCGCGACGTGTGCGATGCCGTCTGCGGCGTCGACCACCGTGCCGACCTCGGTCTTCTCCGCCTGGGTCGGCTCGTACGACGCTGCGAAGTCTTTCAGCGCGTCGCGGATCTCGTCCGGGCTGATTGAGAGTTCTGCCATTTCGTTTCCTCTGTCTGGTCCGGAAGCGCCGCCCCCGGTGGTGAAAAGTTGTGCCTTACGCTGCGAGCTGCTGGCGGAGATCCTCCAGGCGGGCGCGGACGCTGCCGTCGATCACGTCGTCGGCGAGCTGGATGCGCACGCCGCCGATCAGCTCGGGATCGACGACCGTGGTGATCTTGACCGGACGACCGGCCGACTGCTCGAGCGCGCGGGCCAGACGGTCCTGCTGTGCGCCGCTGAGGGGGGCCGCGACCGTGACGGTCGCGAGCTCGCTGCCGCCCTGATCCGCGGCCGTGCGGGCAGCCTGGCGCAGAGCGGCATCGAGGCGACGACCGCGCGGGTTCGCCACGAGGTGGCTCACGACCGCGACGGTCGAGGCGGAGGTCTTGCCCGACAGCAGGCGCTGCACCAGCGTCACCTTACCGGCGGGCTCGGCGAGCTTGCTGCCGAGGCTGAGCTGCAGCTCGTGGCTGCGATCCACCAGATCGGCGACCGCGAGCAGCTCGTCAGAGAGCTCCGGGTTGGCGATGCCCTCGGCGCGCAGGCCGAGCTCCTCGACACCGGCGACGAACTCGTCGACGTTCGACCACCGCGCATGCACGGCGGCGACGAGCACGGAGCGCGCGTCAGCGGAGATCCCGCCGAACAGTCGCTCGACCACCTGGGTCTTCGCCACGGCGTCCGCCGAGGCGTCGCCGAGTGCGGCAGCGAGCGCGGGGCTCTCTGCGATACGGCCCGCCACCCGCAGCAGTTCGCCGCCGGCAGCCTGATCGAGCCCCGCCCGCAGCGCGGTGCGCGCCTGGGCCAGTGCTTCGCGTGACGCGCTTCCCATTACTTCGCCGCCTTCTCGGATGCCTCGAGGTCGGCGAGGAAGCGGTCGACCAGGGCCGAGGCCTTCTGGTCGTCGCTGAGGCTCTCGCCGACGACGCTCGAGGCGAGGTCGACGGCGAGCGAGCCGACGTCCTTGCGCAGCGACACGACGGCGCTCTGGCGCTCGGCCTCGATCTGGCTCTGCGCGGCCTGGGCGACGCGGCCGGCCTCGACCACCGCGTCCTCCTTGGCCTTGGAGACGATCTTCGCCGCGTCGGCACGCGCCGCTTCACGGATCTCGCCGGCTTCCTGGCGCGCGCTGGCGAGCTGCGCGGTGTACTCCTGCAGCGCGGCCTCGGCCTTCGCCTGGGCCTCATCGGCCTTGGCGATGTTGCCCTCGATCGCTTCGGCACGCTCGTCGAGCATGGCCTGCATCTTGGGGAGGAAGACCCTCCAGAAGGCAATCAGAAGGATGACGAATACAACCGCAGACCAGACAATGTCATAGGTCGCCGGGAGCAACGGGTTGGGCGCCGCATCCTCAGCAGCAACAACGATTGTGTTGATCATCGTTGCCTCCTCTCAAGGTTGTTGCAGATGCGGGATCAGTAGCCGAACATGAACGCGGTACCGATGCCGACGAACGCCAGCGCCTCGGTGAACGCGATGCCGATCCACATCAGCACCTGCAGGCGGCCGGCGAGCTCCGGCTGGCGAGCGACGCCCTCGATGGTCTTGCCCACGACGATGCCCACACCGATGGCGGGGCCGATGGCGGCGAGGCCGTAGCCGACGGTCGCGATGCTGCCGGAGATTTCAGCGAGAACAGACACAGTGTGTGTTTCCTTCCGTAGGTGAAGAACGGCGGTTGCCGAACTCGGTTGGTTTTAGTGGTCTTCGGCCAGCGCGAGCTGAATGTAGACCGCGGTGAGCAGGGTGAACACGTAGGCCTGGAGCACGGCCACGAGGATCTCGAAGAGCGTGAACGCGAAGCCGAACGCGAAGGTGAAGACGCCGAGCGCGGGGAAGAAGCCCCCGGCGTACAGGATGAAGAAGTTGGTGGCCGCGAAGAACAGCACGAGCAGCAGGTGCCCGACCATCATGTTCATGAGCAGACGGAGGGTCAGCGTGACCGGGCGGATGACGAAGGTCGAGATCAGCTCGATCGGGGTCACGATGATGTAGACCGGCCACGGAACGCCCGAGGGGAAGAGAGAGTTCTTGAAGAAGTTCTTCGGGCTCTTCTTGATGCCGGCGTAGATGAAGGTGACGTACGACACGACCGCGAGCACGAGCGGGGTGCCGATGACCGACGACGCCGCGATGTTGAGCCCGGGGATGACACCCGTGATGTTGAACGCGAGGATCATGAAGAACATCGCGGTGAGGATGGGAAGGAAGCGACGGCCGTCGACCTTGCCCAGCAGATCCTCGGCGATGTTGATGCGCACGAAGTCGAGCGCCATCTCGGTGAGGGACTGCCCCCGAGTGGGGATCACGCGCATGCGGCGGGTGCCGATCCAGAACAGCACGAGCAGCAGCACCGCCATGACGATGCGGATGAGCATGATGCGGTTGATCTCGAAGGGCGTGCCTTCGAACCAGAGCGCCGGCGGGAAGAACTCGTTGATCGACGGCGGATGGAACTCACCTTCCGCGGCGAAGAGAGTCGGGGTCACGAGGTGCATAGCGTTTGCGAACAGCGCCATTCTCCTGATTCGGGGTACAGACATAGCTGTACAGCGTCGAACGATGGTCGTGCCCCCGGCCTGACAGGCATGGCTCAAGCACGACCCGGCAGGGAACTCCCCCATCCTAACAAGGATTCAGCCCCGGGCGAAACTCGGCGCCCACATCGGGGAACGGGATCCGCTCAGCGAGGATCGGAGACGTAAGGGATGCGCGACTTCGTCACCACGAGCACGTCGATCACGAGCGAGACGATCACGCCGGCGAGCAGTCCGAAGAAGAACATGCGCGGATCCAGCCACGGCTGGCCGCGCAGGATCAGGAGCGCCACGATGAACCCGATGAACTTCACGAGCCAGGCGCCCATCACGATTCCGAAGAACACCGGCACGTAGACGGGGCTGTCGACGAATCGGTTGGCGAAGGCGATGCTGCCGACGGTGAGCAGCAGGAACACGCCCGCGAAGGCCGCGCCCATCGCCCCGCCCGTGAGCCCGCGGCCCTCGGCCACCAGCCATCCGATACCCCCGAACACCACCACCAGCGCGATCGTGGCCAGGATGCCCCACCGCAACGCGCGCAGCAGCACCGGCTGCGAGGTCGGCATGGGCGCCGGCTCGGTCTCGAACGACTCGGGGGTCGCGGGGTTGCTCACTCGGGGATCCTTTCGTCTGCCTCGTCTGCATCGTCGGCTTCGCCCGTGCGGTTCAGGGCCGTCCGCGAGCTGCGCGTGGCGTCGGCGGCGGGCACTCCCCGCTCCCCCAACCGTACCAAGCGCCGCTGCGCGAGGGCTGCGCGCACCCGCGAGGCGGGGAAGAACAGCACCAGCCCGCAGGCGAGCGTGCCGACCACCAGCACGGCGAGGGGCAGCACGAGGCTCTGGGGCGTGAACACGAGCAGCAGCGCGATCGACAGCACGGCGGTGCCGAGGTAGAAGATGAGCACCGCCTGCACCGGCGAGTGCCCCATGTCGAGCAGCCGGTGGTGCAGGTGCTGGCGGTCGGCCGCGAACGGGCTCTTGCCCGCCAGCAGACGTCGCACCACGGCGAGGGAGAAGTCTGCGAGCGGCAGCGCCAGCACCGCGACCGGCAGGATGATGGGGATGTAGGCGGCGAGCACGAGCTTCTGATCGAGCGCGGCCGGGTTGAGCTCCCCGGTCACCGAGACGGTCGAGGTCGCCATGAGCAGGCCGACGAGCAGCGCACCGGTGTCCCCCATGAACATGCGGGCGCGATGCCAGTTGAACGGGAGGAAGCCGATGCAGATGCCGATCAGCACGATCGCGATGAGGCTCGCGAACACCACTGAGTCGAACTGGCCCATCTGCGCGTGCAGCATGCGGGTGTAGATGAAGAACACCGAGCTCGCGATGATCGCGACGCCGGCCACCAGGCCGTCCAGGCCGTCGACGAAGTTGACGGCGTTCATGACGAGCGTCATGAGGAACACGGTGATCACGAAGTTGGCGATGGGCGAGCCGACCACGAGGGTGTCGCCCAGCGGGAGCGAGACGATCTGCACCCCGTTCCAGGCCAGCAGTCCGGCGGCCGCGAGCTGCGCCGCCAGCTTGATCATCCAGTCGAGATCGAGCAGGTCGTCGAGCACCCCGATCACGGCGATGATGGCGCATGCCCCCAGCAGTGCCCACATTCTCGATCCCTGCTCGTAGAGCGAGGCGAATTCGGCCTGCGTGCCGGCGATCGCGAACGCCGCGAGGATCCCGGCGAACATCGCCACCCCGCCGAGACGCGGCGTGGGCGTTCGGTGCACGTCGCGGGCCCGCACCTCGGGGGCGAGCCGGTAGCGCCGGCTGAGCCGCAGCATCGCGTAGGAAGCAGCTGCGGTCACGACCGCCGCGACCGCGACGACGACCAGATAGGGGGCCATGCTCAGTCCCCGAAGGCCACCTGCGGCAGCAGCTCGGCGATCGCCTCGCGGGTCACCCCGCCCTCGCGCAGCACGCGCAGCACGCCGCCGTCCTCGCTGAGCCCGGTCGCATCGATGATGGTGGAGGCGACGCCGTCTCCCGCCGCCTCTCCCGCCTCGAGATAGACCGAGATCGAGTCGCCGAGCATCTCCTGCGCCGCCGCCGCGGTGCGCGCCGCGGCGGCCCCGGTCAGGTTGGCCGAGGAGACCGCGAGCGGGCCGGTCTCCTCGAGCAGCTCGAGCGCGAGCGGGTGGTTCGGGATCCGCAGCGCGACCGTGCCGCCCGTCTCGCCGAGATCCCAGCTGAGCGACGGGTTGGCGCGCGTGACGATCGTGAGCCCGCCCGGCCAGAACGTCTCGGCCAGACGGCGCAGCGGGGTCGTGACCTCAGCGGCGAGCGCGGCGAGGGTGTTCGTGTTCGGGATGAGCACGGGCGGCGGAGACTGGCGGCCGCGCCCCTTGGCGTCGAGCAGTCGCTGCACCGCCTCGGGCGTGAAGGCGTCGGCCGCCACGCCGTAGACCGTGTCGGTGGGCATCACCACGAGTTCGCCGCGCCCGATCGCCCGCCGCGCGGTGCGCATGCCCGCGAGCAGCTGGGGACTATCGGAGCAATCGAAGACTTCGGCCATAGCCCTTCACTCTACTCCCCGCCGGGTGGGCAGGCGCAGCGAGTCGAACGCGCGGATGCTCGATCTCGACTCGCTGCGCTCGCTCGATCGGCGGGGAGCTGCGCTGCGCCAGACCGGCGGGGAGCTGCGCTCGCTCGACCGGCGGGGGCGGCTCAGCGCAGCGCGGTCGTTGCGCGATCCCGCCCCGTGAGATCGCGATGGGTCGCCGCCGCGCGCCAGCCGTCGGCGGCGAGGAGGCGGCGGATCGACTCGCCCTGCATCTCGGCGTGCTCGAGCACGAGGGTGCCGCCCGGGCGCACCAGTCCGAGGCCGACGAGGCTGATGGCGCGGATCAGCTCGAGCCCGTCGGCGCCGCTGTAGAGCGCGAGCTCGGGATCGTGGTCCCGCACCTCCGGGTCCCGCGGCACCATGTCCCGGGGCACGTATGGCGGATTCGAGACGAGCACGTCGACTCGGCCGACGATCCGCTCGGGCAGCTGCGGATCCCGCGCATCGCCGAGCAGCAGTTCGACCCTGCCGGCGCCCCACTCGCGCACGTTGCGCTCGGCCCACGCGTGCGCTTCCCGACTCTTCTCCACCGCCCAGACGCGCGCGGTCGGCACCTCGGCCGCGATCGCGAGTGCGATGGCGCCGCTGCCCGTGCAGAGATCGACGGCGACCGGCTCGGGATCCGGAACCGCTTGCAGCGCATCGATCGCGAACTGCGCGACCGTCTCGGTCTCGGGGCGGGGCACGAACACGCCGGGGCCCACGGAGAGCTCGATCGAGCGGAAGGGCGCCCGGCCGGTCAGATGCTGCAGTGGGACTCTGCGCGCACGCTCCTCGGCGAGCTCGCGCACCGCGTCCACGCGCTCGGGATCGACCGGCGCGCCGAGCACCGACATCGCTTGCACCCGCCCCCGCGACGCCCCGAGCGCGTGCCCGAGGAGCAGTTGGGCCTCCGCGTCGGGATCCTCGATCCCGCCCGCGGCGAGCACCGCTCGCAGCTCGGCGAGCAGATCTCCGGTCCGCTGCGCCCGCTCGGCGCTCCGCTCTTCCACTCCCCCACTCTGCCACACCGCGGCATTCGTCCACGCGCGCGCGGCCCCGGTGTCAGCGCGGCACCGCCGGCGCCGCCGTCACACGGTGACGCATTGCATAAGTTATTGATACTCCTCAAATAACTTCGCGCTATAGTTCTCGGTGGCCCCCACCTGACTCCCATCACCTCCAGAAGGAGATCGAAGCGCATGACACGCACCTACGACAACATCACCCAGGCCTTCGGGAACACCCCGCTCGTGCGCCTCAACCGCGTCACCGACGGCGCCGAGGCCGAGGTGTTCGCCAAGCTCGAGTTCTACAACCCCGCTGGATCCGTGAAGGACCGCATCGGCATCGCGATCATCGACGCGGCCGAGCAGTCGGGTGAGCTGCAGCCCGGCGGCACCATCGTCGAGGGCACGAGCGGCAACACGGGCATCGCGCTCGCCTTCGTCGGCGCCGCGCGCGGCTACCGCGTGATCCTCACCATGCCCGAGACGATGAGCATCGAGCGCCGCAAGCTGCTCGCCGCCTACGGCGCCGAGATCGTGCTGACCGAGGGCCCGCTCGGCATGAAGGGTGCAGTCGCGAAGGCCGAAGAGATCGCGACGAGCACCCCGGGCGCCGTGCTCGCGAAGCAGTTCGCAAACCCTGCGAACCCGGCGATCCACCGGTCCACCACCGGCCCCGAGATCTGGAACGACACCGACGGTCAGGTCGACATCTTCGTCGCCGGCATCGGCACCGGGGGCACGATCACGGGCGCCGGCGGGTACCTCAAGGAGCAGAACCCCGACGTGCGCGTCGTCGCGGTAGAACCCATCGACTCGCCGCTGCTCACCGAGGGCACGGCCGGCCCGCACAAGATCCAGGGGCTCGGCGCCAACTTCGTGCCCGATATCCTCGACCGCGAGATCTACGACGAGGTCATCGACGTGACCCTTGCAGACTCGATCGCGAAGGCTCGCGCGCTCGGCACCGACGAGGGGATCCTCGCGGGCATCTCGGGCGGCGCAGCCGTGTGGGCCGCGACGCAGCTCGCGAAGCGCCCCGAGAACGCGGGCAAGAAGATCGTGGTCGTGGTGCCCGACTTCGGCGAGCGCTACTTCTCGACGGTGCTGTTCGAGGATCTCGAGGTCTAGCACGCGCATCGCAGCGGGCCCGCGCGGGAATCTTCTGCGCGGGCCCGCTGTTGCAGCACGCAAGGATCCGTCCCCGGCCCCGCGGCGGCGGGAGCAGCGGGAACGGCGGATCCGTCCGATCGAGTGCGAAGGGTCGCAGTGAGCATCTTCTCCCGCATCCGCGAAGACATCGGCGCCGCGCAGGCCGGCGATCCCGCCGCGCGCAGCGGCGCCTCGGTGTTCCTGATCTACTCGGGGCTGCACGCCGTCTGGTGGCATCGCGTCTCGCACGCGCTCTGGAATCGCGGCATGCGCCTCCTTCCCCGGGCGCTCTCCCAGCTCGTGCGCTTCTTCACCGGCATCGAGATCCACCCGGGGGCCACGATCGGCAGGCGCCTGTTCATCGATCACGGCATGGGCGTGGTGATCGGCGAGACCGCCGTCATCGGCGACGATGTGCTGATCTACCACGGGGTCACGCTCGGCGGCACGGGCCACAACCGCGGCAAGCGCCACCCGACCATCGGGGACCGGGTGATCCTCGGCGCCGGCGCGAAGGTGCTCGGCAACATCGAGCTGGGCCACGACAGCGCGGTCGGCTCGAACGCGGTGGTGGTGCACTCTGCCCCGCCGTGGACCACACTCACCGGGATCCCGGCGCACGGCCGCCCGCGCCGGGGGGCACCGCGGGCCGAGACCCCGGACCTCGCCGACTTCTACGTCATCTGAGCCCTGTCGCGGCTCAGCGCAGCCGCCGACCGTGCTCCTGCATCCACCCCTTCGTGCGGCGGGCCTCGATCACGATCATGGTGAGCCCCAGCAGCCAGAAGGGCACCTGCACCGCGAACGCCACCTTGAACGCTCCGAGCGAGTAGTCCTCCGGCGAGCCCGCGCCCTGCAGGTCGAGCACCAGCCCGATGAGCAGGATCACGAGCAGCGACGCCGTGAAGCCCGCGGTGTTGACGAGGCCGGTGCCGAAGCCCGCGAAGCTGCGTGGCGTGTGGGATCGCGCCACCTCGAAGGCGATCATGGACGCAGGGCCGCCGAACGGCATCACCACGAGCAGCAGCACGAGCAGCCACATCGGCGGCGCGCCGGGCCAGAGCAGCACGGCGATCCACACGGTGGCGAGCGCCACCGTGATGCCGACGTTGATCCACACCCGACGCTCCACGAAGCGCGAGCTGATCGGGCCGAGCAGCAGGCCGGCCAGCATCGACGACACGACCGTGAGGCTGAGCAGGCCGCTCGCCGCCGGCGGCGACAGGCCGACGCCGCCCACGAGGAACGGCGTGCCCCACAGCAGGATGAACACGTTGGCGGCGAACGGCGAGGTGAAGTGCACCCAGTAGGCGAGGCGCACGCCCGGGATCCGCAGCAGACGACGCGCGCGGGACCAGAATCCCAGGCCGCGCACTCGCGGTTCCTTCATGACCGGGATCATCTCGGTCGCGGGAGGCGCCATCTCCACGACGCCGGTGACGGGCGGCGTCGCGAGCGACCGGGCATCGCGACTCGTGCGGCTCTGACGGCCGATGATGCGCTCGGCGAGCGTGCTGTCTCCAGGGCGGTTGCGCAGCACGAGGGATCCGAGGAGCGCGACCAGCAGCCCCGCCGCTGCGATGCCCAGAAAACCGCTCGCCCACCCGGCGACGCTCACCAGCAGGGCGAGCGGCGCCACCGAGACCAGCTGGCCCGCCTGGCCGATGAGGCCGGTGAGCTGGCTCACCGTCGGGAGCTGCCGCACCGCGAACCACTCGGGCAGGATGCGCATCACGCTGATGAACGTGCAGGCGTCGCCCGCCCCCACCAGCACGCGGGCGAGGATCGCGAGGCTCACATCGGGGGCGAGCGCCATGACCGTCTGCCCGATCACCATGAGCACGCCGCCGCCGAGGATCATGTTGGTCGAGCCGAAGCGGTCGAGCAGCACGCCCACCGGCACCTGCAGCCCGGCGTAGACGACGAGCTGGATCATGGCGAACATCGACAGCGCGGTCGCGTCGATGCCGAAGTGCTCCTGCGCCGCAGGGCCGAGCGCCGACAGCGAGGAGCGGTTGATGATGGCGACCGCGTAGGCGAGGGCCGCGACTCCCCAGACGACCCAGGGGAGCAGGGGCCGCGCGGTTCGCATGGGTCCATGCTAGCGGCCCGGCGGGGCGCTGCTCGCCGCGGGGCGGGGTGCGCCGGGCGTGCGCCGGGCGTGCGCCGGGCCCGGGTTCGCCGAAACTGAGCCCGATGCGCGAAACAGAGCCGTCCAGCGCAGACGATTCGCTCGGTTTCGAGCAATTCGCTCGGGTTGGGCCGGCGGACGCCGAGGTCAGCCCCGCGGCGGGAGCGGCGGGCCGTCGGGGAAGTCGCTCCGGGTGAGGTCGAGGAAGAGGGCGTCCTCGAGGTGCCCGCCCGGACGCACCTGGTAGTCGCGCAGCACGCCGATGCGGCGGAATCCGAGGCGCTCGTAGCTGCGGATGGCGCCCTCGTTGTGCACGTTCGGGTCGAGCGTGACGCGGGAGATCCCGTCGGCGAACTCGGCCCGGATCGCGAGCGCCAGCACCTCCTCGCCGATGCGACGCCCGCGGAAGCGGGTGCTGAGGAAGAGGTGCATCACCGTGGTGGGGTACTCGGGATCCTCGCCGCGCAGCACGTAGAGCGCGCCCGCGCACTCCCCCTCGACCTCGATGATGCGGGTCGTCTCCGGGGCCTCGATGAACTCCTCGCGCACGCGCTGCGGCGTGTAGCCCACCCACCACTCCGCCACCTCGGGCTCGGTGAGGATTGCGACGAGCGGGTCGAGATCGGCGCTCAGCGGCGCGCGCAGGGTGACGAGGGGGCCGACGATGGGCTCGGCGAGTGCGGTCGAGGCGGTCATGCTCTCATGATACGTTCCGGGCCCGCCGGGGCGCGCGACGACACCGGGCGGCGCGAGGGCACCGGGCAGCTCGGCGGCGGGCGGCTCGACGCTCCCCCGATCCCGCGCGGCGACGCCGAACGCCGGCGTCGGACCCGCCTACCAGTAGTCGCGGCGGGCCCGGCGCAGCACGCGCCGATCGGTGCGGTCGAGACCGGCAGCAGCGCGGCGAGCGGCGTCGGCCGCGGCCTCGCGGAACGGGCGCGCCCACTCGGGGCCCCCGAGGGCGGCCAGCGCGCTGAGCGTGCGCTGCACCCGCAGGTGCACCTCGATAAAGCCGGCTCCGTCTCGTGCGAGCGGGCGAAACGCATCGGTCACCAGATCGGAGAGCTGCACCTCGCGCACGTGCACGCGGTCGTAATCGGGTTCCGGCCGGGGCTCGACGTCGGCCATCGCCGCGAACACGCGCTCGAGGGCGGCGATCACCTCGATGGCGGTTCCCGGGTCGTTCATCGCCGGGGACAGCGCTCGGATCCCGATCTCCGAGAGGGCGATCACCCCGAGCCGCGGGTCGCTCTCGAAGGTGCGGTGATCGTCCACGAGAAACGCCTGCCGCACGGACTCGTCGATGTCCTCGGCGGACTCCGCCGGCACATAGGCCAGCGGGACGACCACATCGGCCTGCCGCCCCGGCGTGGCAACGACGTAGATGTCCGTCTCGGCCGACTCGGCGGCGCTCTGCAGACCAGCCATGTCGAGGTGGGTGACGTACCCGACCCGTGTTCCGTGCACCGCGCGCAACGGCCTGCGCGGAAGCCCGCGAAGCGGAAGCCCGCCCATCGTCGGCCGCTTCGCGTACTCGCACACGACCTCGAGCGCTGCACGCTCGACCCGGTCGATCGTGTCGGCTACCCGGCCGAAGTGCGCGAGATGATTGATCCAACGCAGCAGCGCGATCACGATCAGCGCGATCACGACGAGGGTGCCCAGGAAAAGGACCGTGCGCCCCTTCTCGTCGTAGTAGCCCGTGGACAGCGCCACGATACCCACGAGGGCGAAGGTGAAGCTGCCGATAAACAGCGAGAGCACGTTCTGGGACGTGCGATCCTCGATGAGCAGCTGCGTCGCGCGCGGCGTACCGCTCGTGGCCGCGGACGAGTAGGCCGTCACCATGATCGTGAGCGAGAAGGTGCTCACCGCGAGCATCGAACTCGCGATGATCTGCAGCAGTGTGCTGACCGACCCCTGGCCGAGATCGATCGACATCGAGGTCGGGATCCAGGCGCCCAGAAGGCCGGCAAGCAGGGCGAGCAGGATCCCGCCCAGCGTCATCAGCGCCGCTCGGAACCACACGCGACGCGTGATCCGGCGCAGCACCGCCATCATGCGACCCATTCCCGCCCCTTCCGCGCGCTCAGCCTACCAGCGCGTCGTGGTGCGGGTGGAGCCGTGAGAGCCTGGGCGCGCAGCACTCCGCGGTGCGAGGCGCTCGCGTGGCCCGGGAGACAAAAGAACCCCCGCAAGTAGACGCGCGACACCGGAGGGTTACCGGGCCGCGTAACCGCGCTCCCCTCGTTTGCCTTCACTATTGAGGCTCTGGCAAGAGCCGCCTAACAGGCCCCCGCTGTCGGGGCGTCTGGCAGCGGTTCACCCAGGGGCATCCGCCCCGCCCAAAACCCTTGAAGGTTCATAATGAATACCAACATCAACCCTCATGCGCAGGCGTACCAGCGGTACCGCACGGAACTTGCCGAAGCGGTGAAGTGGTCGAACCCGGACTACACCAATTCGGCTATCACGCGTGAGCGCGCCCGCCGGTTGATGGAGGCCCGGAAGAACCTGCTCGCCGCGATCCCTGCTGAGGCGACAGCGACCGGCCCGACCCCGGCGGAGTATATCGACTCGCTCCGCCCGACCACCGCCGATCAGGTGGCGGTCGCACAGTTCGAGTGGGGGCAGACGAAGGCACTGCTCGACTCGGGCCGCTCCCTCGACCAGATCATCCACACTGCCTCCCCCGCACGGCTCCGGGCGGTGGCCGCGTATATCGATACCCTGCCGGAGGTGGTGTCGTCGATTGCGCCGGACGAGGTGGTGTCCGAGGTGCGCTCCCTCGTGTTCAACCGGCTGGCCGAGGCAGGCGACGAGGGCGCAGCGCAGGTGCGCGCCGCACAGCAGGCGGTGTCGGCTCCGAACGCCTGGCGACGCGTGCTCTCGGAGGCTTTGGAGGGTCAGCCGAGCCTCGGCGCTGTGACCGCACTGCACCAGGCCGACCCAGAGGGGTTCGCGGCGATGGATCGTTCGGAGTTCGCCTCGGCGGACATCGAGGTTGACCAGCGCGTGCAGGCGCTGGATCGCGTGATCCGTTCCAAGGCGGTGGCTTGATGCCGAGCGGGTACCGCACCCCGCCGGAGGTGGAGCAGCAGGCGGTCGAGCTGATCCGCGAGGGGAAGACCCGTCCGCAGATTGCGGAGGAGCTTGGCTTGAGCAAGCGCACCCTCACCGACATCGCGAAGCGTAACCAGGTCGAGTGGGCGCGCACCGGTTCGGGCTCGTCGGGCACACCCGACGCGATGGATCGCGCGCGGGCGTACCGCTCGGAGTACATGCGGGATCGGCGTGAACGGATCGCGGAGAAGCTGCTGGATCAGACCGACCGGACGCTGGAGCTTGCTGAGTCGGAATCTGACCCGCGCAGGCGTCAGGCGTTGATGCAGTCAACCGACGCCGCGATGCGCGCCTATGCGAATGTCACGAAGGGCGACATTGTGCTTTCGGAGCAGGAGAAGATGCAGGGCGCGACCTCGATGCTTGAGCAGATTCTGGTCGTGGCTACTCGGCAGGTTGCGACGGCACCGCCCCCTCGCCCTGGGCTGATCCAGGAATAGGCAAGGTGCAGGCCCCCGGCTGGTTTCGACTGGTCGGGGGCCTCGTCTTCTCTCCGGCTCTCCTGCGACCTGAGGGGCGCGGGGTGGGCGCGAATAGCCGAGCAACCCCGCAAGTTCCAGGAAGACCCCATCGAGCGCCGATGGAATGTCAGTGGTGGCGTTTACGATACGAGCAGATAGGAACAGAAATGATGACAGCTGATTTTTCCCGGCGCTTAGCGCGCCTTGTGAACTACACCGTAGGTATCGACCCTCGGCAGGTGATTGCCGATCAGGAGGCGCTCACCCGTGAGGTGGGCGCGGGGGCGTCAAGTTTCGAGGAGCTATCTCAAGGGTTGCAAGAGCACTTCAAGCAATATCCCAGTTACTACGACCTACTCGTCAAAATGCTGCCCATGTTTCCAGAGAGCGAGTTAGACCAAGCATGAACGGAAGTCGTCTGAGTAGGAGCCTTGACAAGACAAAGCTTCTTTACGAAAAGAGCGTTGCGGTGGCGTCGCGTATCCTTCGCCACCCTCTCCAGGCGAGCGTTGCCCTGCTTCTTATTGCCGTCAGCCTTGAGGTCGCACAATATTGGCCGGAGGTAGTGCCCGGAGGGCATGTGTTGTCCATCGTGATAAGAAATCTCGCCTATGCGCTGCTTGCCGCTGTGGTATTCGGTTGGCTTGTTGTCGAGGTACCGAAACGCACAAGAGAACGGCGCACCTACTCGGACTACGAGATCCATTTGCAGACTCTTGCAGGCCTCGGTCCTATCGCTTTAGTGCCGTATCGCCACTATGTGCGTGGGCCAGGGGTCGACTTCGATAGCTGGGATGCAAACGAGCTTGCAGAAGCAGCGAAGGTAATAGCTAGTCAGGATCCGGCCTTCTTCGGGCCGGAACGAACTGGATTGATGTCGCATTACATCCTTGCAGCGACTAAGACTCAGCAGACACTCGCTCCGCTGGTTAGCTTTATGTCAGAAGATGTCGCACACGCCGTTCTGAGCTTTCCCAATGATTGGCGACTTGACGCACTCCAAATGGCTTACACCGACAACGGCACGATTGATCCGGTGCGCGATGCGCACCTGGTGTCTAGCCTCCTTGCAGGGTCACGCTCAATCTACGCTGCAATGAAGGCAAGCTCCCCCGACTTTCTGGAGGGCGCTAGCTTCTCCGTGGTTCTGCGAGACGGAACCGAAGTTCCCATCACGGACCCCGAGCTGTCTCGATAGGGGGCGTTACTATGTCACGCGTCGATGCGATACTCACTGACTCCATGAAAGGCCAGGAACACTCATGCCGCCGCTAGTATGTGACTATGAGTTCTGCCAACCGCCCCGCTTGCCTATGCGAGTGCGGTGAGGTGCCCAAGCTCAAGACGAGCAAGTACATCACTGGGCATGATCTCGTTCATGCCCAACGTCTCGTCGGAGAGGCACTTGCTGGCGGGAATCACGAGATGCTACGCCAGGAACTCCCAACAGACGGTCTCCGAAGTAAGTTCGATGAACTCTTTGAAGCTCGCAGCTAGAGCGCCAGAAGCATCTGCGGCCAGGGTGGAGGACTAGTGATCACCACATATCAGGTGAACGCCTGGCCCAGCTACCGGATAAAACACGCCCGCCTCAGACACAAACAGTTACTCAATCAGGTCGAGCTGTACGCCAACAGCAAGCCCTTTCGCATATCCACTGCCCACGGCACAGCCAATGAGCGAGTCCAAAGCGTCATTGAGTCTTTCACGCCACCAGATGTAGCAAAGATGTCCGTCTACGTTGGTGAGATTGCCAACGCACTTCGCGGGGCGCTAGATTCAACAGTTTGGCAGATACTCAATGCTGGTCAGAATCGGAACGATGGAAGCAACCTTCAGTTCCCGATTCTCGACGACCCCGACTCGTGGGAAGCGAAAGCGAAAAGCTGGCTGGCTGGAGCCCAACTGCCGCTTCTAGACCGGGTCAAGTTTTGTCAGCCGTTCAGCCTCAAAACCGGGTACCCGGAACACCCGCTGAATATCCTCAGGATGCTAAGCAATCTTGACAAACACAAAACCTCTATTGCGCTACGCGGGACGGCAGCTCCAGGAGCTGATATCAACGTCGAGTATGCGGGGCCTGTAAAGGCGCATCAGTTCGGAGCCTGGCTGCAGGCTCCCTCAAACTTCACAGCCAGTCCTGAGCCTGCAGTCGGGGCCATTGTTTTCGATGCGGTGGTTCCGAGTTATGTTTCCAACCTCTCGGTCACGGGTCATGTCGACTTCCACTTGGCGATCGACCTCGATGGTCTACCCGAGTTGCCCTTCGTCGAGATACCTCGCATTATCGACTATGTTGAGCAGGTCATTTGGTATGTGCAGGCAGGAGAAGAAGCCCAAGAGCTATACCTTCGCAATCCAATGGCTTATACGTCAGGAGTGACTGAGCAATAGATAGCTTCCGACACGGTTGCGCGGTCGCGCTGCGATGCGACCACTGATTACCGGCAACCGATCAACTCTCGGACTCTGCGCCGAACGGGGTCTCAATCAAGGCGAAGAACTCACCCGCTGTCATGCCAAACGCCTGCGCGACTTTGTACCAGCTATCGACAGTGCCCATAGTCTTAGCTGTTTCCAAATTTATTAGGGTGCGACGGGCCAAGCCGGTTCGCTCCGCGAGCACATCATACGACTATTCCCGCTTACTACGTTCCTTACTCAACCGGAGTCGGAGCGCGCCAAGGTTTGCGTCGCGGGTCGGATAGTTCACGAAACCAGTCCATCCTCGGCGTGGTACTCAGCGCAGTGCACACCTTTGCCCTGCGATGCAAAGGTCTGCACCACGGAGCAACATGCCACAGGAGGAACGTAGAGTGACTAGAGAAGATCGCATCGCACAAGCTCAAGCCAAATACGAGCACGCTCTCCAGCAGGCGCAATCCGCACCCTCCTCGTACACCAAGCGGGAGTTGAAGCGGGCCGACCAAGCTCTGAAAGCGGCCAAAGCTCCGGGCTGGATCAAATGGGTCGCACTTGGCATCATTGCCGTGGCAGTCGCAATCATTGTGCTCGTGAATGTGGCGAACGCAAACCAGGGCGACAACGCAACCCAAGCGTGCATCACGCAGCTAGAGCAAACGCTGAGCGAGGCAGGTTCTGACCGCCAGGTGACCGCCGACGAGCGGGCGGCGTGGGTCAAGTCGCGGGTAGTGGTGTAACGGTTGGTCTTTCGTGGTGATGGAGTCAGGCGCTGAGCTCGAGAACGGTGTCGATCACCTCCTCGACGTCGTTGTCAGTGACGAGGGTGAGGCGGCTCTTCGCGAGAACGTCGAGGCCGAGGTAGCGGCGTCCTTCGGCCCATTCATCGGTCTGCTCGGCCAGGACCGCGCCGACGAGGCGGATAATCGCTTCCCGGTTCGGGAAGATGCCGACGGAGTCGGTGCGGCGGCGGATTTCCCGATTGAGACGCTCGTTGGGGTTGTTGGACCAGATCTGCTGCCACAGGCCTTCCGGGAACTGCGCGAAGGCGAGAATATCGGCGCGGGCCGCGTCGAGGTGCTCGTGAGCGTCGGGCAGTTTCCCGTCGACGTAGTCCAGGAGTCGGTCGAACTGAGCGTGGACCGCGGCGGCGTCGGGCTGGTCGTAGACGGAGTGCAGCATCGCCTTCACCGCCGACCACATGGCCTTCGGTGTCACACTCATCAGGTTCGCCGCGTAGTGCGTGCGACAGCGCTGCCAAACAGCACCGGGCAGGTTCGCTGCGATTGCTTCGACGAGGCCTGAGTGGGCGTCGCTGGTGACGAGGCGGACGCCTCCGAGACCGCGGGCGACGAAGTCGGCGAAGAACGAGTTCCAGGCCGCCCCTGTCTCGCTGGTGGCCACGCGCAGGCCGAGCACCTCGCGGCGCCCGTCGCCGTTGACGCCGGTCGCGACCAGCACCACTGCGCCTATGACGCGTCCGCCCTCGCGAACTTTCATGGTGAGCGCGTCGGCGGCAACGAAGGTAAACGGGCCGGCGTCGTCGAGCGGACGGTGTCGAAACTGCTCGACGTGTTCATCGAGCTCCGCCGCCATCCGGGACACCTGCGACTTCGACAGCGAGTGAATCCCGAGGGTCTTGACGAGCTTGTCCATCCGGCGTGTGGACACGCCGGCGAGGTAGCAGTCCGCGACGACGGTGATCAGCGCGGTCTCGGCGCGTTTGCGGCGCTCGAGCAGCCATTCGGGGAAGTAGGTTCCCTGACGAAGCTTCGGGATCGCGACATCGATCGTGCCGACCCGGGTGTCGAGGTCGCGGTGTCGGTAGCCGTTGCGCTGCGTGATCCGGTCGGATGAGGGCTTGCCCCATTCAGCGCCGACCACCGCGTCCGCGTCCGCGGACAAGAGCGCGTTGATCATGGTCTGCAACAGACTACGCATCAGATCCGGGGACGCGTCGATGAGAGCTTCGCTGAACAGGCCGGCAGGGTCGACAATAGTAGGAGCGGTCATCGTGTTGATGCCTTTCGGGTGGGTTGTAGGAGATTCCTCGAAGGACCACACGGTGACCGCGCCCATGTTCTACGACGCGCTGGCCACCGTGCGCTACACCACTTTATGGGGCATTACTGTCACTCCCCCTCATCCCAATACCGTGAAACCAAACTGAGGGAAGTACCGTGAGTGAACATGAGGCATTTGTTGCCTGCAATTGCTTCCGCGACGGCTTAGCTTCTCAACCGCCCATTGACCGAGCAGAACTCGACTACGACCGTTTCGGCCAGATCAAACCCATCGGGTTGTACGGCATGGACGACACTGAGGATGAAGCACTCTGGCAGTGGTGGGGATCGAAGGCCTGCGCACACGAAGGCATGCGCGAGATCTGCCTGACTTGGTGGGCTGAGCGGTCCGGTATTGGTGTGATCAAACATTCGCTCGATACAGGCCGGTGCCCGGCGCTCGCCGAGGTACTTGAGCGAGGTTCGCGATTTGACACCGCCGTTGTCATCGCCGAGCCAGAGCTCGCGGCCTCCGCCCTCACTGAACTACAGGCGGTGCTCGACCACGCGGGTGGCGACTCCGAGCGACACCTACTTGACGCAGGGTATGGGTTCCTTGAACTGCACGACCTCCTCAGCGCCTCCTTCAGGACTGGCAACCCGATGGTCGGTTTTTACAACGGTAGCGGTCTCGGATTCTCCGACTAACTGCTGCGCAGCATCCCACGACGCTGAAGGCGACACCGTCGATCTTGACTTACTATGCCTCGTCGGATTGGAAACTCTCGCATAGCGCATAATGGAGCCGTAACCACGTCGCAGATTCCGGAGGAGGGGAATGTCAAGCGCCGATCCCCACCCGATCCCAGGCACATCTCTACAGCATGTATCCCAGCCGGGTTCAGCGCCGCCACACCTCCCGCAGAGTGCTGGCCGTCAGCATCCGGTACCTGAAGGGAGAAAAAGCTATCTGGCCACCCTGCTCTTTGCGCTCTTCCTTGGCATCTTCGGAGTTGACCGCTTCTACCTCGGCAAGACCCGCTCTGCATTGTTCAAGCTGTTCACGTTGGGGGGACTTGGGTACTGGATCGTTATCGACGTGTTGATCACGCTCTTCGGCGGGCAACGCGACACTTGGGGACTTCGACTGCAAGGCTACGACAGATATAGCAAGTTGGTCTGGAAAGTAATCGGGATCTTCTTTGCTTCAATGTTCGCGCTCGGCGCCATTTTCTCTCTGATCTATGCTTCATTCGACAGCAACGGGTTGACCACCATCGGGTGGGTTGCCATAGCTGTCCTCTGCGCAGCGGGAGCCGTGCTCGGTCTGGTGTACTTCTTGCGCAGACGGTCGCAGAGTCGACGAGCATCCGAGACTCGAGCAGCGCATCACGACTCGACGGACGCCCGATCCCCCGTCGAGAAATTTGCTTCTCTCCGCAACCAGTACGTCTTACTCGCGGCTATCGGCGACGAGACCGCCGCCGGAATTGTGCGACAACTCGATTCACTGTTGAAGAACGTCGAAGAGCTGTATGGCCGCTTGCAAAGAAAATCTAGGCGTCGGGAAATCAGTCGGGTCAAGAAAGCCTACGCCGAGAAGTTGAGCAAGCTTGCGATAATTCTCGACCAGGACCATCTACTCGACATGCTATCCAACCCTCACCTTTGGGATGACGTGGAACAACACGTTAGTGCGGGGCGAAGAGCAATCATGGTGATTGACTCGCAGCTCATCGACAACATCAGGCAGGTCAACGCCGAGCGCAAACTAGTCCTCCACAAAGAACTAGATCAGGCCCTTGAGTCTGCAAGGTAGGCCACACCACCTCGTTAGACTTCCGCCGACAAGAGTTCAGCTTTGAATCAGTACTCAGCCCATCTCGAACCGTCCCACCATCGAGCCCGACCGTCATGGTCGTTGTACCAACCAGGAGGCCTCGTCTTTTCCCTGGGGAGTTGCGCTTGACTGCGATCAACAAGAAGGGCTTCCATTTCCTGTGGCGGCAAGTCGCCCCCTGATCTTTCGTCAAGACTGCCGCCGCTGACTCCAGCAGTCAGTGCCTGATGACCTTGCCCACGGCGTGCCTCAAGCACATGATTGATCCTGTTTGAGAAGTCCTCGGGCGTAAGGTTCTTCAATTGCCCTTGCCACTCCAGCAATGCCGTTTCGCCATCTTCAATACGTGCATGCGATAGGAGCCGCCATTGCTCTTCGCTGAATGCTCGCGCGACGAGCATGGCGCGTGCACGCTCACGCCATTCTTCGCTACTCATTGTGACGATGGGAACTTCAACCACATGCTGCAGCTCATTTGTGCTTACTTGCACGTCTACACTTTCGATCATCCCGGACTGTGGAGATGCGCTGAGACTACCTTGCGTGTGCGCTGTCCACTCTCGTCCGTCCCACCAGCGTCGACTGCCAGCGCCGTCGTCATACCAGCCAGGAGGCGGCGGCGCTCTATGCACATCAGCCTTGATATGCCCCGTCCAATTCTGACCGTCCCACCACTGCTGGCGTCCATCACCCACCTCGTACCAGCCCGCCGGGGCCGCAGTTGACGTCTGAACGATAGGGGTGATGAGAGCTTGTCTCCGCGCCTCTGCTTGCTCCCATTCAAGTTCACGGCGGCGCTGCCTACGGGATCCAATTCCGGCGATGGCTACAGCCCCCACGGAGAGGCCAAGGAGAGCCAGCCCGGCGACTAGTCCGGCGATATCGTCGTCGGCATCTTCGTCAACACTCTGCGCTGACTCTTGGTATAGGACTACCGGATCACCTTGATACCTCCGACGAAGCTCCTCTTCGTCGACGGCACGGGACTCTGTGGGGCCGGCAACACTCCTGGTGTGCTTGTCACGCAGCAAGTCACTTTCAAATTCATTGGACTTCGTTGAGTTCGATCGATAGGTGCCCTTCTTGCGTCGAACAAGGCGGATCTCTTCCTCGTATTCTTCGTCTTTACTCATGGGCACCCCGATTCAACGTATTCATTTTCTCACCCAGCGCGTCCGCGACGCCCTGGCGGAAGTAGGCTCCGACTGCGGGCCTTGGCGACCCACCCCTGGGCGGTGCTGAGGGCGACGCCGTTGATCTCGGCCATCGTCGCGGAGGGGTTCTCGTCACCCTGACCCGAGAGCTTTCCATGCTGGAGCGCGACGAGTTCGTAGAAGTCGGGCACCTGCTTGGGATTGCCGAGCGGCTTCAACAGGTCTCGGTCGCTGACCTTGCGACCGCTCGGGAGCACAACCTTATTCCCGGTCACGGTGGCGACGCGCTTCATGGCGAATAGACGCTTGTTGATCGCGGCCTCGATCTTCGCGGTCGGGATCTCGCGCAGCAGGTGACTCGTGATCGGGTCGCCCGGTCGCCACGGCAGATAGATCACACCCGTGATCCGCACTTCCTCGGGGGTGGCATAGAGCTGGCGCTGCAAGCGGATCATCACGCGGGTAGCGGTGGCCTCGTGCTCGATGTAACGCCAGCGGCCATCAGCAGTCTCGTTCTGCTCCGAGTCGGCATCGCTTGCCTGGTCGTCGTAGCCGAGCACGCGGTCTATCTCGTCACTGGCATCGTCGGCACGTTCTCCGGGGAACCGGGCAGCGAGGTGCCAGCCAGTTGGCAGATCAGTCTGGGCGATCAGGCCGTCCGCGGTCTGATCCCAGGGGCGGGGCGTCGGAAGTGCCATGCGCATCAGTCTAGCGAACAGGTACACCTATCTAATGTAGTTGCGATTACGTGTTGTTTGTGTTTCAATATCAGGTACTCGCAATAACGCTAGATCAGAGCAGCGCGCGAGCTTCCAACGAAAGGAAAGGGCATGACCGAGGCAACAGTGCAGACGGACTACCTCACGCGCGCCGAGCCCGCTGCTCGCTGCCGAGTGCCGTTGCCGACGTTCGACAAGCTGCGCCGCGACGGGCTGATCCCTGAACCTGACGCGGAGGTCGGCAAGCACAAGCTCTGGCGCGCAGACACCATCGAGGAGTTCCTCGAAGTCGGCGGAACGAGACGCTAATGGCCGGGCGTCCGTCGAATACCTCCCCAGCTCGGGTCGATCCGAACACGGGTCGCCCGATGCCCGAGGGCATCCGGTGGCGGACGGATCGAGGGCGGTATCAAATTCGCGTGACGGTGACCGACCTCGCCGGGAACAAGCAGCATCGCTCTCGCATGTTCCTCACCCTCGCGGAAGCGAAGCGCGAGCTGGCGAAAGAGGTGTCGGGCCGCAACCCGAACGCGGGAATGACGCTCACGCAGTGGCATGAACGTTACTGGCCCGCCATCGCCGCCTCGGTGCGGGTCGGAACAGCGCGCGGCTATGACGTGTCATGGCGCAAGCGGGTGCAGCCGACGCTCGGCGACAAGAAGCTCGAAGAGATCACCTCGCCGCTCATCGAGTCGGCGATGGTGTCATGGGCTGGGTCGCCGTCAATCAAGGTCGATTCGCTCGCGGTGCTCAGCCGCTTGCTCGACGGCGCACGCCGGGCGAGGATCATCGATTACAACCCGGCGCGCGAGGTGAAGCGCCCGAGCCAGGACACCTCCACTTCCCCAACCTCGCGGGCGCTCACCGTGCAGCAGATCAGAAAGCTGCTCGAACTCATCCCCGCGGGCGTGTACCGGCGTTACGCGGCAGCGCTCGTCTTCACCGGAATGCGCGCTGGCGAGGCGACGGCACAGCGGGTGCGCGACGCCGAGCTGGAGCAGAACATCCTCCGTATCAGCCGCAGCTTCTCCCCCGGCAAGAACGGCGAACTGATCGAGCAGAGCCCCAAGAGCCACAAGGAGCGGGAAGCACCGATCACGAAGCAGCTCCGTCCGTCCGTCATCGAGGCCATCAAGGGCAAGGAACGGGATGATCTGCTGTGGGCGGGGCCGAATGGCGGCAGGCTCACTGCGCGGAACTTCCGCCGCGCCGTCGATTGGGAGAAGATCAAGACCGAGCTTCACCGCCCCGAGCTGCGGGTGCACGACCTCCGCCACACCTTCGCCACGATCCTCTTCGACGCAGGAGCCTCTGCACCCGACGTGCAAGCCGTACTCGGACACTCCAGCCTGCAGGTCACCGAGCGCTACTCACGCGCACGCGAGGGTGTCGCGCGGCGTGCCGGGTCGGTGCTCGACGGGCTCTTCGAGCCGGACAAGCCGAAGCCGAAGAAGAACACCAAGAAGAGCAGCAAGACGAGCGGCGCGAAGAAGTCGCGGCGCTCGTCTGCGAGCCCGAACCTCGCCGACCCGTTCGGCGTTCCGTTCAACGATCCGTTCGGAACCGCCGGCTACAGTACGGGCCACGGAAATGGCCCAAGAATGGCCCAAGGTCGCGGAGGGCTCGGCTTGTAAGCGCCGCGATGGATCCTGCGACTGCGCGCAGGATGACGGTCTCGGCGCACAGGATGAGGGTCTCGGCGCACAGGACGACAGTCTCGGGACGCAGGACGACGGCGCGGCGACGCGGCCCGAAACCAAGCGCTGACCAGGGAAAATAGAAGAACCCCCGCAAGTAGAAGCCTTGCGAGGGTTCAGCAACGGTGTAATAGCCGTTACGTGGCTCCGACCGGCATCGATCCGGTGACCTTTCGATTTTCAGATTGATCAGGGATTTTTCTTCACCTTATATATAGGCGAATCGGCAGAATCACGCTGTTCAGGTCGGTGAGTATCAGTTGCTTTCAGTTGCTTCTTGCCGGATTTATGGCACAAATATGGCACAGGATCCGCACTCGTCCAGGAGTCAGGAGTCGTGGTCCACTCTCGATCCAGGCGATCGAATCTCGAGCTCAAATTCAAGCTCTCCGCGCTGAATTATCGGCATCAATAATGGAGCGGTGAAGACTCTCTGAGTAATGTCTGCGATTGACTGACGCACGAAAGGGAGCAGGTGCATCAACGCCACGTTGTTCACGAATTCTGAAGCGGCAGCAGATGATTCTTCTCCAAGAACTACTCCCGGATGTTCATACTCCGCGTAAGCACCGCATTCAATATCACCGAACGGAGTATTGATCTCAGTCATCAAACGGATACGGAACCCGCTTCTGTCATCACGAACGTCTATATCCAGCGTGTACTTAGGAGCAATTTCGACTCCTTCATCGCTGGGCTGAGCATCCAACTTTCGCTCCGCACCAAGCCTGAACACTTCGATGGTTAAAAGTGAAGCAGATTCAACAAGCTGCCCCACCTCGGTAATGGCAGTATCAGGCATTCACAAACGCCTTCACATGGGTTTCGCCAGCCGCCCATTCCCATTCCACCGACTGTCGCGGATTCCAACTCATGGAACGGCTCGCACCTCCAGTGGCTTCCCGAGCAACCAAGATGCAGCACTGGTCGACTACACGATGCTCGATAGAAGCCTGAACTGCCAACGCATACCGTCGAATGGTAGCCAAGGTTGGATTGGCGTCGTAACGTTCGAATGATGCAACCGCAGGCTGGCTAATGCCCATACGCTCAGCAACCTGTTCTTGGCTTAGACCATGCTTCTTGCGCATCTTGACCAAGCTGCTCAGCAACTCGTCATGCGAGTCAACGAGCAGATCAGCGAGCGCTTCAATCTGAGCACCGTTCAGTTCCATAAACTAAACCTTATATCGCGGGCAAGCCAGTGGCAATTCCCCAGTTCTCAGGTTCGCCGTGCGCGTACCAGTTGACCGCAGCATGAATCTCTCTCTGTTGCTCAGCATTCACGTCTTCTACATCAAGTCGTTTCTCGTGAACGTGGTGGCCCACGAAATAGTCAGGAAGAGCCACAGGCTCCGAGTGGTACATACGTACCTGCGCCGTCGAGTGGCTCTGAGATCCATCGTCTTCTCGCTCCGTCACAGAGATTCCTGTCCACCGAATCTCGTACAGGGGAGGAGGATTCTTGATATCAACGGGCTTCACCTCGTCAACTGGTTGCAGTTCTCCCCGCTGAGCCTTTTCAATTCGCTTCTTGAACTCGCTACGAGCCATGCCAGCGGCATAGGGATTCCATACTCTCTTGCCACCCGAGATTGAACCCATGAGCCGATCAACAGCTGCTCGCACGTCTTCCCCAATGCTGCAAGACGGGTATCCGTACCACCGAAAAGCTGGCGCACCCGGTCCGCTGCACCTAGAGGGAAGATCGTAGTTTGTCACCGAATCCCGGCACGATGGCTCGTATGAGCGACTACGGCCGACGCGCGCGACGCCCGAACGACGCGCCCACGGTCCTGCTACAGGGCCGGGTTTCCCCTACCGCGCGCAACGACGTGCGCGAAGCTGCCGAGGCATCCGGCGTCACCATGTCGTACTACCTGGATGCGCTCATCACCAAGCTCGTCAACGAGAACGGCGGCATGCCGCTCGTCGACCCTCCCGCGCGGGACCGCGCGAACCAGCTCGACCTGCCGGAGGAGGCCCCGACGAAAGCCGCATAGAACGAGCGAACCCCCGCCTCTTACGAGACGGGGGCCGAAGCTAAGTGCCTGATCCTCTGAGTTTGGCGACCTGGTAGATCAAGGCAGTTCCGACAAGAACCGGTAGGGAACCGGGCCTTTGTCGTACCCATCGACCGGGATCGAAAGGTGGTGTCATCATAACCCCTCCCTTTACAGAAACCCAGTACCCGCACGCCGAGTCTTGGGCCTTGACAGAGGCGATTAGCCCGCGGCCGCGCGTGCGTGTGGCTGTCGTCGACGCTTACGGGACGATCGCGAACGAGTACCGCGATCGCGTGATCGGCGCCGCTGCGCCTGAGCGCCCGTGGGCGGTCTACCTCGCCGGCCCCGATCAGCGGTTCCGCCTTCTCGCGTTCGACCTCGACGCTCACGGCGACCCCGCGGCCGCAGCTCGCGACACTGACGTGCTCTCCGGCCTCCTCTCCGACGTCGGCCTGTCGCACGTCGTCTGCGAGTCCGGGCCGACCGGCGGTCGCCACCTGTGGGTCGGCCTGGCCGAGTCTGTCGACGCCGATACCGTCGCCACCCTCGCCCGTCTCGCGCGGCACGTGTGCCCCACCCTCGACCTGTCGCCCCTCAGCAACCCCGTGACGGGCTGTGTGCGGCCCCCAGGAGCGCCGCACCGTGCCGGCGGGCACTCCACGGTCCTCCGCGGCGACCTGAACGCGCTCAGCGCGCCTACGGCCACCGCCGCACAGGTGCGCGCGCTCGTGAGCCTCCTCGCCGGCCTCGTCGACGACACCGAGCCCGCTCGCACCATCGACCCGCACGCGCCCCTGCCGCTGGACGCCCACGGCCGTCTGCACCTGGTCGGCCCACGCCGCCAGCTCCCCGCCGTCAGCGCCGCAGCGCTGCACGAGACGCCCGCGGACGCCTCAGCGACGCTCTGGCGCGTCCTGATCGGCGCAGCGGCCGCCAGGTGGCGGCACGTCGACGTCGCCGCCCTCGTCGACACCGAGCCCGGCCTAGAGCACGTCCGCACGCGCGCGACCGTCCGCGGCCGCGTGAACCGCCCCCGCGGCGAGCAGCGCCGCATCCTCGCCCGTCAGTGGGACAAGGCCGTGCGCTACGTCGCCGCGAGTGACCGGCAGATCGGGGACGATCCCACGTTCGACCGTCGCGCCGACGCGATCGCCGCGCACGTGCGCGGCGTCCAGCAACGCGCCGACGCCGCAGCCGGCCGCTGGGCCCGCGGAGGCGGCCCTGCCGATCGCCGCATCCTCGACGTGCTGTGCGTTCTCGCCCTGCACGCCCTCAGCGCCTCTCTGGAAGCCGATACCCGCCGCCTGGCCCTACTAGCCGGGGTCGGCCGTGAGACGGCCAGGACGGCGCTGCTGCGCCTCTCCGAGGACGGATGGATCGCACAGACCGCGGCCGCGGACGGACCCCGCGCCGCTCACTGGACGATCGACCCTCAGAGCGCTCTCCACAGCAACTCGGATCATGCCCGGTCACAAGCGGACCCGCGCCCCCCTGGGGCCGGGGCCGCTGAGAGAACCGCGATCCTCGCAACGCTCCGAGCACGAACAACAGATGCCGCACACGACCTGTTCACCGCTACCCGCCCTGCGCTCGGACACCTGGCCGGGAACCTCTACGCACGAATCGACACCACAGCTCGCCCCCTCGACGAACTCTCCCCTCTGATCGGCGCCGACCCGCTGCGCACCCGTCGACTGCTGGACCGCCTCACCTACTCCGGCATCGTCGAGCGCGCCCGCGACGGCTGGCACCGCGTCGACGCGCTCCCCCTCGACGTGGCCGCCGAGCGCGCCGGGGTCGCCGGCCGACTCGACGCCCGCGCTACCCGCTACCGCGTCGAGCGCGAGGCGTGGGCATGGTGGAAGGCCGAGGAGGCGTGGATGCACGCGCCCCGTCGACCCGACGCGAAACGTCGACCGAGCCGGGGTCAGCTCTCCCTCGTCCCGGATGACGGCACCCACGCCTACGGCCCACACCCGCGCCGACCCGATGGCCGGCTGGACTATGCCGCAGCTCGTCGCATCATCGTCGAGGAGCGCGAGGGAACGGCCGTGCGGGCGTACGACCGCAACGCCGACGGAGATCTCCGCTCGAGAACCCTCGTCGACGTCGCCGACGTCGACGAGGTCGACGCGGAATGGATCGATCCGGGCTACTGCGCGCACGGGATGACGATCGGTGTCAGGTGCCGGTACTGCGACGGCCCCGCCACCAAGGCGGGCGAGACACCGCGACGTCAGGTCGCCTAGCGACGATCCGCTGCGCGGAGGCGAGCCCACGGGCTCGCTGGTCGAGCCGGCGATGCCGGCGCTGTCAGGGCCTTCGGCCCGTTGTTTTGCCGTGAAGCCTTCGGCAGCATACGGTCGGCCAACCTCCATGCAAGCGGCTGCGCCGCCGGCTCCTCCGAGACTTTCGGCACGCGGTCGCTGCGCTCCCTCACATCGCGCCGAAACTCTCTCCCCCACCGCCCTCCGGGTTGCACTCCGGCCGTCCTCCCTAGCGGCGGTAAACCGCCTTCACGGCAAAAAAACGTGGGGGTGAGACAGACGCAAATAGTACTAATCCCGTTAGGTGGAGGTTCCGAACATGGCACGCACGGTCAAGAACACCAAGAGCCCCGAGGAGCGTCGCGCCGAGGCCGAGGCCCTGCAAGCGACGATCGCGGAACAGGTCGAGGCGCTGCGCGAGTCCGAGACGTGGGCGCGGTTCCTGACGTTCGCGCAGTCGTTCCACCGCTACAGCCTGGGGAACCTGCTGCTGATCTTCGCCCAGTGCCCCGAGGCGTCGCACGTCGCCGGTTACCGGACGTGGCAGAAGCTCAACCGCCAGGTGCGCAAGGGTGAGCGCGGAATCCGCATCTTCGGCGGCCGCGACGTGCGCGAGACGGTCGAGAACGAGCAGACCGGCGAGGAGGAGGAACAGCGCCGCGTGCGATTCTTCCCGGTGTCCGTGTTCGACATGGGACAGACCGACCTCATCGACGAGGAAGCGGGCGACCCGGCCGACATTGCGCGACAGCTCACCGGAGACGACCCCGCGGGCATCTTCGACGCCGTGGCCGACTACCTCACCGGCAAGGGCTGGACCGTCGAGCGCGAGCAGATCGCCGGAGGCGCGAACGGGTACACCACCACCGACGGCACGCAGCGCGTCGTGATCGACGCGGACCTCTCCCCCGCTCAGGCAGCCAAGACCGCCCTTCACGAGGCCGCCCACGTCATCCTGCACGCCGAGGAAGATCACGCCGAGTACGTCGAGCACCGCGGGATCAAGGAAACCGAGGCCGAGAGCGTCGCCTACATCGTCGCCGGGATTCTCGGACTCGACACGAGCGCCTACAGCGTCGGCTACGTCGCCGGGTGGAGCAAGTGCGAGGCCGAGACGATCAAGGCCACCGCGGCAAACGTGCTGCGCACCGCGCACGCCCTGGCCGACGCGATCACCGAGCCCGCCCCCGAGCCCGTCGCCGCGTAACCCGAATAGTACTAATCCCGTTAGGAGAACGTCATGCACGGAGAGCCGACCCTGTTCGATATGGCCGAGTTCGAGCGCGAGGCCGTGGCCGCGACCCCCTGGGAAGGCGTGCCCCTGCGGTACGTCACCGACTACCACCACCCCGACGACCTCGCGGCCGCGTTCGAGCGGTGGACCGGCGAACACGGGAACTTCGGATGCCTGATGCGCTCGCACATGTGGCACCGCGCGTACTTCGGTCGGCAGGACGTCGCCGCTAGCGACGAGGCCCACGAGCTGCACATGCTCAACGCCGACACCCGGTGCGACCTCGCAGAGCACGACCACGCGATGCCCGGATGGAGAGCCCTGCCGATCCTGCCGACGAACCTCAGCACCGCCGACGAGAAGAAGGCGCGCGCCGCGGCGGCCAAGTGGTGCGCAGAGAACTACCCCGCCGAGTGGCAGCGTCCCGGCGCACCCGTCATCAGTCGACGCGGCCCGTACGGCGGCCGCCACGTCGGCGGCCGCTCCCCCTTCGGCGGCTACGACCTCGCCGCCCCGAACGACTGACCCGAATAGTACTAATCCCGTTAGGAGAACCCCATGACGACCCTCACGACCAGCGACGTTGCCGCCCTCTTGGATGACGTGGCGCAGCTCCTCCCCTTTCCCACGACGCTCTACACCGACATGGGGGCCGATAGCTGGGCTCCTCAGCTCTATTTCGGCCCCGTGGACCCGGCGTCAGAGCTTCCCGCGCACCGCGCCGGGATCGACGCCGACACCGTGCGCCCGGTGTGGTGGATCGACCTCGACGGCGGAACCCGAACGATCCTCCTCGACGAAGTGACCCCGGACGACGTGTGCAACGTCGCCGCCCGGATCGCAGCCACCCAGCAATGCGAGTGACCCTATTAGTACTGTTCCCGTCGCTGTTGCGTGGGGCGGGAACAGTACTGTTCCCCGGCCAGGTGCCGCAGCTCACGACCACGCCGGCCGACGCCGGACGGAGCCGGCGTCGGCTAACGGACGGCCGGACGGAGCCGGCCGACTGTCAGGGCCTATCGACCCGTTCTTTTGCCGTGAAGCCTTCGGCAGCATACGGTCGGCCAACCTGCGCGCCAGTGCTTTCGCGGCATATCCTCCCTCGCTTCGCTCAGTCCGGTATTCCACGGTCACTGGCACTCCGGCCGGCTCTCCCTAGCGGCGACAAGTCGCCTTCACGGCAAAAAAACGAGTGGGGTGGGAGGATCACGAAATGGAAGCGCTAACCGTCTACATGACCGGTCCCCAGTGTGGGAAGTGCCGGATGACGAAGATGATGCTGGACAGCAAGGGCATCCCGTACGTCGAGGTCAACATCACCGAGCACCCCGAAGCGCGCGAGTACGTGACCGAGGAACTGGGCTACACCGTGGCCCCCGTCGTCGTGGTCGACGATGACGATCACTGGTGCGACCTCCGACCCGACCAGATCGAGCGCGTCGCCGCTCACTTCGCAGCCTGACCCCACTACCCCAAATAGTACTAATCCCGTTACAGGAGGAATCATGACCGACCGCAACCTGACCCCGTATGACCGTGGCACCCGCTTGGAGCCGCAGCTCTGGCCGCTCGGGGACGACCCCGACAGCTACGGGCGCGTGGACTTCGACGACGAGGAGTCGCGAACGATCCTGACGGCCTACGTCGAGCGCGAGGGCGACGGCTACGCCATGCACGTGCACGGGATGGGCGAACCGCTGAGCCTCGTCGTCGACGGCGGCGGGCGGGTTGTTCCAGTCGACCGCGAGCTGTGCGAGGGAATCGACATGCTGCTGAGCATGGCCCGGCGCGGCCGTGAGGACTTCGAGCACCAGGCCGCCTATCGCGACTACACCGCCGAGGATCGCGCGGCAGCCGATCGCCTGTGGCTGCTGGCCGAAACGGTCGGAGAGCTGCTGGCCGGAGAAGCCCGAAAGGCTTGACCATCAGTAACTCTAATAGTACTATTAGAGTTACACGGAACTAGAGACGATACGGAACCAGGACACGACATGCAGAACCTCATCATCACCAAGCTGGCCGACCTCCAGGCGGGCGACCGCATCCTGAGCTGGGATGGCCGGCCCTACCGCCCGGCGCGAGTCGTCGCGCAGCGTCTCGGCTACATCGGAGCGGGGAGTGTTCAGGGCGTGCGTCTCGTGAACCCCCACCCGACCAGCGACGTCGAGCACGTGCTGTACCCGGCGCAGATGGATGGCCGGCGATTGGAGGTCGAGCGCCCTTAGCTATCCCCTTGTAACCCCATTCCCGCTAATAGTACTGTTCCCACTACCGGGACGAAACCGAAGGAGCACACCATGAGCTACATCACCCGCACCGGCAACCTCGCCGCAACGCCCACCCTCCGCGAAGGGGACAACGGCCCGTACACCTACGCCCGCGTCCTCGTCAGCGATCGCATCCGCCAGGAGGACGGCAGCTACACCGACGGCCCCACCGTCGCCTACGACGTCGCCGTGAGCGGCAACCAGGCGCAGAACCTCGTCGAGGCGGCCGAGGAGTCGGGGAACATCCGCGTCACGTTCTCCGGCCGCTACCGCGTCACCGAGTACAAGGGCGACCAGGGGAGCCGCTTGCAGCACGAGGTCCGAGCCGACGAAATCGCGGTGAGCCTGCGCGGGCAGAGCGTCCGCGTGGTCGGCAAGCCCTCGACCGCCGACCAGGGCGACGACACCCCGTTCTGATCCCGCACTCAGGGGTGCGCCTCCACCGTGGGGCGCACCCCTAACAGTACTATTGCCGTTACACATGAAAGGTGACACCGTGACCGCTCGAATCCTCGCCCTCTGCAATCAGAAGGGCGGCGTCGGCAAGAGCACGACGACATTCCACCTGGCCCGCGCCGCGGTGCTGGCTGGGCGTAGCGTGCTCGCCGTCGACCTCGACCCGCAGGGAAACCTCACGACGTCGATCGCAGCCGAAACCGTCGAGGAAGATCAGCCCGGCCTAGCCGATGCGCTGAGCAAGCACGCCGACGAGACGCTGCGCGACGTCATCGTGCCGGGACTGTGGCCCGGCCTCGACCTCGTGCCGACGTCGGGCGTCGAGCTCGGCAGTGTGCGCGATGAACTCGTGATCGCCGGAGCGGGCCGAGAGAGCCGCCTACGCGCCGCGCTGCGCGAGGTTGCAGACGACTATGACCTGATCCTCATCGACTGCGCGCCGAGCCTTGACCAGCTCACCAGCAACGGCCTGACGGCCGCGGACGGGGTAGTGGTCGTGACGCACTCGAAGCTGTGGAGCGCCAACGGCCTGACGCAGCTCCTCGACACGATCGCGCTCGTGCGCGAGCACTACAACGCGCAGCTCGACGTCGCCGGCATCCTCATCAACCAGCACGAGGAGAACACCGTCAGCGGCCGCGCCTGGCTCGACGACCTCACCGAGGCGGCCGAGGCACGCGGACTGCGCGTGCTCACCCCGCCGGTTCCCAAGCGCGTCGTGATCGCGGATGCCGTCGAAGCATCCAAGGGCCTCGACGAGTGGGGGAGCGCCGAAGCAACCGCCCTCAGCGGCCTCTACAGCGGCCACCTGACCACCCTCGAAGGAGTACGCGCATGAGCGCCCGACCCGAACGCAAACGCTCCACCCTCAGCGGGCGGAACCCCATCGCACCGGCCGCTGAGACGCCGCAGGAGCCTCCCGCAGCCGCTCCCGCGCCTGTCGCACCGGCCACGCCTGCAGAGAGCGCCACAGAGCCGCAGGCGGCCGCACCGAAGAAGCGCAGCAAGTACCCGCCCAAGGTGTCGTTCTACCAGGAGCAGGAGGACACTGACCGCATCCGTGGCGCGATCATGCACACCATCCCCTACGAAGGCGTGCGCAGCCTCTCGCAGTTCCTCAGCGGGGCCGCTATGAAGGAAGTCGAGCGGCTAGAGCGCCAGTACAACGGCGGCAAGCCGTTTCCGCCCGTGGGGGCTCGAGAACTGCCCCAGGGCAGACCGATGGGGGAGTGACCATGACGCAGCTCAACCACGAAGCGCGAGAGACGCTGCGATGGGCGGGGATCACCCCCGGTCAGTGGGCGAAACGCCACGGGTACGAGTCAGCGAAGGATTGGCGCGGCGACGAGTGCGGATGCACCGACGACCGCTGTATCGGCTACCACCACGACGCCACGGACGAGTGCGGGTGCCTGCCCGCCCTCATCGAGGAGCTGCGTCGGGATGAGCGCAAGCTGACCGCCGCCCGTCCCGTGTGGGCCGCGCACGTTCGCTCCACCGAGAGCGGCACGGCCGAGGATCGCGCCGCAGCCGACCAGCTCGCGGCCGAGTGGGTCGCCGAGTACAACCCCGGCGCCGTCTGGCACTCCCTGACGCCTCGCGGGATCGTCTACCGCAACCAGTGGAACGACCGGACGTGGCTCATCTACGACGCCGATCGCGACTCGATCGAGACGGCCGACGTCACCGACGAAACGGAGATCTCCGCATGACCGGCGTGACCGTGCAGCAGCTCGTCGACCAAGTGCTCGATACCGCCCAGGCGGCGCACCCAGGCGTGGAGTTCGGTATCACGCTGTCGTTGGCGAACGCCCTGCTTCTGCAGAAGGACTCCGACAAGCTGTGGCGCAAGGATGCTGACGGGCGAGAGGGCTACTACAGCGGCCACGTCTACCGGGATTGCCTTGTCGACGAGATTCCGAGCGAGGAGCCGGCGCCGATCGCGATTTCCTTGTCATCGTGTCGCCCGTGTACGGCACCAGCTCGGAGGCCGAGCAGGCGGTGACCTACTACGGCGACCTGCGCACGGGTGCGATCGCGACGGACCTGCCCGAGGACGTGCGGACCGATCCGCCGCCCGAGTCGGCCTAGGCCTGCCTCAGCGTCGGTTGCTCGTCGACCGGCCGGTGTGCTTGATGTACTCCCACCAGGTGAACTCGACCGCGAGACGCATCGCATCCTCCGGGAAGTATCCGATGAGCTGCCGCTCGGCGGGGTCGCGGTCGAAGGTCACCGAGCGCAGCAGTCGGCGGCCGCGGACCTCCACGTAGCGAATGATCGCGATGCGCCGGCTCTTGTCGAATACATACCAGACCCCCAGCTCGGGGGAGCGCTGCAACTGCGACATAGGCGACCAGTGCTGCACCACGTCGGTGACCGTAAAGCCATCCCCCGACACGAGCGGGACGACGTGTCACTGGCGCGGGGCAGCTCAGGCCTTGGTGACGGTCCCGTCGAGGCCTTCGTAGAGGTCGAAGTTTCGTTCTCCAATAAGCGCGACGAGCGTGTCGAACGCTTCGGAGAGCGGAACCTCAGTGGCAAGGTCGTTAGCTTCATATGCGCGGATGGATGGCATCGTGTCGTTCAGATCGGCCAAGAGAACGTAGAACTTCTCGTACTGCTCATCTCGGCCGGCAGGGTCCTGCCGGCCAGTGAAGAGCCGAAGGCGTGGACCAGCGTTGATGAAGGTCGACTTTCGCCGACCCGTGCCGTCGTGCTCGGCTCCGGCATCGAAGATGAGCAGTGCAGCAAGCACGGCGTACGGGAACCGGCGATGCAGGGTGACGGCTTCGTTGAGGAGGTCTGCTCGACGATTGGTGAGATTCTTCTGGTAGTTCCTGGTCTGGCCGTCCTTGAACAAGATCGTCTTCACGCTGACGGCGAGGATGAGCCCGGATTCTTCGGTGGCCCAGGTCACGTCGACCTTCTTCGCGCCGATCCCGCCGGCCAGACGTCGTTCCGCGCCGCTGACCCCTGCTTCGCCGGGTCCGGTTGGTCTAGCGCCGTCCATGCCCCGTGCACGGAGCTCGGCGGCGACGGCCAGGGCGACCGCGGCCGATAGCTTTTCGTTGTAGTTCTTCTTGGTGGCCTGCGGAGCGGTGTCGGCGGGCTTTGAGCCGCACGATCGGATAGCCGCGATCAGGCGATCGTCAATCGCTGCCACGACGGCTCCTCGACTCTCGCCGCTTCGAGAGGTCAGCGCGTGCCGCGCGAATCTCCGCGACGTCCGGGCGGCGCATGCCGAGAGTCCGAACCAGCAACACGTCGTCGACGAGCTTGGCGGCCTCGAGGACTTGTCCGCGGCGGAGCTTCCCGCCGACGACGGGGCGGATCGCGAGTAGCGCGTCACGTGCAGCGGCGACCGTCGACGGATCGGGCAGCGCCCACAGGTCGGCTTCGCCCGGCTCCATCTTCAGCATGCCGCCGCCGTACGCGCGGCCGGTGAACTCGGCGCCCAGCATCGTGACGGAGTTCAGTGCGGCAAGAGGCAGCAGCTCTCGGCCAATGCTTCGGTGCTCCGGCGTGAGGTAGACCCCGTGGACGGAGTTCAGGTGCAAAGCGCCGGCTGTATTGGTGGTGATTCTTGGGGTGTCCGCGTTCATGTAGGTCAGGAGCAGATCGGCCTTTTTCACGAGAGGAACGCGCCACCACTCTCTGCGGACGCGGCACTTATAGGCCGCGTGCACCGACTCTTCCTCGCCTTGCGCGATGTACGCCATCGCGGCGGTGGACGGCTTGTCCGCAGGGCGGAACAGCATCGTACGTTTACCGGCTTTCCCGAGCTCCGTGTGCGCGCGGGTTGAGAACTCCAATCCGCGCAGATGGCTCGAGCCCGGAGGGGAGAGCCGCACCACGTCGCTCGGCTGCAGTTTGAGCTCAGCGACTCGCGCGGGCGACAGCGCGAAGTACTTGTTGTTGCCGGTGACCATCCCGAGCGACGTCTCGCCCCAGTTCTGCATCGCCATGAATTGGCCGCTCAGGATCAGCTTTCCGTAGATCTTCAGGGCTTCGGGTGTGACTGTCGAGCTTGACCAT
Source organism: Leucobacter triazinivorans (assembly GCF_004208635.1). Taxonomy (NCBI): domain Bacteria; kingdom Bacillati; phylum Actinomycetota; class Actinomycetes; order Micrococcales; family Microbacteriaceae; genus Leucobacter; species Leucobacter triazinivorans. The sequence continues at coordinate 2,853,883 of NZ_CP035806.1, read as the reverse complement.
TTCGCTGCGGGGTCGGGGGGCGTCCAGGTGGCGATCGGGGGCAAGTCGGTGGCCAGCGAGGCCGCGTTCGCCACCTGGCGGATGCGGGCATGGTCGGTCGAGCCGCCGTAGCCGTCGGCCAGGAGCAGAATGGCCTCTGTCTCTGCCTCCTCGAACACTCGCTGCTCGAACAGCACAAGGTCGACCTGAGCAAAGTTCTCGAAGAGGAACCGACGGACGGGGGCGGCGTAGTTCGCGTGTAGCAGTTCCGCAGGCAGTACGTAGCCGAGTCGGCCCCCAGCGCGCAGGCCGAGGGCGCCGTGGACGGTGAACGCCGCCCACGACGATGCCAGTCCCGAGAGCGCGACCCCTCCGCGGAGAGCCGCGGCACGCGCCTTCGTGCGCGCCTCGCCCGTGAAGTCTTGGAATCGGATGTACGGAGGATTGCCGACGACCGCGGTGTACTGGCCGCTCGCAGGGGTATCGAAGAAGTCGCTCACGGTCATGACGACCTCGCCGCCCGCCGCCCTGATTCGTCTGGCTCCGTATTCCGCGCTCCACCCATGCAGCTCAACACCGTGTACGACCGGCGTTGATACGCCGAGCATGCGCAGTCGCGACACCGCGTGCGCAAGAAACTCGGCATCGCCTGCGGACGGCTCGAGGATCAGATCGCTCGCGTCTCGTACCGCCCAGTTGGCGATGAAAGAAGCGATCGCAGGGGGAGTAAAGAACGCTCCGCGCGCCTTCCGAGCTTCGGCGCCGTCGGAGGGGTCGCGCGCGCCGAGGATCACGCACCAATTCTGTCCGATACCACCCACACCGCGGGGATCGACGCTCCCTAGACGTCCCGAAATCGATCGATTTCGGGACGAGTGCCAACCCCGGCTCGTCGACGTCGACACGCCGTGCCGAAACTCCGTGCCAAAACCTCCCATGTTCCGAAACCTGATTCGACCGTTTTCGACCCATAGCTGATAGAATCGAAGCACGCCACGAGAGGGGCAAGCATGGTCCGTACGCTCATCGCCGCACCGCCGGCATCGACCACTGCCGAGGACCGCCTGGCGTTCGCGGATGCAGCTCTCGCGCTGGCCGGCCACGAGGTCATCGACCCGGCGCTGCGCACCATCGTCGAGCGGGCCGCTCGCCACGAGCTGACGGGGGATGAGGCGCGCGCTGCGATCCGCCGCCACGTGCAGGGCTGATGCCTCGCGGCACCACCTTTCGTACCTGGGATGACTACTTCATCCCAGGTACATCTGTGTTGAGGAACAAGTTCACCGCACCCGGCAAGCCGTATGGGGAACCCGACCCCGACAAGCTCCGGCAGTTGGAAGAGGCATACGCGCACACGCGCCTTCAAGAGCTGTACGACAACCCGATTCCCGGCCAGTTCGACTACGACCACATGAAGGCGATCCACGCTTACGTGTTCCAGGATGTCTACGAGTGGGCTGGTCAAGAACGGGTGGCGCCGGCCGGGCAGTTCATGACAAAGGACGGGCACGCCTACTACGGCGCCGGTCCTCACCTGACGGCGGCCGCCGAGGCCGAGTACGCCAAACTCGCCGGCAAGGACTATCTGCGCGGACTGCCGCAAGCGAAGTTCGTCGACGAGCTCGCGGAGAGCTGGGGGGAGCTGAATGTCGTACACAGCTTCCGTGAGGGCAATACGCGGACGCAGTTCGTGTTCTTCTCCCAGCTCGCAGAGCAGGCCGGCTATCGGATCGACGCCGCGCAATTTGCCCCTGGCTCGCCGCTGCGCGACGAGTTCGTGCAGGCACGGTTTCACTCCCAGGACACCGGCCGAAACGATCAGCTCGCCGCGGTGCTGGGGAAGGCGATTACCCCTTTAGACCGTGACGCTTCGGCGTCCCGGATGAGCGACAACGGCGTAGCCGACGCCCTCCGCGCAAGCTTCCCCATGAGTGCGAGAGGGGCGGTGCGACCTACACCCACGCCGGGCGCGAACGTCGCAGGGCGTTCGACGACGCAGCACCCCGAAAGAGGCAGAACCGACACAGGACGGAGCGGACGTGACTGACCTGTCGGCGGCCACGAGAAACTGCCCGGAGACGGCCACGAAGCTGCCCGGTGGCGGACATGAGAACTGCCCACTGACGGTCATGGGATCTGCCCGACACGACGTCGTCTGCCTCACCGGTTCCCACGGTTGAGGCCCCTCCTCAGGTGCGGTTGGCGTGCTGATGCGCCGTTCGCCCCTGAGGAGGGACATGTGAAGTCTGCCGAGGAGATCATGGAAATCTTGGATGCCTACGACCTGACTGGGTCGTTTCGTGATGCCGGTGAGTTGGCCGGCTGTTCGCACCACACGGTGAAGCACTACGTGGACCGCCGCGCTGCCGGCGGGGAGCTGGACCAGACCGCAGCCCGGCTGCAGTTGATCGATGAGTACCTGCCCAAGGTCGAGGAGTGGGTCGAGCGGTCGTTCGGGAAGGTCCGTGCCGATGTCGCCCACGAGAAGCTCGTGGCGTTGGGCTACAAGGGTTCGGAACGCACCACACGCCGCGCGGTCGCTAAAGTCAAGGCGTCCTATCGCTCTGGTCGGGTGCGGGTGCACCGGCCCTGGGTCACCGAGCCGGGGATGTGGCTGCAGTACGACTACGGCGACGGCCCGGTCGTCGACGGCGTCAAGACGGTGCTGTTCGTGGCGTGGCTGGCGTGGTCGCGGTTCCGGGTCGTGCTGCCGTTGCGTGACAAGACGATGCCGTCCGTGTTCGCCGCGCTGGACGTCACGTTCCGCCGACTCGGTGGAGTGCCGACCTACGTGCTGACCGACAACGAGAAGACCGTCACGGTCGAGCACATCGCCGGGATCCCGGTCAGGAACCAGCAGTTGGTCACCTTCGCCGAGCACTACTCGGTCGTGGTGCACACCTGTGTGCCCGCGGATCCGGCGTCCAAGGGCGGCACCGAGGCGTCGGTGAAGATCAGCAAGGCCGACCTCGTCCCCAAGGACACCAACCTGCGGGAGGAGTACGCGAGTTTCGCTGAGCTCGAGGCGGCCTGCGAGGCGTTCTGCGAGAAGGTCAACACCCGTGCCCACCGGACGACGAAGCGGCCGCCGATCGAGATGCTCGCCGAGGAACGAGCTCGGCTGCACCCCGTTCCGGCGCGAGCGCACACGGTCGCGTTCGGCACCACCCGCATGGTGCCGGCGAACACCCCGATGGTGATGTTCGAGTCCGGCCAGTACTCGGTCCCACACACCCTGCTCGGTGCAACAGTGTGGGTCCGCACCCACGGGGTCGGTGAGGACGAGTGGGTCGTCATCGTTCATGTCGGCGACGACGGTCCGATCGAGGTCGCCCGCCACCGTCGCGCCACGCCGGGAACGCCGAAGATCGATGACGGGCACTTCCCGCCCCAGCCGTCCGGCCCGCTGGACCGCCAGCCCCGAGCGAAGAACGCCGCGGAGTCGGAGTTCCTCGACCTGGGTGAGGGGGCCCGGCTGTGGTTGGTCGAGGCGGCTGCCGCGGGCACGCCGCGGATGCGGGTCAAGATGACCGAGGCGCTCGCGTTGGCCAAGTTGTTCGACCCCGTCGAGGTCGACTGGGCACTGGGCCACGCCGCGGTCCATGGCCGGTTCGCCGAGGCCGACCTCTCTTCGATCCTGGACCACCACGCCCGGCAGCCCGGCACAGGTGAGCATCGTGCCAGCGAGGACTCCTCGCTGACCCAGGGCACCGCCGCGTGGGCACGGCTCGGCCAGCGGTCCACCGCGGACGGCGACGGCGAGGTGACCCGATGACGACGAGGAGCCCCATCAGCACCGCGCCGCCGTTGCCGGTCGAGTTGGAGGAGCTGCTGCGCAAGCTGCGGCTGCCGCACATCCGTCGCCACGCGCCCGAGGTGGTCGCGACCGCGAAGGCCCAACGCTGGGAGCCCGCCGAGGTCCTCAAGGCCCTGTTCGCTGAGGAGGTCGCCGGCCGGGAACGCTCCGCCTTGGCCACGAGGCGGGCGGCCGCAGGGTTCCCGACCGGCAAGACGTTCGATGCGTGGCAGCCCGAGATCTCCTCGATCCCGGCCCCGACCCAGCAGGCGCTGCGGACCTTGGAGTGGGTCCACCGGCGAGAGAACCTCGTGGTCTGCGGGCCATCCGGGACCGGGAAGACGTTCCTGCTCGAAGCGCTCGGACAACAAGCCGTCGAGCAGGGACTCAAGGTCGCCTGGTTCACCCTGGAAGACCTCGGCGTCCTGCTGCGCCGGCACCGTGCGGACGACACCGTCACCAAGGCCATCGCCCGAATCCTGCGGGCCGACCTGGTCATCGTCGATGACATCGGGCTCCTGGCCGTCGCCGCCGACGCCGCCGAAGGCCTCTACCGCCTCGTCGACGCCGCCTATGAGAAGCGCTCGGTCGCGATCAGCTCGAACCTGCACCCGTCCGGGTTCGACGAGCTCATGCCCAAGACGCTGGCCACCGCCACAGTCGACCGGCTGCTCCACCACGCCCACGTCTGCCAGACCAGCGGCGACAGCGTGCGCCTGACCCAGGCACTCGCCGGCCAGGGGGTGAGCCCGTTGAGCTGAGCACCCCGGTCGGTGGTGGCCACCGCCCCCTTGGGCAGATCCCGTGGCCACCACCGGGCAGTTCTCGTGGCCGTCAGCGGGCAGGTTTCATGTCCGCCCCTGGGCAGTTCCTACTGTCCCTTGACACGCTACCACGACTCACCTCAGCCTTTGCTGTCGATTGGGAGTCACGGCAAGCGCAGACCCCATCTGAGAACTTCGTTCATTGGAGTTAGACTTTCACACAGCGTAAGCCGTGCCGTCCCAAGGTGCGCGGCCGACGACGGATGGCGGGCAACTCCGCCGCCCAAATCACCGGGTCGGATGGCCCGAGACCGACCGAAAGGGTCAACATGGAGTCGATGACTCGGCAGAATATCTCGTCTGGGTCTCACCTCGAGAGCCTCCGGGGCTACTCGCGGGCCGTCTGCAAGGGGCCGTTTGTGTTTGTTGGTGGGATGACCGCAGGGTCGAGTGAGGGAGCCGTTGGCGGCGACGACGTCGTCGCACAGACGCGTGAGACTCTTACGCGAGTCGAGTCCGCGCTGAAAGAAGCGGGCGCGTCGATCGCGGACGTGGTCCGGACTCGGATCTTCGTCACGAATATCTCGGACTTCGAGGCGGTGGCCGCCGTCCATGGTGAGGTGTTCGGGGAGGTACGGCCAGCGAATGCGCTTGTTGAGGTTGGCGCACTGGCTCTTCCCGACCTACTCGTCGAAATCGAGGCAGACGCCATCATCGGCTAGCCGCCACCGGACCAATGTATGGTCCGTCCGGCTTGCCGGAACCAAACTAGGCATCGGCTCTGCGGTTCGGTGCCTACCTTCACAGGCCATACCCACGAAAGACCAGCGCCCCAGTCAGATTGTCTGGGGCGCTGGTCGTTTGAGCGATCGGCTCAGCCGATGGCACGTCCCGCAGGCAGTTGCGCCTGCCTGCCGTCGTGCGGGCTCCCCAATCCAGAGCGCCTCCTGCAGGAGCCGCCGAGCCGACGGACAGTCCTCACGGCGCGATGGTCAGATCCACCGACTTCTCGACGTCGATCGGGTGGTCGACGTAGTCGCCGTCCTCAAGAATCTTGGCCGTTTCCTCGTAGTTGTCCATGGGAATCTGGCCCCAGTTGTCTGGAGGCGTGTCTCCATCCCAGAGGACGTCCTTCATCGCGTCCAGCGCAGAGGTTTCGACTGGTCGGCTGGCGCTGGGCTCCTCTGCGAGGATGGCGTCAACAGCCTCGTCGGGATGCGCGAAGGCGTAGGTCCACCCCTTCATCGTTGCCTCGACGAAAGCGGTGAGCGCGTCGGGGCTGGACTGGATGGCGCTCTCGTTGGCGATCAGGCACCCGTGGAGAATGCCGACGTCATAGTCAGAAGGCTTGAAGAAGACAAGGTCCTTGTCTGTGTAACCAGCGTGATAGACCTCCTGGAGCTGCCCAAACGATGTCATCTCTGCGACGGGGTACTCGTCGTTGAGCCACGGATCCATCGTGAATCCCTGGTAGAACGTCTTAACATCGCTGGGGTCGACGCCCATCGCTGTGAGGAGGGCGTCGGCCTGGAACTCGTCGTCTGCGAAGATTCCTACCTTCTGCCCGACAAGGTCATCAGGTGAGTTGATTCCGCTGCTCTTCTTGGCCACGAGCCAGAATCCGGACTTCTGATCGAACTCCGCGATGCCCTTGATCGGGATGCCCTTGTCACGCGACAGGAAGAGGGTGCTGACGCGGTCGACGGTGAGGTCGGCCTGACCGCTGGTCAGTTGCTGAACGTTGTTGACGTTCGGCCCGCCGTAGAGAAGGTCTACATCCAGGTTTGCGTCCTCGTAGAAGCCCTGCTCCTTAGCCATCATGTATCCAGCGAACTGTGCGTTCGCCACCCAGCTCAGCTGCATCCGTAGCCTCGTCGGCGCGCCGTTTGATGTGGTGGTGCCGCCTTCGCTGTCCTTGCCGCATCCCGCGATGGAGGCAATGATCAGGAGTGCGACCGCGAGCGCGGCTGAAACCCGTCGAACTGCCATCGATATCGATCCTTTCAAGTGGGAAATCCGTATCAATTCGCCCGAGCGGGCATCGACGGCGAGCAAGAGCGTCGATGACGTGCGTGTGGCAAGGAACTTGGGAGCACAGATGCTCGGCGTCCAGTACCGCCGTGACCCCTACTGCAGGGGGCGCAGGGCACTACAAGTTCTTGGGAATGAGTGCTGTCGTATTCGCGACGATGCGTTCGAGATCTGCCAGAACGGGTCGTTCGTTCTCGACGAGCACCTGACCATTCACGACCACCAGGCTTGCCCGGTCTGAAAGACCAGTCATGATCAGGCCGATCGCCGGGTCGTGCACACCAACCCGGTCGACTCCATCGAGGCGCCAACAGGCGATGTCCGCAGCACGACCCTCCTCGAGGACGCCCAGGTCGGGCCTGCCGAGGCACTCCGCTGATCCCCTGGTTGCCATTCGGAGCAGCTCGCGTGCCGACAGCCACTTCTCGGGCTCGTTGGGGTCAGCGGGGCGGTGCGCCAGCGCAGCCAGGCGCAGATCGCCAAGCAGGTTCCCGCCATCGTTGCTGGCGGACCCGGTCGTTCCAAACCCAACCGTGATTCCGGCGTCGAGGTATTCCCGGATAGGCGCGAGTCCCCAGCCCATCCGAAGGTCCGGCGCAATGAGATGCGCGATCGCGACGCCTGCGTCGGCGAACTCGGGGATCTCCTCCCGTGGAGGTACCACAGCGTGAGCCAGCCATACTCGGTCGCTGGCCCAGCCGTGCTTCTCAAGGAAACGCCACGGCGTCATACCGTAGAGGTGGTCGCTCATTCCCGCGTCGAGCGGTTCGTAGAAGTGGGTGTGGAGGCGCACGTCGTAGTCCGCCGCCATCTGTGCGAACGCTTCGAAGAGTTCGGGCTTGTCGTGGGTGACGCCGCAGGGTCCAAGAGCGATTCGAACCATTCCAAACGGTTCCGGCTCGTGGTACTGGTCGATGAGACCCAGACAGTGCTGGACGACTCTGTCGACGGGCTCGACGAACAGGTCGTCGCAGAAGCCACCTTCGCTCTTGCCGAGCGTCATCGATGACCTTGCCGCATGGAACCGGATCCCGAGGTCGGTGGCGGCCTCGATGGTTGCGTCGATATAGCTATCGGCCGTGGCACCGGGGAAGAATAGGTGCTGGTCGGCGACCGTGGTGATGCCACCGAGGAGCGACTCGAGGAGGACGGCGCGCGCAACCTCCCGGATGACATCTGGACCGAACTTCCCGTCGCGCCACCATCCTGCGCTTCTGGTCAGGACGCCTTCGAGCCAACTGGCCGTCGTGACCCGCTCGAGTTGGGGAATCGCCCGCATTGCGCCTTCGAACAGGTGCTGGTGCGAGTTGATGAGACCTGGCAGCGCAATCATTCCACGCCCGTCGATTGTCCGTGAAACGCTGCGATCCGACAGGTCCTTTCCGACGGCGACGATCTTCGGCCCGTCGATCAGAATGTCGGCGTCTTCCAACTCGCGTTCTTGATCGTCGAAAGTGATGACACGTGTCAGTCCGCGGATCAGGATCATTCTCTCTCCTTCGTGCAGGGCTTCCTTAGGGTGCCGCTCCAAAAAAAGCATCTATTAGGCAACTATAACCTCATCCTTCACAATGATACGTCCATTTTTAATTACGCATAGTCTTTTTGCTTGGTCGATTATTGCCCATTGTGGTGACAACGAATTTAATACAACAAGATCGGCCTTTTTACCAACTTCTATCCCATAGTTCTTTTCAATTCCTAAAACTCTAGCACCCTCTGACGTTATCATTTTCCAAATTAGTCCCAAATCTCTGTTTGTCTTTAACTCTAATCTCTGAGTTTCGATCAGAGCCCCTTGTACCATATCACCGTTGCCAAAGGGAACCCAAAAATCTCTGATATTGTCCGAAGCACAGCCAAGATTGATGCCAGCTTCAAGCAGCTTTATCACCGGCATAGTAGGCGGTGTACTACTAAAACAGGTAACAAATTTCATACCCGAATCCTTGTACAATGGGATTGCCTCATCGAGCCATTCGGACGGAGCATCTGCAAAACACCAGGCATGACTCGTAGTTACTCTACCCTTATACCCATTTTCAATTGTCTTTTGGGCAAGACGATTTATCGAATATACTCCAACAGTTCCAATATCATGTATGTGATAGTCGATATCAACATCGTATTCCTTTGCTAATTTAAAGCATAGGTCTAAAGAACCCTCAACATTATTTTCCCGCGTAGCAGGATCAACTCCCCCAACTAAATCACAGCCCATATCCAAGGATTTTCTAATCAATGATTCAGATTCCAAATCAACGAAAAATCCACTCTGTGCAAAGGCTACGACTTGTATATCGATAAGATCCTTTAACTCTTCCTTGGCTTCTAAAACTGCTTCCACTGCTTTTGTTTTAGCAACTGAATCTACATCTACATGGGTCCGGGTGTATAAAGTCCCATGGAGTACCTGCATGTGAGCATGTTCTATCACATGTCTTTTTATTTCTTCGTGGGTAGCATTTTTATAATATTTCAAGCCATCCTCGATGGCAGCATCGATGGCAGCATCCCTTGTATAAGGTCTGCTCCAAAACTTCGGTAATCTTTCACCTGTGCTCGTAAATGACTTATCCATATGGGTATGTGCATCGACAAATCCGGGAGACACAAGGTTACCCTTTGCATCAATTTCGTCTTTTACGGTTCCTTCAATTTTAGCTTCTATTTTGATTATTCTGTCACCAACAATCCCAATATCATATACACTGTCTTTTTCACTTAGATAGGCGTTTCTAATGATTAAATCAAAATCTTTACTCATTTTTATCCTCATTTTTTAAACTAGGACTTGTCCCGTTTCGTGCCATGGTTGTAACCATTGTACTATAAGACGGATAGGAAATTCAACCGCATGAGGCCAAGTATGGCACGAGTTTTGGGCCTCGAAACACGTTCGGCCAAGGAAGGTTGAGCGCTCGCTTGCCGCTCAATGGCAAGAGCTTGGGAGGCAGTATGCATTTGGGCCTGGCGCGCGTGCAGCTGCTTCCCCGCAGCGATGGATACCGCCGCTTCACTGGGTCACCAATTGACGCGCTGGTCTACCTCGTCGGGTTGAGCTGCCAGATCCCAATCCGGCTCGCCTTGCGCACCATCATCCACCGGCGCGTCGCAGCCCTCCCACAGCGGTGGCCCGCGTGCCGGGGTGATGTGCGGGGGGGCAGACTCCACCCCGATGTGGTTCAGGATGTGGCGGATTTCGGCGCTGTGGGTGATGAAGGCAATGATGCGCATCTGCCCACCGCACATGGGGCACAGCAGCGGAAATGCCTCGTAGATGCGGGCAATCAGCACCGCCCACAAGTAATGCGCCGCTCGCTTCGGGCGTGCTTCAGGTTCGGGTGTGGGTGTGGCCGCGTTGCCCGGCGCCGCCACCCCAGGTACGCCCGCGCCAGGTTGTGCAGTCTCCACCGTGGCTGGTTGCGACGCAGCAGGCTGGGCCAGCGCCGTTACCGCCGCTCTCAGCGGCGAGTTTGGTGCCAGCACACCAAAGTAGCGGTGCCGGTGGGTGCGTGGCGGTGGCACCAGCGCGGCGATGCGGTCGATCAGTTCCAGCGGTGTGAGGTGCAGCTCATCTGCCTTGGCACCACGCTTGTCACTGGTGGGCTCGCTGCGCTGTTTGGCACAGCGGTACACCAGTTTGCTTCCCTCTTTGCGTAGGCGCTCCATGGAAAACGGTGGACGCGCGCAATAGCGCAGCAGCCGCTCCAGCGCAGCGCGGTCGTGGGCTTCGATGCAGACACCGGCGTCCACCGAGAAGCCGCTGTGTTTGTAGCCCAGCATGTCTTTGGCGTCACAGTTCTCCAGCAGGCCCCGAGCAACGAAGGCGCGCAGGATGCGTTTTTGCAGTGTGGTCTGCACTGGGGCCACGGTAGCCGCATCGATGCCGGTGGCCGCGTGAAAGATGACACCCGGCGATGAGATTCGAGGGGTCGCTGCTTCGGGGCTGTCGTCGAACAGCAGCTTGGTGAAGCCTTCGTCGCGGCCGTTGGCAATGGCGCGGCCCGAGGCCGTCCAGGGGAACAGGCCCTTCTTGACCTTGATGCCTTGGGCCTTGGCCTGGTCTTCCGTCAGGCCCACCCAAGCCACTTCAGGGTCGGTGTAGGCCACGCTTGGGATCACGCGGGCGTTGAAGGCGGCGCTTGCCAGCTCTTTGTTGCCTTGCAGTTCACCGGCAATCACTTCTGCCGCCACGTGTGCCTCATGCACCGCCTTGTGCGCCAGCATGGGCTGGCCCACGATGTCGCCGATGGCAAAGATGTGCGGCACGTTGGTGCGCATCTGGATATCGACGTTGATGAAGCCACGGTCCGTGACGGCCACGCCAGCCTTTTCAGCAGCGATCTTTTTGCCGTTGGGCGTGCGGCCCACGGCCTGCAGCACCAGGTCGTACACCTGTGGCTCGGGGGCGGTGCCGCCCTCTTCCGCTGGCGCGAATGTGACCTTGATGCCTTCAGGTGTGGCCTCGGCACCGACGGTTTTCGTCTTCAACATGATGTTGTCGAAGCGCTTGGCGTTCATCTTTTGCCAGATCTTGACGAGGTCGCGGTCGGCGCCCTGCATCAGGCCTTCCATCATCTCCACCACATCCAGGCGTGCGCCCAGGGTGCTGTACACCGTGCCCATTTCCAGGCCGATGATGCCGCCACCCAGGATGAGCATGCGTTTGGGCACGCCGCTGAGCGCCAGCGCGCCGGTGGAATCGACCACGCGCGGGTCGTTGGGCATGAACGGCAGGCGCACGGCCTGGCTGCCAGCGGCGATGATGGCGCGCTTGAAGGCGATGACCTTCTTGGTGCCCGTCTTCTCCTGGCCCGTGCCGGTGGTTTCTTCCACTTCGAGGTGGTTGGCGCCGACAAAGGCACCGTAGCCGCGAACGGTGGTGACCTTGCGCATTTTGGCCATGGCGGGGTCTCCTCGTTTTCAGTGCAATAAGTGACGGTACGCAAAGCTAGCACTGGCGCGGGGGTGGTCTGGGTAGACCGTTGATTTCATTGACTTTCCTGTTCGCTTTGTAAACGGGTATGGTGGCCTCCCACTTTTGAGGTTCACGATGCAGGGTTGGCACACAACGTTTTTGGGGATGCGTGGGCTCCCCCGCGATATCAGCGACTTCGAGATGAAGGCATTTTTCACCTTCGATGGTGCCGAGCGCGACGCAATCAATGCACGCCGAGGTGATTCCCACAAGCTTGGTCTGGCGCTCCATATTGGTTTCCTGCGCATGAGTGGGCGTTTGCTCGGTGCCTTTCGGGTAATTCCAGTAGCCTTGTGGCGCCACCTTGGCAACGAGCTTGGCATTGCAGCACCAGAAGTCGCCTCGCTGAGAGCCATGTATGAACGCGGGCGCACGCTATTCGATCACCAACAAGTAGCCTGCACGGTCCTTGGATTCCAGTGGATGAGCGAGCACCAGCGCCGCTCACTGGTACGTGAACTGCGCGACGAAGTGGCGCGCTGCGCCGACCGCGATCAGCTACTCGTGCGGGCGCGTCAATGGCTGTACAAGAACAAGCTGGTGATCGTGCACGAGCGGGCAATTCGGACACTGATTGCGGCGGCACTTGCCCAGCTTGAAGTTGAAACAGGCACCGCCATCGCCGCCAGCGTTGATCCAGCAACACTTGATCGCTGGCGAGCCTCAGTTTCAGAGCTGCGCCCAGATGGACAAACCCAGCAGAGTTGGCTATGGGCTGCACCGGCGAAACACTCAACCCGCCAAATCAGCGAGGTACTGGAGCGCATCGACCTGCTTTACACGCTGGACGTTCATAAGCACCTGGCAGACATCCCCGATCTCATCTTGCGCCGCTACGCGCGCCGACTTGTCTCCAGGCCGCCCTCAGCCGGAGCCAAGATCAAAGAGCCAGCGCGCACCGTGGAGGTCGCATGCTTTCTTCGGTATTGCCTGTTCACCACCACAGACCAGTTGATCCTTATGGTGCAGCGCCGGATCGCCGATCTGTGGCGTCAGGCTGCCGCCGATGTCCCCGCTACCGTCAATTGGGCCGCAATGTACAAAACGCTGCTCGGCGAACTTGTTGCCTTGAGCGCGCAAGGTGCGGTGCCAGATGCTGAGTTGCGTGCCCGTCTTGAAGCCTTGATCACCGAAACCCAGAAACGCAAACCACCGAGCAGGGCCTCCCTGGTCCGCGAGGGATTGATTGATGGAATTCGCCCCGTGCGGTCGTTGCTCGTCGCCATTGCAAAGCTGCCCTGGCAGGCCACCGGCGAGCATCCTGCCATCGAGTACCTTGCCAAGCTGCAAGCTTTATATCTCAAAGGATCCAGAAAGCTGCCAGTTGAAGTGGTGGCACCAAGTCTGGGAATGATCTGGCAGGTTTCGATCTCCAGCCCAGACCGGGAACACACTCAATCCGGAGAGGCAAGAAATGCAGTTGAACGAGGCTGCATAAAAACACGGTCTACACGACAACTACGTTGACAAACACCGGTGTTTCGTGAAACCATGCCATCAGACAGGTTTACCAGAAAAAGGGAGATACCATGAGCCACACCGCCACACCTGCAAAAGCTGCCGTTACTCTTTACACCGGGTTTCACCAGCTGGTCACCGGGGATGTCGCGGGCACGGTGCTTAATGGCGTCGATATTCTGGTGAGAGACGGGGAGATTATTGGCCTTGGCCCGGATCTGCCCCGAACTCTGGCCCCAATTGGCGTTGGCCAGGAACAGGGTGTTGAGGTGGTGAACTGCCGGGGGCTGACCGCCTATCCGGGGCTGATCAACACCCATCACCATTTTTTTCAGGCCTTTGTCCGCAATCTTGCCCCCCTCGACTGGACCCAGCTTGATGTGCTGGCCTGGCTGCGCAAGATCTACCCGGTGTTTGCCCTGGTGGATGAAGACTGCATCTACCACAGCACAGTGGTGTCCATGGCGGAGCTGATCAAGCACGGCTGCACCACCGCGTTTGATCACCAGTACAACTACAGCCGCCGGGGTGGACCCTTTCTGGTGGACCGCCAGTTTGATGCCGCTAACCTGCTGGGGCTGCGTTTTCACGCCGGGCGCGGCTGCATCACCCTGGAGGACAGCACCATTCCCGATGCCATGCGGGAGAGCACCGATACTTTTCTTGCCGATTGCGAACGCCTGGTGAGCCGCTTTCATGACCCGCGGCCCTTCGCCATGCAGCGGGTGGTGGTGGCGCCCAGCTCGCCGGTGATTGCCTACCCGGAAACCTTCGTCGAGTCTGCCCGTCTGGCCCGCCACCTGGGGGTGAGCCTGCACACCCATCTGGGGGAGGGGGAAACCCCCGCCATGGTGGCCCGTTCTGGCGAGCGCAGCCTCGACTGGTGCGAAAACCGGGGCTTTGTCGGGCCGGATGTGTGGCTCGCCCACGGCTGGGAATTCACCGCAGCGGACATCGCCCGCCTTGCCGCCACCGGCACCGGTGTTGCCCATTGCCCGGCGCCGGTGTTTCTGGTGGGTGCCGAAGTCACCGACATTCCCGCCATGGCGGCGGCAGGTGTGCGGGTGGGCTTTGGGGTGGATGGCCACGCCTCCAACGACAGCTCGAACCTCGCCGAGTGCATCCGCCTTGCCTACCTGCTCCAGTGCCTGAAGGCCAGTGAGCGCCAGCATCCGGTGCCAGCTCCCTATGACTTTCTGCGCATGGCCACCCAGGGTGGTGCGGATTGCCTCAACCGGCCTGATCTCGGCGCCCTCGCCGTGGGCAGGGCTGCGGATTTCTTTGCCGTCGATCTGAACCGGATCGAATACATCGGCGCCAACCACGATCCACGGAGCCTGCCCGCGAAAGTGGGTTTTTCCGGCCCCGTGGACATGACCGTGATCAACGGCAAGGTGGTGTGGCGCAACGGTGAATTTCCGGGCCTTGATGAAATGGAGCTGGCCCGGGCTGCGGACGAGGTGTTTCGCCGGGTGATTTACGGCGATCCTTTGGTGGCAGCCCTTCGACGGGGCACCGGTGTCACACCATGCTGAGGCCGGTGATGAGTTTCTTGAGCAAAAGGTTTATTGCCTCGGGTCTACCATAACCCCCGTAGAGTGCCATGGATGCATAGTAGTGGGTGATGAAATAGGCGACCAGATCCCGGTCCACCGGCGCGCCTTTTTGCTGTTCGGCAATGTCGAAATACGGCCCCAGAACTTTTTTGTACATGTCGACCCGGGCATCGAAACTGATAAGGCTCAATTTTTTCAGGTAGCTGGTATTGGCGGCGCTGAGCTTCTGGGCAAGGTCACTGGTAAAGAAGTGGTGCAGGTAATCTGTCACCACATCCAGCCGGTTTTCCGCCGAAGGGTTTGCCTCTATGGCATTTTGCAGGCCCGATTCAAATTCGCTTCTGATCTTTAAATAGATGCTGGTCAGGATTTCTTCGACAGTGCTGAAGTGGCGGTACAGGGAAGTTCTGGAAATGTTTGCCAGCTTGTAGATCTCGGTCATGGTGATGCCGCTTTCACCCTGTCGCAGGGTGAGTTCAAGTGCCGCAGCAATGATTCTTTTCCGGGTTTCAAGAGCTCTGGTGCCTGGTTCTTTGGTCATGTCATACCGTCAATAATTCAGAAGAGCGCAATGTTCGAGCTTGACTGTTCGAGCTTGACTATTCGAGTTTCAATGTTCGGCCTGGCGAGCCAGGCATGGGCAGCCCTGATCATGGAGAGCTCTCGATAACTCGATAATGCGCAGCTCTCGATGATAACCAGCTCTCGATGATAACTAGCTCTCGATGATAGGCAGCTCCCGATCTGCATGGCAATGGTTGCGATGCACCGGATCTTGCTACGGGACAGGGATGTTTTCACTGGCGGAGGTCTTGCAATACCAATCCGTTGCAAGACCAATCTCCTTGCAAGACCAACCCCGGTGATGGCGAGGGATTATCCGGTAACTGCGGTCACAAAGCCAAGGCCCACAGTCACAACGCCTCGGCTCATAGCGGCGGCAGCAGTACGTAGTAGGCGCCGAGCACCACGGCAAGACCGTAGGCGATGGGGTGTACCTGGCGGGCGCGGCCGGTGATCACCATGGCGATGGCGTAGACGATCAGCCCTATGGCCATGCCATCGCTGATGGAGGTAACCGCCATCAGGATCAGGGTCAGGGTGGCAGCGCCGCCGGTGATGACATCGGAAAAATCGATGCGCGCCACTTCCACGAACATCAAGAGGCCAATGAACACCAGTGCCGGGGCCGAGGCCTCGGCGGGAATGATAAGAATCAGCGGGTTCAGATACAGGGCCAGGAAAAAGAACAGGCCCACGAAAATGGCGACAAGGCCGGTGCGCCCGCCACTTTCGATACCGGCGGCGGATTCGCCGAAACAGATGGCGGTGGAGGTGCCCGCCAGGGAGGCGCCGATGGCGGCCATGGCATCCGCCGACAGGGCCTCGGTCGGCTTCAGCATCGCGCCCTGGTCATCGACAAGACCGGCCCGCTGGCACAGGGCGTTCATGGCCGCGAGGGAGCTGAACAGGTCCATGAACACCAGGGACAGCATGGCTGGCAGGGCAATGCCGAGATGCGACCACAGATAGCCAAAATCGAGCGCCAGCCACAGGTCACCAAAGCCTGTCGGCTGGGCCAGGGCGGCGCTCGGCATCGGAGTCAGGGAACCTGTGGCTGTGGGGATAAAAAAGCCGATGGCGGTGAGCAGTATGATGGTGAGAATGATCGCCCCGGGCACCCGCCGGGCCATGAGTCCCATGACAATCGGGATGCCGGACAGCGCCAGCAGCACCGTGGGTGCCGTGACCACGCCGATCTGCACCAGGGAGGGGGCCGGGGCCGCCACCACAATGCCCGCCGTTTTGAGGCCGATGAACATGATGAAAAGACCGATGCCCGCCGTCAGCGCCCGGCGCAGGGCATCGGGGAAGGCATCGAGCAGCAGCCGCCGGATGCCGGTGAGGGTGAGGACAAGAAACACCACCCCGCTCCAGAACACCAGCCCCAGCGCGCCCTGCCAGGGCACGCCAAGGCCCAGAATGAGGGTGTAGGCCACCAGTCCATTGGCGCCCATGCCGGGCGCCACGGCGATGGGCAGATTGGCCATGAGCCCCATCAGAATGGAAAAAACCCCCGCCACCACGGCGGTGATGGTGAGCACCTGGGCTCTGTCCATGCCGGCATCGGACATGATCAGTGGATGCACCACCAGGATGTAGGACATGGTGGCAAAGGTGGTCACCGCCGCCAGCAACTCCCGCTGCACGGTAGTGCCCCGGGAACTCAGTTCGAAAAAGCGGTCCACCCGCTCCATCGGGGTAGGCATGGGGGTAGGGGTGCAGTCGGGCGCGGCGGTATCAGCAGACTTGTTCAAGGGCAGCCTCGGGAGCAGTGGCAGCAGCGGATGGTTTTGAAAACCTGTCCAAATGGTCTGCAAATTGCGTACCGACGGCTGTTGTTCCGCTTTGATCTGTGCCAGGACAAGGGTTTGTGCACATTGTTCAGACTGTGATTGTCTGACCTGTTGTAAAGGATCAGACGCCAGACGTTGCACGTTAGACGCTGCACGTCAGACGTCAGACGCAACCGCAGTGCACCGGGCCTCGGCAGGATGCTCTTGCATTCGTGTTGCGTGTTCACGTCAGACGTCAGAACTGCCATGGCCCATGCACAACAGTGCTGAAGGGTTCACGGATAGGAAATTCAACCGCATGAGGCCAAGTATGGCACGAGTTTTGGGCCTCGAAACACGTTCGGCCAAGGAAGGTTGAGCGCTCGCTTGCCGCTCAATGGCAAGAGCTTGGGAGGCAGTATGCATTTGGGCCTGGCGCGCGTGCAGCTGCTTCCCCGCAGCGATGGATACCGCCGCTTCACTGGGTCACCAATTGACGCGCTGGTCTACCTCGTCGGGTTGAGCTGCCAGATCCCAATCCGGCTCGCCTTGCGCACCATCATCCACCGGCGCGTCGCAGCCCTCCCACAGCGGTGGCCCGCGTGCCGGGGTGATGTGCGGGGGGGCAGACTCCACCCCGATGTGGTTCAGGATGTGGCGGATTTCGGCGCTGTGGGTGATGAAGGCAATGATGCGCATCTGCCCACCGCACATGGGGCACAGCAGCGGAAATGCCTCGTAGATGCGGGCAATCAGCACCGCCCACAAGTAATGCGCCGCTCGCTTCGGGCGTGCTTCAGGTTCGGGTGTGGGTGTGGCCGCGTTGCCCGGCGCCGCCACCCCAGGTACGCCCGCGCCAGGTTGTGCAGTCTCCACCGTGGCTGGTTGCGACGCAGCAGGCTGGGCCAGCGCCGTTACCGCCGCTCTCAGCGGCGAGTTTGGTGCCAGCACACCAAAGTAGCGGTGCCGGTGGGTGCGTGGCGGTGGCACCAGCGCGGCGATGCGGTCGATCAGTTCCAGCGGTGTGAGGTGCAGCTCATCTGCCTTGGCACCACGCTTGTCACTGGTGGGCTCGCTGCGCTGTTTGGCACAGCGGTACACCAGTTTGCTTCCCTCTTTGCGTAGGCGCTCCATGGAAAACGGTGGACGCGCGCAATAGCGCAGCAGCCGCTCCAGCGCAGCGCGGTCGTGGGCTTCGATGCAGACACCGGCGTCCACCGAGAAGCCGCTGTGTTTGTAGCCCAGCATGTCTTTGGCGTCACAGTTCTCCAGCAGGCCCCGAGCAACGAAGGCGCGCAGGATGCGTTTTTGCAGTGTGGTCTGCACTGGGGCCACGGTAGCCGCATCGATGCCGGTGGCCGCGTGAAAGATGACACCCGGCGATGAGATTCGAGGGGTCGCATCAGCATCGCCCTCGCCCTCCACTTCCTCAAACACCCCGTCCACCACACAAACGTGGAAGTGGACGTGTTCATTGAGGCTGGAGCCGAATCGGTGAATGAAGGCGATGGCACCGATGTGCAGGCCTGCCTTGTCCATATGGGCCGCACCGGGGCTGTGGGTCTGCAGAGTTTGTGCGATCACCCGCAGAAAGATGCGCAGCACCATGCTCAGCACCGCTCCGTCGCGTTGCATGAAGTACCGCAACCTCTTGGGCACGGAGAGCACCCACTGGCGCACCGGCAGGCGGGGGAAAACGTGGTCGCTCAGGTGTGCCGCCGTCTCCACCATCCGCCGCGTGGTGCACGAGGGGCAGACTCCCCGGCCTTTGCAGGAGAAGGCTACAAAGTAGTCGTGCCCACAGTCGCCGCAGCGAGCGCGGGCAAAGCCATGGGCAAAGATGCCGCACTCAAGATACTTGGCAAACGCTTTGCGCACGAAGGGCTTGGGGGTGTGGTGGTCGCCCTGGCCGTCGAACTGACCCGCGCTGGCCAACTCTAGCCAGGTCTCGTAGTGCTCGGCTACCATTTGGTAGAGCAGCGTGCGTTCGGGGTGGCGTGGGTTGTAGAGCTTGGGCTTGGAAGTGGCTGACATGAATACTGTACAAATGCACAGTATTCTGCGGCGATTGTTTGGGTACGCAAAGCACAAGGCCCGAACCGTCGCCAGTTCGGGCCTTGTCAGGGTAGCTTGGCTGCGGACTTACTTGCGCGCAGGCGGCACATCCGTGCAGCTGCCATGCGCCACTTCCGCCGCCATGCCGATGCTCTCGCCCAGCGTCGGATGCGGGTGGATGGTCTTGCCGATGTCCACTGCGTCCGCACCCATCTCGATAGCCAGCGCGATCTCTCCGATCATGTCGCCCGCGTGGGTGCCGACCATGCCACCGCCCAGGATCTTGCCGTGGCCCCGGCCAGCATGGCCGTCTCCTGATCCTGCTTCGGGGCTGTCGTCGAACAGCAGCTTGGTGAAGCCTTCGTCGCGGCCGTTGGCAATGGCGCGGCCCGAGGCCGTCCAGGGGAACAGGCCCTTCTTGACCTTGATGCCTTGGGCCTTGGCCTGGTCTTCCGTCAGGCCCACCCAAGCCACTTCAGGGTCGGTGTAGGCCACGCTTGGGATCACGCGGGCGTTGAAGGCGGCGCTTGCCAGCTCTTTGTTGCCTTGCAGTTCACCGGCAATCACTTCTGCCGCCACGTGTGCCTCATGCACCGCCTTGTGCGCCAGCATGGGCTGCCCGACGATGTCGCCGATGGCGAAGATGTGCGGCACGTTGGTGCGCATCTGGATGTCGACGTTGATGAAACCGCGGTCCGTCACAGACACGCCGGCCTTTTCAGCGGCAATCTTCTTGCCGTTGGGCGTGCGGCCCACGGCCTGCAGCACCAGGTCGTACACCTGGGGTTCGGGGGTGGTGCCGCCCTCTTCCGCTGGCGCGAATGTGACCTTGATGCCTTCAGGTGTGGCCTCGGCACCCACGGTTTTCGTCTTCAACATGATGTTGTCGAAGCGCTTGGCGTTCATCTTCTGCCAGATCTTGACCAGGTCGCGGTCGGCGCCCTGCATCAGGCCGTCCATCATTTCCACCACATCCAGGCGTCGGGGCCGCCTCGGTAGGCGGCGGCGTCGTCGGCCGAGAAAGCCACGGGTTGAGCGGGTCGCTCATGTTGCCCCCCTAGGTACAGTGAGATTCACCCTAATAAGGGAATCCTACGCCCAAGCGCCCAAACAAGGAAGGGTGAACCCGAATGAACCCGAACCTATACAAACATGCCCTAACCGGTACACTAGGACCGTGGAGCCAACAGGAGGTCTCACCGTGAGCAGCGACAGCGGTGCGTGTGACGCGCTCGATCGCCTATTCGAGCAGAGCCCTCCGACCCTCGGCCCCACCGAAGTAGCAGAACGACTCGGAGTCTCTAACAAGAGCGTGTACACGTGGCTCCGCGAGGGACTGATCCCCGGCTACAAGGTCGGCTCGACGTGGTTCATCATCCGCGACGAGCTGAAAGACACCTTGCGCCGGGGTGCGAATGTCCCTCGCGACACCGGCCCGGTCGTCGTCATCAACTCAGAACGGCACGAAGGGGACTGACATGCGGAAGATCGGGACGGCGCTACTCATAGTCGTCACCGCGGCGGCCCTGACCGCCTGCACCGGCCAGAACAACGCGCCAGCGCCGACCCCCAGCGCCAGTAGCACCGGCCCGATCTATCCCGACCTCGACCAGTTCACCCCCGCCCCCGAAGGCCTCATCGACGAGGACAGCGGAGAGACGCACGGCCCGCGGCCCGTGCCCACGTGGGATGACGAATCGCGCGAGAGCGCAACGGCGGCCGCGGTCGCCGTGATGACCGCCTACGCGCGCCCCGATCTTCCGTTCGAGCAGTGGTGGGCCGGCTTGCAGCCCCTCCTCGACAACAAGGCCACCCAGGACTACGCCTACATGGACCCGGCACGCATCGTCGCGACGAGCGTCACCGGCCCCGCCGTCATCACCGACGACACGAGCGCTTACGTCGCGTTCGTCGACGTCCCCACCAACGCCGGCACCTACGGCGTCGTGCTCAGCCGTGCCGACGCTGACTCCCCCTGGCTCGCGGGGCGCTTCATCCTCCCCGAAGGGGTGAACTGATGGCAGCGCCCAAGGGCAGCGCCGCCTACGCGATCGCGGCGGTGCCGCTCCTCATCGTCGGCTCCCTGTTCGGGCTCCTCCTCATGGGCGAGGACGAGTGCGGCCCGAGCGCCGGCAACGGCGGATCGAGCGTCTCGATCGACCCCGCATCCGTCCCCGAGACGGAGATTGCCGGCTACGGCCACGAGCAGCTTGTGAACGCCGCATATGTCATGCAGGCGGGCAAAGACCTCGGCCTGAACGCGCGGGATCAGACCATCGGCGTCATGACTGCGATGGGTGAATCCAGCCTCCGGAACATCGACTACGGCGACTGGGAAACCGGCGGGGTCACCAACCCCGACGGCACCCGCACGACGTCGATCGGCCTGTTCCAGCAGCAGGACGGATGGGGCACCCGCGAGGAGCGGCTGGACCCCTACATCTCGTCGACGAAGTTCTTCAACGCGATGACCACGAAGGTTCCCGACCGCGAGTCGCTGGAACCGACGATCGTCGCCCACCGCACTCAGGTGAACGCCGACCCGTACCACTACACGAAGTTCTGGGACGGCGCGGTGCAGATCGTCGAGGGCCTGAGTGGTGTCCGCACCGGCCTCGACTCCGGCGACGGCAGCGCCAGCGGCGGCGCATGCGAGGGCCTGCTTCCCGGCGAAGTCAGCGCCGAAGGCTGGGCCTCCCCCGGCGCCGGCCCGGTCAGCAGCCCCTACGGCATCCGCGTGCACCCGATCTACGGCACGCAGCGACTCCACGCCGGCACCGACCTTGCCGGCGGCGGCTGCGACGGCCCGATCTGGGCCGCACAGGACGGTGTAGTGACGTTCCGCGGCTTCGACGACGCCGGCAACGGCACAATCTCGATCGACCACGGCGGCGGGGTCACCACCCGCTACCTCCACATGTACGACTCCGGGATGCTCGTGCAGACCGGCGACAAGGTGAAGGCCGGCCAGCAGATCGCTCGCGTCGGCAGCAGCGGTGAATCCACCGGATGCCACCTGCACTTTGAAGTGCGCGTCAACGGCGAGAACGTCGACCCCGCGCCCTTCATGGCAGAGGTCGGCATTCAGCTCGGACAGTAGATCAGGAGACGACCATGAGCAGCATCGAAGTACCCACGTTCCCCAAGATCGAGGCGCGCACGTTCGCGAACGGATCGGGAGAGGTCACGATCAACGGCACGTCGCACCCGATCGAGACGACCACTCTCGAGGATGCTCGCGCCGCGATCCTCGCTCGCGTGGCCGACACGGCCACGAAGATGCAGCGCCCCGTGCGGGTCACCACCAGCGGCCCCGACGGGGAATGGCCGCTAATCGTCCACCCCGACGGCAGCGTAGAGCCCGACGAGAGCCTGCCCGCCCGGCCGGCGCCGATCGAGGACGCCGCGTCCCCCATCGAGTCGACGCCCGCGCCGATCGACCAGGTTCCCGCGCCCGCCCCCGCGCCGGAGGCTCCGACGTTCGCTCCCGCGCCGGAGGTTCCGGCCGCAGCGCCGGCTCCCGCGCCCGACGGGAACGCATGGGTGCGTCAGGCTCCCGCCCCGGCCACCGAGTACCCGAGCCGTCGCGAGGCCCGACAGTCGTTCCTCACGCACGAGCAGATGGAGGAGCCGGCAACCCAGGGATGGCGCGGAGCGCTCACCCGTGCCGGCATCCGCATGAGCCCGAGCGAATCCGAGCGCGCGGAGCGTTCCGACGTCCTCGCCGTCTCGCAGCACTGGCCCGGCCCCCGCACGATCGCCGTCGTGAACGGCAAGGGAGGCGCGGGCAAGACCCCGACCACCGTCCTCCTCGCGGCCGTGTTCGCCCGCCACGGCGGCGCAGGCGTCCTCACATGGGACAACAACCAGACCCGCGGAACGCTCGGCTGGCGCACCGAGCAGGGACCGCACGAGGCGACCCTGCTTGACCTCCTCCCCCAGGTCGACCGGCTCCTGAGCACCGGAGCGCAGTCAGCGGACCTGGCGCACTACGTGCACCACCAGACCCGCGACCGGTTCGACGTGCTGCGCAGCAAGCCGATGGCCCTCGCGCACGAGCAGCGCGTCGAGCCGAGCGACGTCGACGCGATCCACGCCGTCGCCGCGAAGTACTACCGGCTGATCTTCATCGACTCCGGCAACGACGAGTCCGATCCGATGTGGCTGCGCATGATCGACCACGCCGACCAGCTCGTGGTCGCCACGACCACCCGCGACGACCACGCCGAAGCCGGCGCGCTCCTCCTCGAAGCCCTCGCAGAGCGCGACGCCGGATCGGCCGAGCTGGCCCGTGATGCCGTCGTGATCGTGAACCAGGCCGATCCGAAGTCCACCGCCGCTGACCTGGCGCGCGTGGCCGACGGCTACCGGTCCCTCGCCCGTGAGGCCGTGACGGTCCCCCACGACCCGGCGATGGTCGACGGAGTGCTGCGCTTCGGCTCCCTGCGCCCCCAGACGCAGCGTGCGTGGCTCGCAGCGGGCGCGGCGGTCGCCCGCGGGCTATGAACGCCACACAGCCGCTCACAGGGCTGCATCGCGTCCCCGAGTGGCCCCGTCTCGCCGCCACCGTCACGCACGACGGCACAGGCACCCTCACGATCAACGGCGTCAGCCGCGCGTGCGCGGCCGAGTCCGTCGCAGCGCTCCGCACCGGCATGATCGCGCGCGCCGTGGCGATCGGCACGCAGCTACGTCGCCCGATCCGTCTCGATGTGACCGAGGACGGCCGCACACACGCCCTCGCCGTGCGCCCGGAGGGCTACGTGCAGCTCATCGGCGCCGACGGCACCATTCCCGCCCCTGACGGCCTCAGCATCGACGAGGGACGCTGCCGCGTCTGCCGCCGGCTACAGCCGGTGACCTCCGCGACGTGCGTCCAGTGCGGCGTCGACGAACCGCTGCGCGTCGAGGTCGCTCCCCCGGCGGAGCCGAACACCGTCGCACCGCCCGCGGCCGCGCGGGTCACCCGGCCGAGCCCCGTTGAGCTCGACGAGCTCGACGAGCTGCACGACATCGAGCACACACGCATCAGCCGCCGCGCAGCGGCCCCCGCAGCGCCTCCCGCGCCGGTCCTGCACCTGGCTTTCAACACCCAGCGCAGCATCGACGCCGGCCCGCATGTCGTCGTCGGCCGCAACCCCGAGCCCGTCGACGGACGCGAAGCGCTCACCGTCGTCACGCCTGGACGGATGCTCTCGCGCACCCACGCGACGATCGACGTCGACGACGCCGGTCGCATCGTCGTGACCGACCTCGATTCCGCGAACGGCATCGAACTGCAGTCGGCCCCGCCCCACTGGCTCACGCCCGGCGAACCGACCGTGATCCCCGACGGCGCAACGATCCTTCTGGGCGACGTCTACTGCACCGTCACGAGGGCGCATTGATCTACCCCGGGCGGCGTCGGCGCGTCGCCGCAGTGTTTATGCATAATCAATCCTATCTGCGGAACTAATACACCCGACGAACAACGATGAACGGCAGCGCGCAACCGGTGGTTTTGTTTCTTCCCCGCAGAAGGCAAGGTTGACCTGATCGCCAGGGCAAGTTCAGAGACAGCAAACATGCCAATAGCCACCAACCGCTTACCGAACCGGCATCCGGAGAACCTGGCCTCGAGACTCTTCATTCAAAGACTGGTTATCGATCCGTTTACCGAAACCGAGCTGGACAACTTCAGCAACGGCATCGGCCTGATTTTCCACCGCCCACATTGCCCATCGTTCAAAGTATGAACGTCCGAGGCCCAGCGCAACGGAAGCCCCTGCGAACGGGTCACCTTCAGAACCAAATCGCTTCTTGAGAGCTTTAGCAAGCCAAACCGATTCCTCATTTGGAACATGCACGGGTTCGCTTTTGTTCCACCTACGAGCTGAAATCTGCTTATAGAGACTGCGAGCATGATCTTGCTCAATCACTCCGAGGTGTTGGAATCGAACGACAAGCGCCTTGATTGCCACACCCCAGGCCTCTTTCAGCTGCGCCAACGCACTCAGCGTCACCCGCCCCCCGATACGGTTGAGATCATCGATCAGCGGGTCTGCCGGCGCCAAGAATGCAGCAGCGAATCGATGCGCTTGCTTCTCAATGCGCGCTGCTTCTACAGCCGAATCAGGCGGGCGCTGCTCAAAGTGCATAACTAGGTGACCCAGCTCGTGAGCGACCGTGAAGCGCTGTCGGTCACCAGGCACATAATGTGTTGACCCGTCATTCGAGCGCGCAACTCGAATCACTGCCGTCCCGTCGACCCTGTTAGACATCCCTAGATGCCTCCCAAGTTCGCTTTCCATAGGCAGAACAACACAACCCAAACGCTCCGCGGTTCGCACCATATTCTTGACGACATCATCCTCGCCGAGCCCTGCTGCGACCCGCACTTGCGCTGTGAACTCCTCGATGTCCGCGTCGTTGTTCGGGTCTCCGCTAAAAATTGGAAGAACGTCAGGAACAAACCTCAGGTCTAACCTCTGAGCCGCATCAATCGCCGTAGAGCTGTCGGCAACCACGCTTTCTACGGTCCTGCTGGGAGCATCAGCGTAAGCGCGAAGCCAAGGTCGTCCCGCAAGCAGATCACCGTTGTCTCGTCTCAGGTAGTCGGGTGAACAGTCAAGTACGGTCGAGAGAGCTTCAATAGCCTCAGCAGTTGCCGAGATCCGGTCGTTCTCAATCATCGACATCGTGCCCGCAGCAATTCCCGCACGATCAGCGAGTTCGCTCTGACTCAGACCGAGTGCAGCACGCAACCGACGAACCGCACCGCCAACTGGTTGTGAACCGCTCACAACAAACCCTCCTTCACGTGGACTTCAACCGCTAAATAACCCCGTTCTTCTATAAGGAGGGACCAAGGTTTCCCAGTTCCCCCTCATCCTCATCTTCTTCAAATCCAGGAAGAGAATCATCATTGTCACTGCTAAAGCCCCGTGGCGCATCAACGCCACCATTAAGCAGGGTTTCGTCCCCCAAAATGAAATAGCCAGGGATCTTTTGCGTCACACCAAGCACAGGAGCGACAGAAAGCCCTTCAATGTTGCTGTCGTTCGCAACGAAAGCAAAGACCCACTGCTCCTCCGGGACTAAACGATCTTCATCCATCAACCCCCATGAAGAAGCAGTGTTCGTGATGATCTGCAGAGTTCCATCAGCGCGCCGCTTGGCTTTCTTTACTCGGAACACCAAAATCCGCGACCCCAGGTCAAAGCGGATATCCAGCGCACCACCGGCAGCATCTTCGAAGTCCACTCCCCAACGCGAAGCTCCGGTGCGTATGGCGTCTTTTACCATGCTCCTCACTAGAGCAGACCGGTTACCCGATTCGTTAAAAGAAGGGTCGACTGACAAAGCCACTTCGATACGATACCCACGCTCACCAAATACCTCACGAACTTCGAAGGCAAGATCCTGCAGCTGCTGCTGAACCGGCGCGGGGATGTGTGACATACCCATGAGCATATTCCATCAAATGTCACACCGCAACTCTTGGGCTAAGAACTATCACTCTCCTACCTCATACATTATCTTCTCAGTCCGGGCCAATCACCGCTAGGACTGCTCCTCAAAGCAGGACTTCGTCGATTGAACCCATACAATCGAGCACGCTCTTGTTCCGACTGCTTTGCCTCGCTCTCGACCTGCGCCACGCGGGTCTGCTCGATTCGTGCGACCGCCTCAGCAGGCGTGAGCGAGCGCAGCAGTTCGGCTTCGTCTCGCGCGTGCTTCGCGGTCTGGGCCGCGCTCTGGGCGCGCTGTGCGGGGTTGGTGCTCAGGTAGGCCGCCCGGTTGCGGAACACCTGCTCTGCGCCGAAGACGCGACCGAACGCCGCCAGGCGTGCTGTCTGCGCCCGCTCGGGCCTCCTTAGGACTTCATCACGCGCTGCCCGGTGCTCCTGCTCGGCATCGACCACGCGGGGGTCGGCGTCGATCTTCGGGCGGGTGACTCGTTTGACCCAGGTGTCGGCGCGTTCGTTCCACCTCGGTAGCTCGCCCCACTCGCTCGCCAACTGCTGGCGTGCGTCGTGGGTTCGCCTCTTGGCGGTCTCATGCTCGTCGCGGGCGCGGCGCTTCCCGAACCACGATGATCCCCGCACCTGCTTGCCTGCGGTCTGCTCGGTGGCTTCGGCTTGCTGCCACTCTGCGAGCGCCGTCCTCGCTGCCGAAACGATCGGCGCGGTGACCTCGACGCGCACCTGCTCGGCGCGGTGCCTTGCCGTCTGCTCGGCTACTCTGGCGGCCTCGCGTATTACTGTCTCGCGCTGGTTCAGGTCGGCGAGGGCGCTGCTGACCTGCTGCCAACGTTCGGCCTGCACCTCAGCGGTCGCGGCCTGCTGCATGAGTGTGGCTATCTCGTCGCTCACGAACTTGACGGGGCCGTGCTTGATCAGTCCGGTGACTTCCTCGGCGGCGCGCTGGGTCGCGTCGGCAAGGCCACGGTCGGCGCGGTCGCGTTCCATCGCCGCGACGAACTGCGCCCGCGCATCGCCCAAGTTCTCGGCCACGATGTGCAGCAGGTTCGACTCGCGCCCTCTGGTCATGCCGACGTATACGCTTGCGGCGCTGGTGGAGTCGGTGAGAAGGGTATGCGATGCGGGCACGGTCGCGCCCTGTACGCCGTAGGAGGTTGCCGCGTAGGACAGGTGGGTGTGCTCTGCCACATACTCGGCGGGGAGGCTGATGGTGCGCTGTCGCTTCCGACCGTTTCCAGCTTCAAGGACGCTCAGTGTGCCGTTGTCTGCGACGTGCTGCACGATCCACTGCTGCCGGTTCGCCACGCCAAGATCGGTACGGTTCTTACGGGTTTGGATCAGGTCGCCCGCACCGATGGGGAGACCGTCGCTGCCGTAGGCAGTGCGCTGCTCGTTGACCTCGCCGCGTGCTATTCGCTCGTCGCGGATGCTTGAGTTCACGGCGCGCGCCTCGTCGTTCGAGGTCACCGTGACGGCTTCACCGTCTTGCCGCGCCTTGGCGATGTGCGCACGCAACTCGTCGCTACCGGCGTGGAGGTGCACAAGCCCGAGTTTTGCGAGCTGATCGAAGACCGCGCCGGGGTTTCTGCCGTCGCGCATCTGCAACGTGACCTCGGCATAGACGGGATCGGCGAAGCGGTGAACCTCGGCCATGTCGAACGTGCGGCCCCTGAGCTGCGCCGCCATGTCGAGCACACCCCCGCGCCCGACTGCGGCGAGCTGTGCACGATCCCCAACCAGCGCGACCGTTGCGCCTGCCTCGGCGCAGACCGTGAGGAGTGCGATTGTGGTGTCTTGGTCGAGCATCCCGGCCTCGTCAACGATCACCCGTTCACCCCGCGCAGGCCGGGCGCTCCCCGAGGGGCCGCGATAGGTGCGGCCGGTCGCGGGGTCGGTGTCGCCGGGTGCGAGGCGAGACCACACGCCATCGTCGTTCCATCGCCACCCGTGCGCATGCACGAGCGCCGCAACGCTCGCGGTGGGTACGCCGAGTTCTTCGCGCACCACCTGAGCGGCACGCAACGTCGGCGCAAGAACCCGCGACGCTCTGCCCTGTTCGGCGGCAACCTCGATTGCGACGCCGAGCATGGTGGTCTTGCCTGCGCCCGCTGCTCCCTCCACGATCACGAGAGGATCAGCAGATGCGACGGCAGCGGCGGCGCGCTCCTGCCCGGCATCGAGCCACCGCGCTGCTGCTGCTTCACTCACGTCGGTATGCTTCGGCTCTTGGGCTGGCACTCGTGCGGCGAGGAGGTCGCGTAGTTCCGTCTCGGCCTGCACCACGCGCAGGCTCGTGAGATGCGCCACATGCTCCGGCGTCGGCGCACCCGGCACGAGCACCGAGAAGCAATCTTCGAGCGCGAGGCGTGTTGCGACGGTAATGAGGTCGCGCAATTCTTCGCCTGTTGCGCGCACCCCGGCCTCGGTGATGATCTGCGTTGCATGCTCCTGCACGGTGTGCCTCGTCCACGTCGATGCGCCAGCGGCGCAACGATCCAGGGCGCGAGATGCGATCTGCTGCACCGATAGCTCCTCCAGCGGTACCGGCGCACGACGCGCAGCCCGGCGCAATGCCGCTGGGTCGTAGCCGGCCTCGCGCAGCTCGGTCAGCCAGGCCTCTTCTTCACGCAGGGTCGTCGGCTTCTTCGCCGGGCGTTCGTGCGCCCACGCTTGAGCGGTGAGCCGGGAGAATACGACCGGCCCCATCCTCTCGCCAGGATGCGCGGCCTCCCATTTGGCTTCGAGCCGTTCAAGGTTCCGACGCACCTGCTCACCCCGCTTGCTCATCAGATGGTTGTACGGCTCCAACTCGACTACCTCGCTGGTTACGGGGTCGAGGGTGAGGCCGTGCCGATCCAGCACCTTGGCAAGCTCTGGGTGCGCGGCGATGACGGCGGTGCCGAGGGCGCGGATCGCGCCCTGCTGTCGGAAGATCGCGGCGGTATCGAGCGCCCGCCACTTCCCAGCAGCCCATACCCGTGTGCCGATCTGCATATGAATGTGCCGGTGCGGGTCGCCCGCGCGAGAGGTGCGGTGTGTGATGCCGACGACTTGCATGTGCTCGATGGGCACGACTTCCTGCGCCCCGCGCGGGCCGACCCGCGTCACCGAGTGCTGCGCGAGCCACCGCCGAATCTCCGCCAGCGCGTCCTGCTGCGCGCGATCCAGCACCTTAGACACCTCGGGATGCAGTGCGGCGGCAATGGAGAGAGATTTCGGGCCGTTGATCGTCATTTCTGCGAACCTGGGCGACCCCAGCCGATCCTGCCCGGCAAGCCGTGGCCGCCCCATCCGCTCCCCGGTGTCGGGGTTGATCCAGTCCACCCATCCGGCGTACTCCTCGTTCGAGAGCGCCCGAACCAAGACCGCCTCGCCGCTCGCGTCGAGCACGGCGTACTCGATACCCGCCCCGTCGCTGAGGTAGTAGTCGTCAGCACGGCTCCGGTCGGCCTCGACATAGCGCAGCGCGTCGGCTCCGGTTCCCCGGAATAGGATCACGCCGCCATGCATATGGATCACCATTTCGTCTAAATCATGTTCTTGCAACTACATAATGTAGCATACGTTCATTCACATGCTCATCTTCGAAAGAGAAGTTCTCACGAAATCGTTCGTGCTCATATGGGGTGGAACTGGCCGTGGGCCAAAAGAGCGGTCGGCGTCCTCATGTCGAAGCCTGCACATTTGGTGTTTGAAGTCTCACTACGTTGCCTCGCTTCGTCTACGTGCCCGCAGATCTGGGAGGGTCAGCACAGACGCGGCCCGTTCGGACGATCTAGAAAAATACCCGCAAGGACTATTCCTCCATGGGGCCCAAGGCACACTGTCGTGAGCATGGCGCCTGCTCGGGCCAAGAGCAAGGAGACGCCTGATGTCCAGCTGGCCTGAATGAATCCCCTCGGGGTGAGTTCACGAGCGTATCGCCCACTCAAATGCGTGCAGGCGTCTTAGCCCTCGAAGATGTCGCCGAGGAACTCGAACGGGCTCTTCTTCTTGCGGTAGCGGGGGTCGCGCCGGCGGTCGTCGTAGTGGCCGTCCCGCCCTCGGTTGTCGTAGCGCCGTTCGTCGCGGTTGTCGTAGCGGGGCTCGGAGTACTGCTGGGCCGGTTTTTCGGCGGTGTCGGCCTGCATGCGCTCGAGGATCTTGTCGAGCTCGCCCCGGTCGAGCCAGATACCACGGCACTGCGGACAGTAGTCGACCTCGACCCCCTGTCGTTCGCTCATCAGCAGGGTGGTTCCGTCACTCGGGCAGTTCATGATGCCAGCGTATGACAGAGCGAGCACCCCTGGCTGTGAAGAAGAGGACGGCCGGCTGGGAGTTCCGCCCGCGACCATCAGGGATCAGAGCCGGAACTCCAAGAGCCAGTCGACCGCGAGCTGTGCGACGACAGCAACGATGACAAAGTGGAGGAGGATCGCGACCCACGCCCAGGAGGCGAACCCTTTGAACGCGCGCACACTCGTATCCCCTGCAAGGAGGTTCCCGTCGGCGCCCGCCTTCGCGAGGGTGATCCACCAGAGCGGGATCATTGCCGTCCAGACCACCATGCACCAGGGGCAGAGCGTCGCGAGGGAGTAGAAGCTCTGGTACTGCAGCCAGGTGATGAAGACGATGCCTCCGAGGAGGCCGAGGCAGTAGAGCCGCCAGAACCACCGGGCGAAGTGAGCTCCGGCGAGGATCGCGGCGCCGACGAGGATCGGGGCAGTGAAGGCGGTGACGCCGATGATGGTGTTGGAGAATCCGAAGAGCGAACCCTGCCAGGAGTCCATGTTCGGCCCGCAGGTGACGAGCTTCGAGATGTTGCAGTTCGGTAAGTGGGTGGGTTCCTGCAGCGTCTTGATGTACTCGGTGAGCAGCTCGAAGGAGGCGAACCAGCCAACGATACCGGCGAAGATCGAGAACCAGGCGAAGCCGATGCGTCGTCGGCGTAGCGGTGTCTCAGCGCTCGTGGTCATGGTTCGAATCTACACAGGCGAGGCCGAATGCCTGACGGCTGCTCGAGGAGCGGTGGCGATCGGGTGCGCGCTGCGCGTGCGGGATCCTGGGCATGGGTCAGTCGGCCGTCACGTTGACGACGCCTTTCATTTCGGCGTGGATCGAGCAGTCGTACTCGTAGCTGCCGGCCTCATCGAAGACGTGGGTGAAGCTCCCCTGCCGCATGAGTTCGCTCACGAAGCTCGCGTCCCCGGCGACGACGTCGTGCTTGGATTGCCCCTCGAACACCCAGCGCACCGCTTCGCCCTCGGTGACGTCGACCTCGGCCATGTCGTAGGCGTTGTCGTAGGCGCGCACGGTGACGGCGGGGTCCGCGTCATCAGCAGAGGGGGTGACCTCGGGCTTCGCCGCGGCGCAGGCGGCGAGGCCACCGAGCAGCCCGACCGCCAGTACGGCTCCGAGGGCGTGCATGAGAATACGGCGGGTATCGGTGTCCATCGTGTGTCTTCCTCTCAATCTCAAGGGGTCAGTTCGTCCGCGCTTCGCGCAGGCTGCGCGGAGCCACCTGGCTGTGCGGGAGCAGCTCGGTAGCCGTAGCAGTAGGCCATGCCGACCCCGGCAACGACGAGGAGCAGGCCGAGCGGGATGTGCATCGCGAGCGGCATGCCCAGATAGCCGATGAAGAACTGGGCAAGTTCGAGCACCCAGACGGCGATCGAGCCGGTGAAAGCGCCCTGGGGCCAGCGGGCGAGTCGCCAGGCGAGGAGTGTGACGATGATCTGCACGAATCCGATGGCGGGCAGGGCCATGCCGATGTTCAGGTGCCAGGCTTGGGCGTCGGCGCTGCGGCCGTCGAGCATCGTCCCGGCGATGAACGGCTGCGCGACCAGCAGTGCGGCGTGAACGATGAGCACCCAGCGCGCGAGCGCCCCGAGCAACCGGCGAGCTCTGCTCGGGCGGGCGGCGGTGTCGTCAGTGGCTGCCATTCATGCCTCCTCCGGGGTTGCCCGCGTGCACTGCGGGAGTGCTGATCGCGGTGGGCGGTTCCTGGGTGTCGTCGATCACGACGAACTGCCCCATCATGCCCATGTCGTGGTGCATGAGCCAGTGGCAGTGGAACATATAGGGCCATTCGGGGTCGGCGCTGCGACCGAACTCGACGTCGATGATCACGGGACGACCGGGCGGCGCATAGACGGTGTCTTTCCAGCCGCGCTCGTAGTCGCGCGGGGGTTCGCCGTCGACGCTGACGACCAAGAAGCGCGCGTTGTGGATGTGGAGGTTGTGGGGCAGGTGGTGCTGATTATCGATCACCCACCGCTCGCGGGCGCCGACGGTGACGACCTGGTCGACGCGGCTCATCTCCATGGTGGCGCCGTTGATCTGGTTGTTCGTGAGCACCATCGACCGGGTGACATCTGGCGCCTCAAGCGGAGGCGGGAGAACCTGCGCGATCATGCCGAGTCCGGCGATGGTCAAGTCGGGCCCGGCGAAGCTTGAGGCGGCGCGCAGCTCGAGCACGTCGAAGCGGTCTTCGGCGCCGGCCGCGCGGGAAGTACTCTGCAGGAGACCCAGCGAATGCGGCACCGATTGCAGCATGGCGGTCTGCCCGGGCTCGAGCTCGACGAGGACCTCGGCCCGCTCCCCTGGGGTGAGGGTGACGCTGTTGATCGGGGTGGGGTCGGGCAGCAGTCCCGCCTCGGTACCGACGAGCGTCATCGGCGCGCCCTGAACCACGAAGTGGTAGGTGCGCGCCGAGGAACCGTTCAGCAGGCGCAGCCGGGTGAGCGCGCGGGTGACCTCGAACGTCGGGGAGAGCGCGCCGTTCACGATGACCGTGTCCCCGAGCAGCCCAAAGGCGGTGCGTTCGCGTGCGGCGAAGGTACCGTCGGCGTTGAAGCTGCGATCGGTGACGAGGACGGGCACGTCGTCGACACCGTAGTCGATCGGCAGGCCGCTCCACTCGCTGAGCTCGTCTTGGAGGATGAATAGACCCATCAGGCCGCGGGTGACCTGTGCTTCGGTAGTGCCGTGGGTGTGCGGGTGGTACCAGCAGGTCGCGGCTGGTTGCTCGATCTCCCATTCGGCGATCCATTCCTCGCCGGGGGCGATGGGCTGGTGCGGGCCGCCATCGTATTGCGCGGGGAGTTTCAAGCCGTGCCAGTGCACGGTCGTCGTCTCGGGGAGCTCGTTGCGCACGACGATCCGTACCCGATCGCCCTCGGCAGCGCGCAGGGAGGGCCCTGCGAAGGCGCCGTTGTAGCCCCAGCTCGGGGTCGGTCCAGCTGGGTGGATGCGGCTCTGCCCGGTTTGCGCGGTGAGGGAGAAGATGCGGGTGCCGTCGTGGGCGATCTCGGGTTCGGCGAGCGGCGGGATCGGCAGCGGTGTGCGCCGCACACCACCGCTGGGCGCGAGGATGGGTTTGGGCTGCGGCGTCCAGCCGCTCAGCGTGATCACGGTGCCGGCGACCAGGCCGCCGGCGGCGACCGCGAGTACTCCCCGACGGGTGATGCCCGGGCGTGCGGCTCCGTGCGACTCCTCGGAGGTCGGCTCGTCTGCGTTCACCGGGTGCCCCATTCCCGCGGGGCGACGGGGATCTGGATAAGGTCGATGCGCTGCCTGCCGTGCCCGCCTCGGGTGAAGACCCGCAGCGTGAGCCACACGAAGAGGGCGAGGCCGGCGATCTGGCCGATCAGCCCGGCGGGGTTGCCGTCGCCTGCGGTCTGCGCGGTTTCCCCGGTGAGGCCCGAGGCCATGATGCCGAAGGCGACGTAGTTGTTGACGATGTGGATCGCGATCGCAGCCTCGAGGCCCCCGGTACGCCAGGTGAGCCAGGCGGAGACGGCGCCGAGCAGCCCGACGGCGAGGAGCCCCCAGATGTCGTAGATGTGGAGAGACGCGAAGCCGATCGAGGGGATGAGGATCGCGAACCAGGGGCTTCTGATCCAGGCCCCGAGCACTTGCATGAAGAGCCCGCGGAAGACGACCTCTTCGGCGGTAGATTGCAGCGGCACCAGGAACAGCACGAGCAGCATCGATAGCAGCGCGGCGCGCGCGTCGAAGCCGGTGTCGCTAGTAGCAGCTGCGGCATCGGTGGCGGGCTCGAAGAGCAGGCCGACGCCGATGCCGACAAGGTTCATGACGACGATGGCGAGCACGGAGACGCCGAGCAGCCTGCCGAGGAGTCCCCAGCGCATGCGGGCGGCGACCGACCAGATCCGGCCGATGGGCCGCATGCCCATCACGAGCATTGCGAGCAGCACCGCCGGGAGCATGATGATGATCGAGACCATGCTCACGAGCACCGAGATGGGCCGCTGCGTATCGAGCACCTCTGCGGTGCCCGCGGCGACCTGCATGGGGTAGTCGGGGTCTGTGAGCGTCAGCACCGGGATAACCGCCACGGTAACCAGCACGGTGAGGATGCCGAAGAAGACTCCCGAGAGCAGGAGCAGGGCGAGCGGCTTCCACCACCGGTAGGCGGGGGTGCCGCGCAGTAGGCGGTGGTAGTCGAGCGGTTCGGTCTCCACGGTGCGCAGCTGCTGCGAACCCCGTGCCCAGCCCCAGGATGGCGGCACCGCAGATGGCTTGCGCGGCTCGGGTTCGGGGCTGGACATGCTGGGGTCTGCAGCTGCGGGTCAGGCGGGGGCGTTCGTCGGCGTCTGGGCGGCGCGGTAGCGGCGGGCGCGCACGAAGGAGGCGATGCCGGCGGCGAGGAACACGAGGAGCACGACGAAGGTGACGGTGCTCGCGATCACCGCGTTCGGGCGTTCGGCGGTGCCGGCGAAGAGCTCGCCGAGCTTCATCACGTTCATGGCGGTACCGGCGATGCCGAGGAGAGCGATCGCGAGGGCGGCGTGGAGCGCGTGTCGGCGGGCCTTCGGCGCGCGTGCGACAAAGGCGGCGATGAGGATGAGCACACCGAGCGCTGCGGGGATGAGGGCGGTCATGCTGCTCGCGTCGGAGGCGAAGTAGGCGATCACGCCGGTGGCGGTGAGGATGCCGCCGACGGCGAAGGCGAGTACGGTCATGGTCGGTATTCCTTTCGCGGACGCCGCAGGGGGTCTGGGCCGCGCCGGGCGCCCGGGATCTCTCCTCCCCTGCCCCAGGTTCGGGGAACTGTGAGGGGTGCGGGCCTCGCCCCGTACTCTACATGATGTAGATGTAAGCTCGGCTGTATGCTGTCTGCCCCGTGGAATCTCATTCTCACCGTCGTCTTCGCATTCACCGGGGTGTACTGCCTCGTGCGCCTCATCGCGCACTGGCCGCCGCCCGGTGCCCCGCGTGGCCCGGTGCTCGAGTCGACAGCGATCCACCTCATGCACCTGGTGATGAGCGCCGGAATGATCGCGATGTGCTGGTTCATGATGATCCCGGCAGCGCTGAACTGGGCGCAGATCGTGGTCTTCACCGTGCTCGCGCTCGCACTGATGCCGGGGCTCTGGAAGGCGCCGCTGCTCAGTCGTCGCGTGGATCTCGCCGGGCATATCTGGCTCGCCGCGGCGATGGTGTGGATGATCGCGGCAATGCCGCTGCTCATGGCTGGAATGGGCGGGGACGAGGCCTCGTCCGGCCATGGTGCAGGCAGTGGTGAAGCCATGGAGATGATGATGACGACACCGCTCTGGGTAGATATCGTGAACGGGGTCTTTGTCGTCGGGAGCGCGGCGATCGCGATGTGGTGGGCGTACCGTTCGGCGGCGATCCGCGGGGAGCGGCTGCACGCGCTCTGCCACTGTCTGATGGCGGCAGGTATGGCGGCGATGCTCTTGCTCATGAACGGGTAACGGCCAAGTTAGGGCGCGACTTCGAAGAGGGCGGGCCAGAGCAGCAGCGCGAGCGGGTAGCCGACGAAGCTGACGATGTTGAGCAGCCAGTGCGCGATGATGAGCGGCAGTGACCGCCCCCAGCGGTGGTACACCCAGCCGAAGAGGAGCCCCATCACGACGTTGCCGATGAACGCGCCGATGCCCTGGTAGAGGTGGTAACTGCCGCGCAGCAGTGCGCTCGAGACGATGGTGGCGAGCGGGCCGACCCCGAGGCGCCGCATGCGGTCGAAGAAGTAGGCGACGACGATGAGCTCCTCGCCGAGAGCTGCGCGCAGAGCGGAGAGGATCAGCACGGGCACTGTCCACCAGTAGGCGTCGAGAGCGGTCGGCACGACGTTCGCATTGATGCCGATGATGCGCGAGAAGAGGTAGAACGCGAGCCCCGGGATCCCGATCGCGGCCGCGAGCAAGACGCCCCAGCCGGTGTCGGCCAGCCACCAACGGCCGTCCCTGCCGGGGAGACGGCCGAGCCCGAGATTCCCGAGGTGCGGTGCGGCACTGCGCCAGAGCAGGTACGCCACGAGCGCCACGGGCGCGAGTTCCCCGAAGAAGCCGAGCAGTTGATAGGCGAGGTCGAAGAGGGGCTGCTCGGCGAGCGGCCGGTTGATCGTGGCGGTCTGGGAGGCGAGCGCGGTCTCCTGGCTGAG
This sequence comes from Leucobacter triazinivorans, assembly GCF_004208635.1. Taxonomy (NCBI): domain Bacteria; kingdom Bacillati; phylum Actinomycetota; class Actinomycetes; order Micrococcales; family Microbacteriaceae; genus Leucobacter; species Leucobacter triazinivorans. The sequence continues at coordinate 2,817,053 of NZ_CP035806.1, read as the reverse complement.
GCGGCGCAGGATCGTGATGATCGACTGCACCCCCGCGTAACCGAAGGACAGGGCGAGCACAATCGCGAGCTCCCAGCGCAGTCGGCGCTTCGAGATCGGGACGACATCGAAGCGCGCATACTGGGGCGGTCGCATCTGGGGCACCCCGGCTAGACCCTGCGGCGGAAGTTCTGCAGCCGGAGGCTGTTGAACACGACGAGCACCGAGGAGAGCGCCATCGCACCGGCGGCAATGAGGGGGTTCAGGAATCCGGCGGCGGCGATCGGGATCGCGGCAAGGTTGTAGCCGAACGCCCAGCCCAGGTTCACGCGGATGGTGCGCAGGGTGCGCCGCGACAGCTCGATCGCCTCGGGGATCACGGCGAGGTCCTCCCGCACGAGGATGATGTCGGCCGACTTGAGGGCGATGTCGGTGCCGGAGACGACGGCAAGGCCGAGATCGGCGGCGGCGAGGGCGACGGCGTCGTTGATGCCGTCCCCGACCATAGCGACCCGCTCCCCCGCAGCCTGCAGCTCGCGGATCGCATCGGCCTTCTCGGCGGGCAGCACTTCGGCACAGACGCGGTCAATGCCGAGGGTGCCGGCGATCTCCTCGGCGACGGCGCGGGAGTCGCCGGTCAGCAGCACCGTGGTGAGGCCCTGCTGCCGGAGCGCCTGGATCGCGGCCCGGGCGTTCGGCTTGATGGTGTCAGCGAGGCCGAAGCGACCGATGAGGCGTCCCGCCTGGGCAACGAACACGGGCGACTCAGTGGGGTCGGCTTCGGTGAGGTAGACGCGGGCGGCTCCGGTGGAGACGCCCTGCTCGTCCATGTAGGCAAGGCTGCCGATCAGAACGGTGTCGCCGGCGACGGTGCCGGAGGCGCCCCGGCCCGGTACGGCGATGAAGTCTCTGACATGGTCGAGGTCGGTGATCTGCTGCTTCGCGGCCGCGACGATGGCGCGGGCGATGAGGTGCTCAGACCCCTGCTCGACTGAGGCGGCGATGCGCAGCAGCTCGTGTTCGCCAACGCCGGGGACAGCGGCGATGCTGCGCACGCTCATCTCGCCGGTGGTCAGGGTGCCGGTCTTGTCGAGCACCACCGTGGTGATCGTGCCGCTCGCCTCGAGCGCGTCCTGCCCCTTGACGAGGATCCCGAGGCTGGCGCCCCGGCCGATGCCGACCATGAGCGCGGTCGGGGTGGCGAGCCCCAAGGCGCAGGGGCAGGCGATGATGAGGGTGGAGATGCCAATCCCGAAGGCTTCCTCGAATGAGCGGCCGGCGAGCATCCACCCGGCGGTGACGAAGATAGCTAGGACGATCACGCCGGGCACGAAGTAGCGGGTGACGCGGTCGACGAGAGTCTGCACGCGAGCTTTGCGGGCCTGGGCCTGCTCGGCGAGGGCGGCCATCTGCGCGAGCTGAGTGTGCGCACCCACGGAGCTCGTGCACACCTCGAGGCGGCCGTTGGTGCTGATCGTGCCCCCGATCACGGTGTCACCGCGTCCGGCGGCAACGGGGAGCGGTTCGCCGGTGAGCATGCTGGCGTCGATGTCGGCGCTGCCGGCGACCACGGTACCGTCGGCAGGGAGGGTTTCGCCCGGCAGCACGACGAACACGTCGTCGACGCGGAGCGCGGAGGCGGGCACGATCTCTTCGGCGCCGTCGCGCTGGATGCGGACGTGCGTGGCGGCGAGCTCGCTGAGCGCGCCGAGCACGTCGCCGGCCTTGCGGCGGGAGCGGGTCTCGAAGTAACGGCCCGCCAGCTGGAAGGTGGTCATACCGGCGGCGACGTCGAGGTAGATGGCGTTCGCCCCCTCGGGGGTGGCGCCGATACCGAGCCAGTACCTAGTCCCGCCCCCCTCGATGCCGAACAGCAGCGTCACTACCGACCAGCCGAAGGAGGCAGTGATGCCGAGGGAGACGAGGGTGTCCATGCTGACGTCGCCGTGGCGGAGGTTTCTGAGGGTCGCCTTGTGGAACGGCCAGGCCGCCCAGGTGACGATCGGCACGGCGAGGGCGACGCAAAGCCACTCCCAGCCGGGGAAACGCCACTCGGGGACAAGGGCGAGCACGATCGTGAGATCCATGAGCGGTACCGTGAGCACGGCGGCGAGGATCAGCCGTCGCCGCAGCGAGGTGATGCGCACCTCGGTGGCGCGCTTGGACCAGGCGTCGTCCGCTTCGTCGTGGATGCGGGCGCCGTAGCCGGCTTTCTCGACGCGCTCGAGGGCCTCGCCCGCGCGGGCGGTACCGAGACCGGAGACGATGGCGCGCTCGGTCGCGTAGTTCACGCTCGCGGTGACGCCCTCGATCTTGTTCAGGGCGCGCTCGACACGGCCCGCACAGGCGGCGCAGGTCATCCCTGAGACGTCGAGCTGCAGCGGCTCGACGACGTCCGTGGTGAGACTCACTGCTGGGTCTCCTCGTCGCTCCGGGGTGCGGGACGCCCGGGGCCTGTGGCCTGTCGCCGCTTGGCGAGGGTTTCGAGCATCTTGTTGTAGTCGTCGAACTCCTCGTCGCGGCCGGAGTCCATGTGCCGATCCTTGCGGCGGGCCTCTTTCGCATCCTGCCGCGACCATTGGATGCCGAGCACGATGATGACGAGCAGCAGCGGCATTTCGCCGCCGGCCCAGGCGACGCCGCCGCCGAGGTACTGGGAGGCTTGGAGGTCGGTCCAGGGCAGCCCGAAGTAGAGGTAGAAGTTCTGCGCGATCCACTCGCCGTCGGCCATCATCAGGATCACGCCGAAGAAGGCGTGGAACGGCATCGCGGCGAGCACGAAGCCGAGCTTGCCGATGTGCGGCAGTGGGCGCGGGGGTCGGTCGACGCCGATCACGAGCCCGTAGAAGAGGTACCCGGCGATGATGAAGTGGACGTTCATGAGCTGGTGCGCCCAGTGGAACCGCATCGCCTCTTCGAAGATGCCGCTGAAATAGAGCCCGTAGTAGGAGCCCACGAACAGCACGAACACGAACAGGGGGTTGAAGACGAAGCGGAGTACCTTCCAGTGCAGCACCCAGGTGATCCAGTGGTGCAGGCCCGCCGGTCGCGCCGGGTCGGCTCGGGTCGCGCGCAGCAACAGGGTGATGATGCCGCCCATCACCAGGAGGATCGGTGCGAGCATGTTCAGGCTCATGTGCACGATCATGTGCGTACCGAAGTCTGGGGCCGAGTACTTCCCGAAGCCGGAACTCGTGATGAAGACGATGACGCACCAGCCGCCGATCCACGAGATGGTGCGTCCGACGGGCCACTTGTCTCCGCGGTTGCGCAGCACGCGCACCGCCCAGAGGTAGACGGCGATCGCGATGATTGCGAGCACGATGAAGAGGAGGTTGGGCCGCCAGTGCGTGAACCAGACGAGCAGCGATGGCGGGGCTTCGACGTCGAATCCGAGGAATACCTGGGAGATGCTCGTGGGCTGGAAGTAGTGCGGCGGCGGGACGCGCGTCATCGCCGCGGTGATGCCGAGCCATCCGGCGATGGCCACGGTCGCGATGGCTGGCGGCCAGACGGCCGGACGGGACGGGTCGGTCCGCTGCGCAGCTCGCCAGCTCAGGAGGGCGACGATGAGGAGTCCCAGGCAGGCCCAGCGTGCGAGGATCTGCCAGCCTGTCGCGGAGTCGAGGAGGCTCGATCCGGCGAGTTTGAACCATGCCAGGAGCAGGTCGGTGGCGCCGATGACGGGGATGCCAACGAGCACGAGCCTCGTGAGGCGGGTGGCGATGACCGGGTCGAGGGTGCGACCGGTCATCGCGCGCAGGGCGGCGATGACGAGGACTCCGAAGACGGCTCCGGTGACGAGCGCCTGATAGGTGCCGGCGTCGCTGCCGAGGTCGTGGTTCGGACCGACGAGGATCTGCCCGACGACCACTGGGGCGAGGATGCCGAAACAGGTGGCCCAGAGCGGAATGAGGAGCCCGGTCCACCGGGTGACGAACTGGCAACTGATGGAGACGATCGTTGCCGCGATCAGGGATACCGTCCACGCGGGGGGAAAGGCGCTCGCCTCGTAGAGGAAGGCGAATGCGCCGGGTTCCGCGAGTCGGGCGAAGGGCATGCCGCTCGCGTCGAGCGATTCGAAGACCACCATGCCCGCTGACACCATCGCCCAGGCGACGGAGGCGGAGCGCAGCACGGTGAGCTCGAGGCACGGCTCGATCCGTCTGGCCCGTTTGCCGCGAGCGTCGCGGAAGAACAAGAGATAGAGCAGGGCGCCGAAGGTGAGCGTCGCGGCCAGGTCGCCGAGGCCCTGGCCAAGCGCGGTCATTACGGCGACGTCGAAGCCGGGGAAGGTGAGGTAAAGCTGCTCGTAGGCGAATGGGCCGATGTCGAGGGTGGCGACGATCGGGGGCACGGTCGCCGCGGCGAGGGCGATCGCCACAATCGCGAGAGTTGTCGCCGTGCGCCTCGGTGAGCGCTCCCCGTGTGCCTCGGCCGGGACGGGCGAAGCGGCGCTGCCGCTCATTGGGTGCGCTCGTGCACTGCCAGGAGTTCGAAGCCGGCCTCGCCGACAGCCCCCGCGAGGACCTCGGTGCTGAGGGGGTGCGCGGCATGGACCACGGCTCGGCCGGCGGCCGCGTCGACGTCGACGGAGGTCACTCCGCTGAGCGTGCCGAGCTCTGCCGTCAGTGTCTGTGCGCAGTGGCCGCAGGTCATACCGTTGACGGTTAGCTCCTGCTTGCTGGTCGCGTCCATCGCCCCTCGATCTCTCACTCGAATACTCGCACAAGACTACAAGATGTAGACGTATGGGAGCTTGGCGCCGGACTCGAGCTCACTGCTGTCAGCGCAGCTGGGAGGCGGCCTGCAGTCCCTGCGGGACCCGTCGACGTCCCGGGGCGGGCCACCGTTTCCGGCTCAGCCGCTCCGCCCGGAGGGTCATGGCGACGTCCTGCGTTGCGGCCGCGAGCACGAGGAGCGCGTTCGCGAGATGCGCAGCACCGACCTGCCGGGCGGCGGCATCGTCCGCGGCGAGCTCGATCTGCAGACGGGTGGCGCGCTCGAATGCACGGCTGGCTCGGATGCCCGGGAGGAACAGCGCGTTGATCTGTGCGATGCGCATTGCCAGCCCGTGCTGATGCCGTAGATGCGCGAACTCATGTGCGAGCACGGCCTGCAGCTGTGGCGCGGTGAGGAGCTGTTCCATTGACGAGGAGACGAAGATTTCCGGTCGTCGGCCGGGAACAGCATAGGCTTCGGGGGTCTCCGAGTGGAATCGGACGAGCGTGAAACCGACGTGCTCTTCTCGCGCGTAGGCGACGGCGTGGGAGTGGGAGGCGGGGCGGAGCGATTGGAGCGACCCGGAGTAGGTGAAGAGGAAGGCCAGTGCGAGGCCGGCGATCCCGGCGGCCACCCAGACTGCTGCGGAGACCGTCACGCCGGGCGTGTGCGGGATCGCGTGGCGCAGTGATTCGACGGAGACAATGCCGAGCGCGATGCCGGAGAATGCGGTGACGACGCCGACGCCGAATGTCCCGAACCAGACGGTGAGCGCGGCTCGAGGGTGGAAGAGATGCCAGCGCCCGGCGGCGAAGAGCCGCGGGCAGAGCACGGCCAGGGTGATGGCTGTGCCGAGGAGGGCGAATGCAAGGAGTAACACGATCGGATTACTCGTGCGCGGTCGCCTCGCCGAAGGCGTCCATGAGCGCCGCGACGTCGTCATCTGCGAGGTTGCCGGCGAAGGCGAGCAGGGCGGCTCGGCGGTCGGTGGCCTGCTCGAGGGCGGAGGTCATCGTCTCACTCGCCTCTTCCTCGCTTGAGCGCAGTGGGCGGAAGCTGATCTTGCGGGGCGAATCGCCGATCCGTTCGACGCGGCCTTTCCCTTCCAAGCGGGTGAGCGTTGTCATGAGCGTTGTGTAGGCCGGCACGGGTTCGCTGAACATGGCCTGCAGTTCGCGTGCGCTCACGGCATGTTCTTGCTCGTGGAGTCGTTGCATGACTTCGTCTTCGAGCCCGCCCCATTCGCGTTTACGCACCCCTGCCATGTCGCGCCTCCTCGTCGATTTCTTAACTCTACATCTCGTCGAGTTAATGGATCATTCTCACAGCATGCAACAGTAGCCTCTGCGCATGGAGAACTGGTGGGTGAATGCGCTCTGGTCGCTCACTCCATCGGTGATCATCGGCACCTTCTTCTACTTTGTCATCCGAGCGATCTCGCGCGCAGATCGCACCGAACGCCGCGTCTACAGGAAGATGGAGGACGAGGAGCGAGCGAAGCTTGGGCTCCCGCCGAAGCCGCTGACGTCCGCGCGGCCTCCCAGCACGCCTGAGCCGCCGTCCGCCGGCGAACACCCTAGCTAAGCTCGCCCCTGTTCATCGGAAGTCCGTGTCGCATGTCCCCTCGTTCAGTCTTCAAGTGGTTTGCGTTCGCAGAGGCGGTGACCTGGGCGGGCCTGCTCGCCGCACTCCTGTTGCGGTTCACCGGCGCCTCCGATGCCCTGGTGCGTCCTGCCGGTGGCATTCATGGCTTCGTGTTCCTCACCTACTGCGTGGTCACGGTATGCGTATGGATCGACGGGCGCTGGCGACCAGGTACCGGCCTGACGGGGCTGCTCGCCTCGGTCATCCCGTTCGCGACGGTGTTCTTTGAACTTTGGGTCGACCGCCGTGGTCTCCTTGCGGGGTCGTGGCGACTTGGCACTGCCGGAGAGCAGCCACGGATATTCGCCGAGCGCGTGCTGGCGTGGGCACTGCGGCACGCAGCCCTCGCGATCGGCGTCGTGGTCGCGTTGGTGATTGCGATCTTCCTCGTCTTGCTGCGGTTGGGTCCACCGGTGCAGTTCTGAACGAGCTCGGGACCGTCGGCATCGCAGGCACGCGACCCCTCGTTCTCGTCGCCTGCTTCCTGGTCGATCCCCTGGGTGAGGAGGAGTTCTCTCTGAGCAACTTTGCCTAGCAAACTTAGGCCCTCCGAACATATGATTTCGGCATGACGAATATAGCTGCTCGCGGGCAGCATACGGCGGCTCCGCGACGGGTGGTGTGGCTCATCGGCCCCGCGTTGGTTGCCGGTGTCGCGTATCTCGACCCCGGGAACGTCGCCAGCAACATGACCGCGGGGGCCCGCTACGGGTATCTGCTCGTCTGGGTGGTGGTGCTGGGCAATATCATCGCCTGGTTGATCCAGTACCTTTCCGCCAAGCTCGGGGTCGTCACCGGGCAGAGCCTCCCCGAGGTGCTGGGGCGCCGTATCCGTCGACCGTGGGCGCGGCGGTTGTACTGGCTGCAAGCTGAACTCGTCGCCATGGCCACGGACATCGCCGAGGTCATCGGCGGAGCCGTCGCCCTGTATCTCCTCTTCGATGTGCCGCTGGTGTGGGGCGGCATCATCACTGGCGCCGTCTCGATCGCGCTCCTGGCCGTGCAGTCGCGGGATGGCGCAAAGCCGTTCGAGTTCATCGTGATGGGGCTCATCGTGATCATCGCGATCGGTTTCGCCTATGGCGTGTTCGTCGCGCCGCCCGATCCGGCGGGGATCTCCGAGGGTCTGGTGCCGAGATTCGAGGGCACCGATTCCGTGCTGCTGGCGGCGTCGATTCTCGGCGCGACGATCATGCCTCATGCCATCTACGCGCATAGCGCCCTGGCCAGGGATCGGTTTACTCCCACGGTGGGACGTTCGCGCGGCGGCGAACATCAGCCGGTGTCTCGTGGCGTGGTATTGGAGGACCTTCGGGGGATCTCGACGTCTCGTCTGCTCCGCGCGACGCGTTGGGACGTCACGATCGCCATGCTCATCGCGGGCACGGTCAATCTGTGCATCCTGTTGCTCGCCGCCGCGAATCTCGCCGGCGTCTCCGGCACCGACACGCTCGAGGGCGCCTATGCGGCGCTCTGGGAGGGCATCGGTCCGGCGGTTGCTACGCTGTTCGCGGTCGGTCTGCTCGCGAGCGGCTTGGCGAGCACTTCAGTGGGTGCCTATGCCGGGGCCGAGATCATGCGCGGGTTGCTCCGACTCCGGGTGCCGCTGCTGGCTCGCAGGCTGGTCACGCTGGTTCCTGCGCTCGCGCTGCTCGCCTTCGGCGTCGACCCGACGCTCGCGCTGGTGCTGAGCCAGGTGGTGCTGTCATTCGGTATCCCGTTCGCCCTGATTCCGCTGGTCGCGCTGACAGCGAACCCTGCGGTGCTCGGCGGCTTCCGCAACCGCGCACTCACGACAACCGCCGGAGTTCTCGCGGCCATCTTCCTGGCGGCGTTGAACGTCCTGCTGATGTGGCTCATCATCACCGGGCGCTAAGGACGTCGCTCAGTCGTGCTGATGATGCTGCGGGCACAGTCGTACCGCGTCCCCCGTGAGCGCGAGCATCTTCTCGGCCGCGGCGAGGATCGCGACGACGGCGTCGGGCTGCGCGAGGGAGTACATTGAGGCCCGCCCCTCCGCGCGGGAGACGACCATGCCGGTGTCTTTCAAGCAGGCGAGGTGCTTGGAGACGGTGCTCTGGGAGAGTCCGAGGTGCTTCACCAGGTCGACGACGCGGTGCTCGCCGAGCTGCAGGTGCTGCAGGATCACCAGGCGGGAGGGGTCTCCGAGGCTGTGGAAGAGGGCCGCGGCTGAAATGAGCGCCTCGGCCTCGGCGATCGTCGGCAACTCGCGCGATCGTTCGGCTTGCATCGTCATGTGACGATGATATCTCCGATTCGGCAACCATTCCAGGTCGGGCGAACCCGCAGTACGCCCACGCAAGATAACATCGCCATATGGCGATGTTATCTATATAATGAAGTGTATTGATTGGTGTCGAACGAGAACGGAGGCCCCGAATGGGTGCAGGGCATGATCACGGGCCGAGCGCGACTGAGGCGGGACAGCCCGGCGACTACCGCCGCAAGCTCTGGATCGCCTTCGGCATCACCGCGACGATCGTCGTGGCGCAGGCCGTCGGCTCCGTCATCACCGGCAGCCTCGCTCTGCTCACCGACACCGCGCATGCCATCACCGACGCCTCGGGGCTGCTGGTCGCGCTGATCGCGGCGACGCTGATGCTGCGGCCGGCGACGTCGAGGCGCACCTGGGGGTTCCGCCGCATCGAGGTGATCGCTGCACTCGGGCAGGCGACGCTCCTGCTCGTGGTCGGCTTCTACACGGCCATCGAGGGCATCCGGCGCCTGTTCGAGCCGCCGGAGGTGCCCGCGACCGAGCTGCTAGTCTTCGGCATCGTCGGCCTCGTGGCGAACATCACCGCCATCCTCATCCTGTCCTCGAGCCGCGGCGCGAACTTCAACATGCGCGCCGCGTTCCTCGAGGTCCTCAACGACGCGCTCGGCTCCCTGGGCGTGATCGTCGCCGCGATCGTGATCGCGACGACCGGCTTCCAGCGCGCCGACGCGCTCGCCGGGCTCTTCATCGCGGCGCTCATCGTGCCCCGCGCCTTCAAGCTGATGCGCGAGACGACGAGCGTGCTCATGGAGTTCACCCCCAAGGGCCTCGAACTCGACCTGGTGCGAGCGCACATCCTCGAACTCGAGCACGTCAAGGATGTGCACGATCTGCACGCATCAACGGTCGCGACCGGCCTGCCGACGATCACCGCCCATGTCGTCGTCGAGGACGAGTGCTTCACCGACGGGCATGCGGCCGAGATGCTCCATGCGGTGAAGGCGTGCGTAGCCGAGCACTTCGAGGTCTCGGTCAACCACTCGACCTTCCAGATCGAGACGGCGCACATCAGCGAGGACGAACCGGCGGGCATCAAGCACCCATGAGCAGACGGCGCGGGATCAACGGCGGAGCGTGATGCGCACCGTCACGGCTCCGCTGCGCCGTCGCATCGCGCAGAACTGGCAGCGGCTGAACGGGCCTGGCCGGGTCGCTGGGGTCGACCTCGCCCGCGGTCTCGCAGTACTCGGGATGCTGGCAGCGCATCTGCTCTGGCTCGGCTCGCTCTCGTGGACGGAGCCGTCGACCTGGGGCTCGGTCGTGACCGGTCGCTCCTCGATCCTCTTCGCCACGCTCGCCGGCGTCTCGCTGGGCCTGTCCACCGGCGGCCCGACGCCCCCGAACGGCGCCGGGCTCGGCCGGGCGAGGCTCAAGGTGGTAATCCGGGCGCTGGTGATCTGGCTTCTCGGCGTGCTGCTCATCAGTTTCGACGTGCCGGCCGCGATCATCCTGCCGACGTATGCGATCATCTTCGTGCTGGCGCTTCCCCTGCTCACCCAGCGCGCCTCGCGGCTGTTCCTCGCGGCCGCGACCGTCGCGCTCGTGGCCTCGCCCCTGGTCGTGTGGGCGAACGCCTCGCCATGGTGGGAGAGCTATGAGGGCTGGCTCACCGGGCACTACATCGGATGGAACTATCCGTTTCCGCTGTGGGTCGCGTTCACCCTCGCGGGCCTCGGTCTGGCGCGCGCGGGGATGTGGTCGCAGCGGGTGCAGTGGGCGGCGCTCGGCCTCGGCACGTTGCTGGCGGTAGCCGGATACAGTCTCTCCCCCGGCGCGGAGTCGTCGGAGGAGTCGGCTGATCGACCGTTCCTTGCTGCCTGGTGGACGGCGGATCCGCATTCGAGCGGCGTGCTCGAGGCGATCGGGAGCGGCGGCTTCGCGATCGCGGCGATCGGCCTGTGCCTGCTGTTGTGCGCTGGGGGTCGGTGGCCCTGGCTGACCTTCCCGCTGCGGGCGGTGGGATCGATGCCGTTGACGGCCTATGTGCTGCAGATCGTGGTGTGGGCGGCCGCGTCGACGATGCTGCTCGGCTCCGCCCACGAGCATGCCTTCCGCGACCTCGACCCTTTCCTCCCGATCACGATCACCACCGTGGTGCTCTCCGTGGCATGGAGTCTGCTGGTCGGGCAGGGGCCGCTGGAAGCTGCGCTCGGTCGACTCTCCTCGGTGGGAGGACCGCCGGCCTCCTCCGGGGCAAATGCGCAGCAGCGCCAGAATACTCTTGAGCCGTGACCGCCGACTCCGCCATCGCCTCATGATCGTCTGGTTCGGCATCGTCCAGGTCGTCGTCGCCCTCCTCGCGATGGTCGTCTGTATCGTCGAGTACGCCCGGAAGCGCGGGCCCAACGACTACACGCTCGGCGCGACCCTGCTCGTCGGGATCCTGCTCATCGCGCAGGTGGTCATCGGCATCGTGCAGCCATGCGCGGGCAATCCTGCCGAGGGCGATCCGCTCGAGTTCTGGATGTACCTCATCGTCGCGACTCTCATCCCGTTCGGTGCCGCGTTCTGGGCTCTTGTAGATCGTCGCCGCTCGGCGAACCTCGTGCTGGTGGTCGTCAACTTCGCGATCGCCGTCATGCTCTACCGCATGTTGGTCATCTGGGGGTGAATCAACGTCACACGGCTCGATCTGCTGCTTAGGGGTGGTGTCAACCATCGCAGCGTTGAGCAGTCACCGTACTGAGGTGGAGCGGTGCTTTCGCTCCGTGCTATCCGGACGGGAGGCTCGTCGCCTTATGAAAGCACCGAGGGCGAGATCGACGGCGAGGAACAGGATGAGCGAGCCACCGAGTGCGGGCGCGAATAGGTCAGCTCCGACACCGAGGAGAGCGATCACGAAGATCGCGACGCGGGTGGGCGTCCGCCCAGCGCCGGGTGGACGCAGGTAGCTCGAACGCGCGGCACGCGTAGTTGGGCGTCGCAGCCACCACATCCTGTATCCCCAGAGGATCATGAAGATGATCCCGATTGCGAGCGCCCCCAGCACGATCTGGTTGGCAGCACCGAAGAGCAGGCCCATGTGCGCGTCGACTCCCCAGCGGGCGAGCTTCGCCGCGAGCGGCCAGTCGGCGAAGTCGACTCGGGATAACACTTCCCCGGTGGCCGGGTTTACCGAAATGGAGTCCTGCTTCTCGGGCCAGCTGCGTTGCGCCTGGGACACCGTCCATGCCTCACCGCTCTCGGCGGGCACGATCTTGATGATCCCGTCGAGTCCCTCGTCGCGGGCGCTCTCCGCGGCGCGTTCGAGAGCCGCCGGAAGCTCCTGCTCCGCAATCTCGGGAACCTCGGTGTTCTCAGGGAGCGCTGCTGCGGCGGACGGGGTGGTCCAGTCGAGTGCTTCTCGAAGGTTCCCGACGTTCGTTCCGGCATACTGAGACCAGGTCAGGCCGGTGGCCGAGAGGAAGAGCATGCCGAGTGCGAGCCACACGCCGAGCGCACCGTGCCATCCCATCAACCGCCCGCGCCCCTTTGCCTCGCGCGTGGGGATGACCAGAGTCCGCCGCCTGCCTTTGCGGACTCTGCGGAACACCCAGATGCTGAGGCCGGACGCGGCGAGTACCCACAGCCAGCTCGCCGCGAGCTCGCTGTAGAGCCTTCCGACATCACCGAGGAACAGCGTCCGGTGCAGGTCGTCGAACCACGAGCGTACGGGCAACCACTCACCGAAGGTTGGCAGCGTGTTCGTTACCTCACCACTGTATGGGTTGATGAACACGGTAAGGTCTCGGTCAGCGGGATCGGATTTGGTCGAGAAGGTGACGCGGGTGACGTCATCTGGGTTGGTGGCCGGGCGCACCTCGATGAGGGTGCCGTCGACTTAGGCTTCTTGGGCTGCGCTCACCTGTTGCGCAAGCGGAAGAGGTGGTCCGGATGGTGCGACTGTGAGCGTGTCCCGGTACACGATCTGCTCGATTGCGGGGGTCGCGGCGTACATGAGCCCGGTGACTGCGGCAATCAAGATGAACGGGCCCACGAATACGCCGATGAAGAAGTGCAGACGTGCAAGCAGCGGCCGGAAGCCGTCTCGCCACCATCGTGCTCGCGGGAGCGCCCGTCTCGAATCGTCGGTCGACCGCTCATCGGCACGGTCTGTCTGCGGAGTGGTCATGCGCACCTTCCTGGGGAAATAAGAGCAGAATCAGCTGATCATGAGGGCCAGCATGACCCCCATGCCGAGGGCCATACCGATATGACACATCACATGCGAGCGGTGCGTCCGTTCACGGGAGAATCGGTATACCCACCAGCCCATCGCGATGACACAGAGCACGACCAGAGCCCAGGTCACCAGCAACACCCATGCCGGTGCTTCCGCGCTCACGGCCGCTGCATCGGGCACGGACGTCGCACCGTGCCCGTCGTGTCCGCCACCGCCAGCACCTGGCGCCGGGATTCCACTCATCATGAGAGGCATAGCCGCAAGCATCCACACCATCGCCCCCGCTAGCAGCACATGAATGCCGAGATCAACACGCACACCTGCAGGGACTGCCTTCGCGCTCGCGTATCCTGCAATCACGAGGCTCACCACCCCGAACGCCACAATCTGCACCCAGGTGCCGACCGAGCCCGTCGGGAACCAGATCATTGCGATCATCGACACGCTCATGACCGTATGCAACACATCGACCGCACGATCAGGCCTGCTGGTAGAGCGATCCCACGAAGCGGAAAGATGCCAGAGGCAGTAGACACCCGTCGACGCGAACAGGACAGTCAGGATCCAGTCCCAGGGAGCAGCAAGCACAGAGTAAATCTACAACTTGTAGTAGATAGCGGCAACTCCGCTCCCCGTTGTATCTCGGGCGTCCGTCAGCGGCGTGGGGGACGTTTCTTCCGTGTGCCGCACCGCTGCCATCGGCTCTTCAGCCTGGTGGCGAAACCGCGCAACCGGTAGACAAGATCATCGAACTCCTCTCGCGCCGACGGGCTCTCTCGTCCGTCTCGCGGAGGTGCCCCGGCAGCGGCAATAACAGCGATCAGGGCAGACATGAGAAGCAACTGCGTGATCCAGACGGCAAGATCCACCTCAGCTCCTTTCATCGACCTGCAGCGGGACGGCGCCTCGGCCAGGACGCCCGGGGTCTCGGGTTCTACCCTGCGAGGTAGGCGTCTTCCTCTTCGGCATCGGTCGTGCCGCGACGCGCCTTGCGCGCCTCAGCACGCTGTTGCTGCCGGAGCACGGCCTCGCTGCCCGCGTTCAGCCCTCGGTGTTCCTGCCGGGCGGCGTAAACGACGCCGAAGGCGGCGATGACGATGAACACATACCACTGCAGCGCATATGACAGATGCGGCCCCTCGTCTCGCTCCGGTGGGTCGGGGAGCAGGCCGGTTGCTGTTTCGGGCGATTCGCGAACGAGCATCCCATAGGCTCCGGTGTAGGCGGCGTCGAAGCCGCCGACCCGGGCGAGCTCGGGCAGGTTGATGCTCGCGACGGTTCTCCCCTGGGAGAGGCGGCCGGCGAGTTGTGGTTCGCTCGCCCGGAGTCGGACTTCGACTTCGACCGGCCCGCTCGGGGCCGCCGGGGCGCTTGCGAGCCAGGTGTCGCTGGCGTTGGCCTCGTTGCCGTTCACGGATACCCAGCCGCGATCCACGAAGAACAAGAGCCCCTCCTCGGTGCGCAGGGGTTGGAGGAGCTGGGAGCCGACCCCCTCGGGACCGGGACGGTTGCGGGCGAGGAAGGGATCGCCCACATATTCTCCGCGCACGGTGGCGGTCTGCCATTTCAGCGCATCCTCGTCGAAGCTTGCAGGGTCGGGGACCGCGGTCGCGATCGGGACCGCGGGTGCGTTGTAGTTCTGTTCGATGCGGTTGATCTCCGCTCGGGCGTCGCTTCGGCGATCGAACTGCCAGTCGGCGAGCCAGACACACACGACGGAGAAGACGACGAAGAGTCCGTAGTAGCCGAGCCACCGGCGTGAGCGCAGGAACGACCAGCCCGGTCGTGCCCCGCGAGCCCGGCGACTGGGCTGATGTTCGATCGAGGTGGGATCATGCTCGGGGGCGGGTACTTGCATCGTCATGGAGCTAGAACTGGGCTCGAATACACCGAAACGGCGTCGCACACGCAGTCGCTTGACGCGGCTGCGTGTGATTGCAGCGAGTACACCTGTTCCCTTCCTGACACACCCCGGGGCGTCGTAGTTGTCGTGGCGACGGTTGAGGAGGATCTTCGAGCCTGAAAGTCTCTGGAGGCCGTTCCCCTCTCGATCAGTCGACGCACCCGGGAGGAGTTGGCGACGTTGATCGTGCACCCTGTCGTTGTAACGAGCTGTGAGGCGGTGGCGAGCACGCTCACATTGCTGAGGGCCCATAGCAGCTGGATCGCACTAAAGGTCATTCCTTCGCTGCCGATGATCACGGCGGCGGATCCTGCTCGGAGTACCGGCTGTGTCCGCCCGATCCGGTCGGCAGAACACATGTAGTGGACACGGTCGCCGAGTGCGGAATGCCTAAAGAGCGGGTTTCTCCTCCTCTTCTCGGGGTTGAAAGGCTGTGCTGGCGCCACGTCGTGCTCTGGTCTCATGAGGTGCGGCGTCATGGTGCTAGATGAATGGAGTGGGGTCGACGAATGCAGCGCCGGAGAGCACTTCATAGTGGACGTGGCAGCCGAAGCTCATGCCGGTGTTGCCGACGTACCCGATCACTGCTCCGGCGGGGACCCATTGGCTGTAGGACACGGGCGGGGTGCCGATCTGGTGGGCGAAACGGGTCTGATAGCCGTTGTCCTGATTGAGGTACGTCATGTATCCGCCGAAGTTGTCGACCCAGCCGGCGACGACGACCGTTCCGGATGCGGGGGCCACGATCGGCGTGCCGCAGCCGGCGGGGAGGTCGAGTCCCGTGTGGCTCCACGGCTGGCGGAAGTAGGTGGAGATCCAGGAGATCGGCACGGGCTGGTACCAGCCGCTCCCCCCGGGTGTGCCACCGCCGCCACCGCCGCCGCCCGCGGCCTGCTGGTTCCGGCGCTGCTCTTCCTCGATCCGGAGGCGCTCCTCGTAACCGGAAACCGTTGTGGTGGTCGCATCCTTGAGCGCCGCGAGCTGCGCTTGCAATTCCTGCTGCTGGGCCTCCTGTTCGAGGAACTGCACACGCTGGTCGTCGAGGTTCTCCGCTGCGGTCTGCGCCATTGCCTCGGCCTCGCTGGCGAGCTGGTCGCGTGCCTCCTGCGCCACCTCGGCCTGTTCGCCGAGCGACGCGGCCGTGTTCAATGCGAGCTGGGCGCGTTCAGCCATCGTGGAGTTGCGTTGCGTGGCGCGTTCCATCATGGCGAGCCGATTCAACAGGGCATCGGTGGTTTCAGCGTCGGCCTGGAAGAACACTTCCGTGCTGTGGTCGACGCCTCCGGAGCGGTAGAGCTGGGAGATGATGTCGCTCGCTTGATCGGAGGCCTCTCTGGCCTCCTCCCGGCTCGCGCTCGCTTCGGTTTCGAGTTCCTGTGCCCGCTGCGCCGCCTCTTCTGCGGCGGTTTCGGCTTCCTGCCATTTGGCGTTGGCGGTCTCGGTCGCCGTGCGGAGGCGTTCCAGCTCGGCTTCGCTCTGCGCGATGAGCTGCTCGATCTCCTGCACCTTCGCCGCCGCCGTCGCCTCGTTCTGCTTCGCGGCCTGGACGTCGTCCCAGGTGGGCAGGTCCACCGCATGCGCGGCGGTGCCGCTGCCGCCGGGACTGCTGAACACCAGCGCCACCATGGCGCCTCCGACGACAAGGCTCACGGAGATGCGCCTGATGCGGCTGGACTTCGTGTGTCTCATATGGTCTCTCTCCCTGGGGCTGAAACCCGGTGCGATCCGGGCTGTGGTCAGGTGCGTGGCTTCCTGATGAGGATTCCGGCGAGCAGAAACGTGCTGCCGGCGATCGGTTGGGCAAGGATCCAGAAGATGCCACTGAACGGGAACGGATACACGGGGTTCCAGAGCACCGCGATCGCGACGAATACGGGCACCCACCACCAGTGGCGTGCCTGGACGGCGAACCAGGCGACGATGAGCGCAAGAATCGAGACCACGAAACGGAAGACCGTGAACCAGTCGCTGCCGACGAAGGCGACGGCGACGATGAGCGTGGCGAGTGCGATGAAACCGGGGAGGAGCGCGTTGCGCTGGTAGGACGGGGCCTGCTGCCTCTGCGTCATGGGTGCGTCCTCTCCAGCCGGGCTGTCGCGGTATCTGGGTTCGGTTCCTCTGGCGCCGTGGCTGCCGCTGAACCGTCGGCGGTTGCGGGCGATGTGCGGGAGCTTGCACGGATGCGCCAGGCGCCGAACAGATAGAGCACGATGCCGGCACCGATCGCGACGTCGGCGAGGTTGCCGATGAACAGCTCGCCGTAGGCGAGGAAATCGGTGACGGCGCCGCTGCCGAACCCGGGCGGGGCGAAGATACGGTCGACGAGGTTGCCAATGGCACCGCCGAGGATCAGTCCGACTGCCGCGGCGTAGATCCGGCGCTTCGTGCGCAGCGCCGCCCTGACGAGGAGCACGGAGGCGACGATCCCGAGCAGCGTGATGAAGGGGGTGAGCTGGGAGCCGATCGAGAATGCGGCCCCGGTGTTGAAGGCGAGCTGCAGTCCGAGCAGATCGCCGAGCAGAGGGATGCGGGTTTCGGTGTCGAGGGAGTGGAGGGCGAGCTGCTTGCTGATCACGTCGATGGCGATCGTCAATGCCGCGATGGCGCAGCTGTAGGCAAACAGCAGCCTGCGGGCGGGGCGGCGGCCCGTGGGCCGCGCTGCGGGCCGTGCGCCCTCATCGACGGGTGGATCCTGCGGGAGTTCGTGGGTCATGATGCTTTCAGTGGGGATTCGGTCGCGTCCGCGACCTCAACAGGGGTGGGGGGTGGACAGGCGGTTCCATCGCCGCTGCAGCAGACGCAGGGTGAGGAGCCCGCCGATCGCGGCGATCGGGATGATCAGGGTGAGGATCGGGCCGACGAGGACGGCCGGGGTGAGCCCTGTGCGCAGCGGCACGGAGGTGACGGCGGCGGCAGGTGTGTTGGCGGGGGCGCCGGCGATCACGGTGCCATCGGGGGCGATGACCTGGCTGGTGCCCACGGTCGACACGTTCACGACGGCTCGACCGGTTTCGATGGCGCGCATGCGCGCGAACTCGAGCTGCTGCAGGTTCTCGTCGGTGCCCCGGAAGTCGGCGTTGTTGGTCTGGAAGGCGTAGAACTGCGCCCCTCCGCGTGCCCCGTCCCAGATCACCGAGTCGTAGATCACATCGAAGCAGATCGCGAGCCCGACCTGGATGCCGTCGACGGCGACGAGCGGCGGGTTCGTGCCGGGTGTGTATTCGCGCTGGATGAGGCCGACGAGGTCGGGCACGATAAGTTCGTAGAACCACCGGTCGGGCACATACTCGCCGAAGGGCACCGGATTCACCTTGTCGTGCAGCTGTTCGGCGCCGCCGCCCTCCCAGAGCATCGAGGTGTTGTAGGTGTGCTCGTCGCGCGCGGTGGCCGCGTTCATGAGCAGCGGCGCACCTGCCTGTTCCACGAGCTCATCGAGGGTGCGGGCGGTCCCCGGCGTCCTGAACGGATCGGAGTCGACGCCGCCCTCGGGCCACACGAGCAGATCCATCGGCTCGCCGAGGATCGTCTCGCTCGCCTGCCGCTGGGCGGCGAGCACGTCGCCCGGGCCGCGCGCGTCGAAGTAGCCGGCGGGCCCGTCGCCCTGCACCCAGCCGATGCGGAGGCTGCCGGCCGCGGTCGTGGGGAACGCCGGCACGAAGAGCAGGGCGAGGATCACCGCGGCCGGGAGCAGCCCGGTGAGCTTCCGTGGTGCGGGCCGAGTGGTCCAGCCGACGACGCTGGCGCAGAACCAGACGATGAGGAAGGTGAGGCCGGTCACTCCGACCCAGGAGGCGACCTCGGCGAAGGGGCCGTTGGCTTGCGACATGCCGATCCGGCCCCAGGGGAACCCGCCGTAAGGCCAGGAGCCAAGGACGAGCTCGCGCGCGGTCCACAGCGCCGCGATGAGCGCGGGAAGCAGCAGGGTCCGTACCGCGCGGTGCGGACTGGTTGCGGCCCAGCGGTAGGCGAGGGCGATCGGGATCGCACCGAGCGCGAAGAGCAGCGCTTCGAACCCGGCGAGCGCGATCCATGGGATCGGGCCGAGGAACTGCACGACCCACATGAGGTGCGTGAAGGTGAACGCGGCGCCGTAGGCCAGTCCCACGGCGAACACTCCCCCGATGCTGCGGCCCCCGAGCGTCCACAGGCCGCCGGCGATGCTCAGGAAGGCGAGCGGCCACCAGCCGAGGCTGGGGAACGCGAGGTCGAGCAGCAGGCCCGAGAGGGCGGCGACCGGGATCGCTGCGCCCCACGGCAGGCCGCGCACGACCGCTGAGCTGCGCGACGTCTGCGCGGTGCGCGGTGCCGCCGCGCGGGACGCGGCGGGGTCGTCGCGAGGCGGTCGTGTCTCCGTGGTCGTCATCGCGGCTTCCTTCCTGGTGCTCGCATCTCGGGTGTGGTCGTGGGGCGACTCAGCTGACGCCGGAGTAGGCGTGCAGGCCCTGGAAGTAGAGGTTGACGATGGTGAAGTTGAAGATCACCGTGGCGAAGCCGATGAGCGACAGCCATGCGGACTTCGTCCCCCGCCAGCCGCGGGTGGCGCGGGCGTGGATGTAGCCGGCGTAGATCACCCAGATCACGAACGTCCAGACCTCTTTGACGTCGAAGCCCCAGTAGCGGCCCCAGGACTCGTTCGCCCAGATCGCCCCGGCGATGAGGGTGAATGTCCAGAAGATGAAGCCGAGGATCGCGAAGCGGTAGGCGAGCGTTTCGAGCGCCTCGGCGCTCGGCAGCGTGCGCAGGTAGCCGCGGTCCGGGGCCACCTCGTCGCCACCGGCGGCCTTGATCCGTTCGCGGCGCGCCTGCAGCAGCTGCATGACCGAGAGTCCTGCCGCGATCGCGAGCAGCGCCGTGGCGAGCGACGCGACGAAGACGTGGATGATGAGCCAGATGCTCTTGAGCGGATCCATCAGCGGGGTCACTTCGACATAGAAGGAGATCGTCGAGCCGCCGAGGAAGAACACCACCATGCCAACGATGAAGACCCCGAGGAACCGGAGGTCATACCAGCGCAGTGCGACGAGGTAGACGGCGACGATCAGCAGAGTGCCGATGAGGGCGAACTCGTACATATTCGCCCACGGCACCCGCTCGGCTGCGATCCCGCGGGCGACGGTGGCGGCCAGGTGGAGCAGGAACCCCAGCCCGGTGAAGGCGATGCCCAGGCGCGCCCAGTAGCGGCGCGACCGTTCCGCACCGGGCACCCGGAGGCTCTCCTCCTCTCCGCTGCTCTGCGGCACGGACGCCGGGCCTCCGGCCGCCCCGACGAGGACCGCCTCTCGCTGCTTGACGGGTGCCGCCGAGGCGCGCTGCGACAGATCGTAGGCGAAGGCCAGGAACGCGAGGACGTAGACCGTGATCGCCGACCAGACGGCGATCACGGAGAACTCGTCGAGCGTGGCCTGCAGCTGCAAATCCATGGCTACTCCTTACTCTCCGCGATCGCTGCGTCGAGCGCGTCGGTGATGTCGGTGACCGTTTGGGGTTGGAACAGTTCGCCGTTCAGGAAGAACGTCGGGGTGCCGCGGACGCCGAGCGCCATGCCGGCGTTGTGATCTTCTTCGACCCGGGCCTGGGTTGCTGGATCGGCGACGGCCTGGTCGAAGGCCGCCATGTCGAGCCCGAGTTCCTCGGCGTAGCTGCGGATCTTGTCGGCCTGGGAGGTCTGCTGCTCCGCCCATTCGGGCTGGGATTCGAAGAGCTTCTGGTACATCTCCTCGAACTTGCCCTGCTGCGACGCGGCCTCAACGGCGAGGGCGGCGTTCATCGAGTTAGTGTGGTTGGTGATGAAGTACCGGGCGACGTAGGTGATCTGACCGTCGTACTGCTTCCGGATCTCCTCGATCACCGGGTAGACGGCGCCGCAGGCCTCGCACTCGAAGTCGAGGAACTCGACGAGCACCGGTGCACCCTCGCCGGCGTCGTCGAGGACGTGCGAGTTCTCCTGCACCAGCGGCACCTCGCTCTGGGAGGGGGTTCCCCCTCCTCCCGTTTCGCCGCCGTTCGACGCATCGCTCGGCGCCTGGACCTCGGGCCGGTTGAGCACCGAGATGAGGATGACAATGAGCGCGACGAGCAGCACGGCTGGGATCGCAATGAGCGCCGTCTTCTGCGAGGTGCTCATCTTCTTGTTCGGTTTCTGCACGGTGTGCGGGGGCCGGGTCATGGGGTTCCCTTCTTGAAGTGTGGCGGCGGTAGTTGTTCGGCGATGGCTGACAGGTGGCTGTCCCGGAACTGCTCGACAGCCCGGACGAGGCCGGGATCCTCGCCACGGGCGAGGCCCGCGTACTCGATCCTGACCTTGCGTTCGCCGACGACGGGTTCAGTGAAGGTGGCTTTCACCCACAGTCGGCGGCGAGGCACGAGGAGCCCGGTGACGAGGCCCACGGTGGCAAGGATGGAGAAGATGAGCACCCAGGTGGCTCCGGTATCGCGCTGGATCTGCAGGGAGACGAAGCGTTTCACTGGTTCCTCGGCGCCCTCGGTGACGGTGAGGTCCTCGAAGGTGATGGTGCCCATCCCGTTGGGGAGGTCGGCGGTCTGGCCGGGGGCGAGCTCGATCGAGTCGACCCCGGTGTCGCCGCCGGTGAGCTGGGTCATGGACTGGGTGTCGAGCTGATACACGGAGCGCGGCGTGCCGTCGTCGATGCCGAGGTCGCCGGTGAAGACGTTGAACGTCATCAGCGGGTTGATGAGGTCGGGAAACACCGAGTAGTAGGCGCCACTTTCCAGTGTGCTCTGCGTCGGGTAGAGGAAGCCGATGAGTCCAACCTGCTCGGGTAGACCGTCCGGGACTTTGATCACACCGAGCGAGGTCATCGCGGAGTCCTGCGGGAGGAACGGCTGCGGCTCTTGGTAGACGATGTCGCCGGCGGCGTTGCGGATCGTAATCATCGGCGCGTAGCCGTTGCCGAGAAGGTAGATGCGGTCGCCGTTCACCTCGATCGGCGCGTTCACCCGCACCGTCTCGGCCCGGCTGTCGTCGTCGCCGGGCTCGCGGATGGAGAGGTGGGCGGCGAAGCTGCCCGCCTGCCCCGCACCCGGCCGACCCGGGTCGACGTACTCGACGTCGAAGCCGTCGAGGCTCAGCGCGTACGGGGTCAGGGAGGTTCGGTCGAAGTAGCGTCCCGGCGAGAACGACGAGTAGGCGCTCTCGGTGTTCACGAAGGTGGTGCCTTGCACGATGACCCGGTCGCCGGTGTAGTTGAGGCCGGTGCTCAGGAGCACAGTGACGAGGATCCCGACGAGCGCCGAGTGGAACACGAGGTTGCCGGTTTCTCGCAGGTACCCGCGTTCGGCGGAGACGGACCAGACCTTCGCGCTGTCGTATCTGGCGGTGCGGTATCCGCGGCGGCGCAGCTCGTGCTCGGCGATTGCGACGGCCTGCTCGATGTCGGCTTCTGAGGTGTCGTCGACTACGAGATGTAGCTCATGGGTGAAATGCGCGGCCATGCGTTGGAGGCGTGCCGGCGTTCTCGGGGCTTTCGCGCGCAGCGCGTTCGCGTGGTGCTTGATCCGGGGGATGATGCAGCCAATGAGGGAGACGAACAGCAGCAGGTAGATGGCTGAGAACCAGGCGGAGCTGTAGACGTCGAACAGCTGCATTGTGTCGAGTGCCGAGGCGAGCTCCGGATTGTCGTCGTAGTACTTGACGACGCCGTTGGGATCGGCCTGGCGTTGCGGGAACAGCGATCCGGGGATCGCGGCGACCGCCATGAATAGGAGCAGCATGAGCGCGGTGCGCATGCTGGTGAGCTGCCGCCACCCCCACCGGAGCCAGCCCCGCCATCCGAGGCCGCCGGTACCGGGTGTGCGCTCGACGGAGTCGATGTGGTCGCTCGGGCGTGCGGGGAGGGTGTCGTTGTCAGAGCGGGAGTTGGACATTCGCCATCACCCCCTGCAGGGAGGACATGAGGCGTGTCCAGAGCCCCGTCACCATGAGCAGGCCGAGCAGCACGAGCACGGTCCCGCCGGCGATGTTGATGGTGCGGATGTGGCGGCGCAGGAACGACATCGAGCGGGTCGCCCAGCCGAGCCCGAGAGCGAGCAGCAGGAAGGGGATGCCGAGGCCGAGCGAGTAGGCAACGCCAAGCAGCCCCGCACGGACGGGGTCGCCGAGGTTCCACGAGACGGAGATGATCGCGGCGAGCGTCGGCCCGATGCACGGCGTCCAGCCGATGCCGAGCGCGAGACCGAGCAGTGGGGCTCCGGCGAGTCCTAAGCGTGAACGGAAGCGGGGGCGGACGGTGCGCTGCATCTTGCGAAAGACGCCGACAAAGGCAAGGCCCATGACGATCACCACGACGCCGAGGATGCGGGTGGCGATGTCAGCATAGGAGAGGAAGACCTGGCCGAAGACGCCTCCGAGCACGGTGACGGTGACGAACACGACGGAGAACCCGGTGATGAACAAGAGCACGCCGAGGAGCAATCGACGGCGTTGAGCGGTGCTGCTGTCAGCGGCTCCCGCGCGGTGCTCCACAGGCGCGACGGCGGAGCCGAGGTAGCCGAAGTAGCCGGGCACGAGCGGCAGCACGCACGGTGAGGCGAAGGAGACGAAGCCGGCGAGTACGGCGATGAGCACGCCCACCCAGAGCGCACCGTCGAAGACGAGATCGCTCGGGTTCATCGTGTCTCCGCAAGCGCGTCGGCCACGAGCGTGTCGAGGATGGAAGCCGATTCGAGTTGCCCGATGATGCGGGCGGCGACCCGTCCCTCACGGTCGAGCACGAGCGTGGTGGGGGTGGCTTGGATCGGGGTGACGCCGGCGAAGGCTTGCTTGATCCGGCCGTCGTTCACGTCGATCACGCTCGGGTAGGTGATGCCGTTCTCTTCGGCGAAGGCGACGGCGGTCGCCGGCTGATCGTAGATGTTCACGCCGAGGAAGGCGACTCCCTCGTCTTGGTAGCTCTGCCAGACTTCCTCGAGCATGGGGGCTTCGATGATGCAGGGGCCGCAGGCGGCGTACCAGAAGTTCACGACGTACACCTGCCCGGCGTAGTCGTCGCTCGAGACGGGATCGCCGTACTCGGTTGTTCCGCTGAAGCTCACCGCGGCTCCGCGCTCATCGATAGGGATCTCAACGATGCGGCCGTCGGAGGTGCCGCTTCGTTCGCTGCCCTGCTGGTACCGTTCCGACAGTGGCTCGGCGGCGGTGCAGCCGATTAGCCCCGTACTGATCGCGGCGGTGGCCACGAGTGCGGTCAACAGCAGGTACGCCGGTCTAGACGTCCTCAAGTTCTCGGTTCTCCTCAATCCTCAACACGCGGTCGCGGGCACGGCGGACACGCCGGCCCGTTCCTGCCCCAAAGGGCAGCGTGAGGAGCGCCTAGATGCGCAGGAGACTGAGCTCGTGCAGGCCCAAGCGATGCCTGCCTCGATGATCGAATGCGGCAGCTGCGACGATCGGAGCGATCCGGGGTCGCTGGCGCTGGAACCACTGCTCCCTACAGCGGAACGCGAAGACGATCAAGATTGCCAATGCGAAGCCGCAGAGTATCCCGAGCAGACAGGTGACGATACCGATCAGCATGCTTTCGCTGGCGGCGGCCTCCCCTGCCGTATCGGTAAGGTGACCCCCGGCAGCATCGACAGAGGGAGCCGCGACCGTGCTGGTGGCGACCGCCGGCGCGGACAGGCCGACGTCATCAGCATGAGAGGCACCCCACAAGCCCACGACGGTGACGATTGCGGCGAGGAACAGCGTCGCGGCTCTCATCGTGAATCGTCGCCGCGTCGTGCGGGCGCTGCGGGAAACTGGGAACACACCCCGATTGTACCGAGCCCGCTCTACGGGACCATGGGAGTGGACTGACTCGCGCTGCATATCGGGACCTACTTGAGAGCGATGAGCAGGCTGAGCAGACCCATCACGAGAGTATAGGGAGCGAGTGTCATCTTCTCGTATTTGCTCGCGGAAAGCAGACTGAGAATGACGCTCAACCCGAAATGGGCGACCACGATCCACATCACCCAGAAGCTGAACTCCTCCGGGAGCACGGCGATGGTGCCGCTGCGGTCGAGGGCGATGAACGCGACGAAACCGTAGCGAAAAACTGCGGAGACCGCTCCGAAGCGGAGATTGAGCGGCAGGGTCGCATGTTGGCCTCCCCACGCAAACTTGCCGAGGGGCACACCAGCGGCCAAAGCGATCTGGAAGACGGCGAGCAGACCGAGCATCACGGTGAGTGCAACTGCGGCGATGGTCATCATTTCTGCTCCTTTCCAGATATCTCAGCCAGGTACGCGTTGTAGGCATCCAGATCGGCGTCCTCCTGCGTCTGTCGGCGCTTCGCCTGACGCAGGTCGCTCACGCGCCACTTGGAGAAGGTGACGACGAGCACGACAATGAGCGGAAGGGTGCCATACGACCAGACGAGGCCTCCGCCGATGGCCTGGTCGAGCTCGCGAGTGAGTCCCCACTCCTCGGGATCTTCCGCATACCAGCTGAACATCCGGCCCGCGTTCACGAGCAGCAACAATCCGAACACCGCATGGATCTGGATCTCGATGAAGAGGTCCACGAGACGCACGGGGAAGGAGGGCTCGCGCGGCAGCGGGTCGACCGCCCAGAGTGGTGCGGCACCGATGACTCCGAAGACGAGGAAGAACGTAAGCAGGATCAGGTGCCCGCCTGGCAGAGCGAGGAACCAGCTCACGGCATCCGTGAAATAGAGGGTGGGGAAGGCCAGAGCCGCGATGATGACGACCATCGCTGGGTGGAGGAGCACCAGAGCCGTGCGCGACCGGTAGGCGCCCAGCGCTGCGCGCAGCGCTGGGCGCCCGATTCCCCGGTGAGGGGTGGCCCGCAGGAGCAACCTGCCGGGCGATCCCATGAGCAGGAACGGCGGCACGAAGACCATCAGCGTGATCTGCTGGAAGACGAGCACCGAGACGAGTTCGTCCGCATAGGCGTTCCCACTCAGCCCGGTGACCAGGAACCAGATCAGGCATCCGACGAAGAACGAGACCGTTGCCAGGACGCTCCACGGCTTCCCTGCAATCCAGAGGGAGATCGCACCAACCAGATAGATGACGAGACAGACAATCGCGAGCCACGCGAGCGGCGACATACTGAGCAGCTCAAGCCGGAAGAGATCACTGAGCTCGAGGCTGACCTTCGCGGGATACACGGGCAGGGGGTGTCCTTACTGACGAGGCGACAATGCCGCCGAGCGGGGCTACTTCGCGTTCGCGGCGATGAACGGCAGCGGATCGATCGGTTCGTCCTCGACTCGCAGCGCCAGGTGCAGGTGGTTGCCAAACGACAATCCGGTCGTGCCGACGAGCCCGGCTTGATCACCGCTTTGCACCGTCTGCCCGACCTGCCAGGCGTGGGAGTTGTCCTGCATGTGGCAGTAGCGGCTGCTGACGGCTTGGCCTGCGACCTGGTGCTGGACCTTCAAGGAGAACCCGCATCCATCTGACGCCCAGCCCGCTTCGGTGATGACGCCATCCCCGATGATCCGGACGGGCGTGCCTCCGGCAGCGCCCATATCCTGTGCATCGTGGAACCCCGCGACGGGTGCCGACCGGTAGCCGAAGCCGTCGGTCAGCGGGACTTCCTGATCAAAGGGGTAGCGGAGCGCTGTGTCGGTAAGCCCGGTGACGCTCACGGTTCCGCCGATGGTCTGGATCTCCGGGATCGCGACTGCGGTTGGCATCGCAGATAGTGCATCGAGCACCGCGGGGTCTTCGGCGGTGCCGCCTGTGGAGATCGACTGCTGCGGAATGGCGGCGGCGACGCTGTCCGCGGTTGCCGGATTCGTCACAGGCAGCAGTGTGCCGACGACGAGCGCGCCGACGCAGGCCAGCGCAGAACTGCCGGAGATGAAGCTGCGCAGTCTCCGACGTTTGGCGATCGGGGTCGCCATCGTCTCGGCTGATCCGCCCTCCCCCGTGCCACCGCCTGCCGGCGCGGACGGGCTTGGGTTCTTCGATCGCGGTTCGCTCGTGGCCGATGATTCTCCGTGCCGGGCGCGACGATCGGGGGCTTCGTCGGATGGGTGCTCTGCTTGCGGCTCCACCCAGGTGCTTCGTCGGCGGGCGACTGGCTCCTGGTCGCGGCGACGCCGGCTCATAGGAGTACTCCGAGCACCAGGTACTGTCCCACGGCCACCGCGATACTCAGCGCTACGGTGCCGATGACGAAGAGGAAGTGTTGGGGTTTGATGGGGGATTCTGTCGTGTTCAAACTGTTTGATCCTGATCGTGGGCGTCAGATGCGCCTCTGGAAGTGCGTGCGTGCAGCATCCGGCGGCATGCCGAGGTGACTGCTGCGTTTACGGGTATCTGGTCGGCGGCAGGCGGCATCACTTCGGAGGTGCTGCTCTGTCGCGGCCGTGCAGATATGGGCATGCCGTGAGCCCCTCAGTGAGGGCGGTTCCCGGCTTCTTCAAGAGATGCAGAGAACTCGACGAACACCCTGTCGCGCAGAATTCTCGAGATCAGGTTCGGGAGATGGAAAGCAGGAGGAGGAGCGGCTGGGTTCGGTCCGGTGCGCGCGGGACTTCGACTGCCAGCTCGCGAAGCCGGCGGAGGTGTGGGCGTTGGCAGGGGCGCCGGAGGAAGAGGCCGAGCAGTAGCATGCTCGCCAGCATGGCGAGCATGCAGATCGCGAGCAGGTCGAGATGCCAGCTCTGCAGTAGGTTGCCGTGGGCCGTGTGCTTCTCTCCGTCGCTGGCGACAGGGACCGATGCAGCCGACTCGCTGATTTCCGCGACAGTTGGTGCCTGAGCGACCACCGGGACGCCGACGGCTTCGGCGCTATGGAGCCGGAGGCCGACGAGGCCGAGGATCACGAAGGCGCCGACCCAGACGAAGGTCAGGAGCGCGCGCCGCGACAGCGGTCGCCGCGTGGCTGAGCGTGCATCCATCACTTCATCACCTCCATAGCTATGTAACAATTTAGCATCGAAGCCTGAGATGAGGCCAGAAATACTACCTTGCCAGCAATTCTTGCGGAGTTTCCGCTGGTGTTGATACAGCGCTCGGCAACAGCGCCGAGGGCCGCGCATTTGCGGGCCTGCGTGCGGCTCGGATGCCGTTGAGGATCACGAGCACCTCAGCCAGCTCGTGCACGAGCACGACCCCGGCGAGGCCGAGCACCCTGAAGAGCGCCAGGGGGAAGAGCACGACGATGATGGCCAGGGCGAGACCGATGTTCCACGTCATGATCAGACGGCCTCGACGCGCGTGCGCGAGAGCCTGCGGAATGAGGCGGAGATCATGACCGGTGAAGGCGACGTCGGCGGATTCGATGGCGGCCGCCGACCCCTTGAGCCCCATGGCGATGCCGACAGTCGCCGTCGCGAGCGCGGGGGCATCGTTGATGCCGTCACCGACCATCGCCGTCGGCGACGCAGCCACGAGTGCACCGATGGCGCTGGCCTTGTCTGCGGGGAGCTGCTCGGCGCGAACGTCTTCGATGCCGGCCTCGGCCGCCAGCGCACGAGCGGTGCGCTCGTTGTCGCCGGTGAGCATGATCGGGGTAATGCCCATGTCGCGCATCATGCGGATCGTCTCGGCCGACTCCGCGCGCAACTCGTCGCGGATCCCGATGAGGCCCGCGAGTTTCCCGTCGGCCTCGACCGCGACAACGGTCATGCCGCGTTCGGCTAGCTGTTCGGCAGCCTCCCGATGCTCGCCGGGGTCGAGCCAGCGGGCGTTGCCGACACGGATGCGGCGGCCGTCGACGACACCGCTGATACCGTGCCCGGCTTCCTCCTCATTTGAATCATCCAGCCCTCCCGCGACGTCCTGGCGGGAGCAGTCCACGGCTGCGGGCCTTTGCCACCCAACCCTGTGCAGTACTGAGTGCGACGCCGTTGATGCCGGCCATCGTTGCCGAGGGGTTTTCATCACCCTGACTCGAGAGCTTGCCGTGCTGCAACGCGACGAGTTCATAGAAGTCGGGCACCTGCTTCGGGTTGCCGAGCGATTTCAAGAGGTCACGGTCACTGATCTTGCGGCCGCTCGGGAGCAAGATCTTGTTGCCGGTGACGGTGGCGATGCGCTTCATGGCGAACAAGCGCTTGTTGATCGCGGCCTCGATCTTCGCGGTTGGCAGTTCGCGCAGGAGGTGACTGGTGATCGGGTCGCCTGGTCGCCACGGCAGATAGATCACGCCGGTGATGCGTACTTCCTCGGGAGTTGCGTAGAGTTGTCGCTGCAAGCGGATCATCACCCGCGTGGCCGTGCCCTCGTGCTCGATGTAGCGCCAGCGGCCGTCCACAGTTTCGTTCTGCTCCGAGTCGGCGGCCTCGCCCGTCGCATGGTCGTCGTAGCCGAGTACGCGGTCGATCTCGTCGCTCGCATCGTCGGGGCGCTCGCCGGGAAAGCGAGAAGCGAGGTGCCAGCCCGCAGGAAGGTCGGCCTGCGTGAGCAGTCCGTCTGCGCTCTGATCCCCCGGCCGGGGCGTGGGTAGTGCCATGCGCACGAGTCTATTCGGAAACCCACTCTCATCTCATGTAGTTGCGGTTACACGTTGTTTGTGTTCTAATATCAGGTACTCGCAATAACGCTAGTTCTTGATGGCGTTCACCCGCACCCGATGAGAGGAAAGGGCATGACCGAGGCGACAACCCAGACGGACTACCTGACGCGCGCCGAGGCCGCTGCGCGGTGCCGGGTGCCGCTGCCGACGTTTGACAAGCTGCGCCGCGAGGGGTTGATCCCCGAACCGGATGCCGAGGTGGGCAAGCACAAGCTCTGGCGCGCCGACACGATCGACGAGTTCCTCGAGGTCGGCGGAACGAGACGCTGATGGCTGGCCGACCGTCGAAAGACTCCCCGCTGCGGCTCGATCCACGCACAGGCAAGCCACTCCCCGAGGGCATCCGGTGGCGTGAGGATCGACAGCGGTATCAGATTCGCGTGCTGGTGCCCGACCTCTACGGAAACTGGGCCGAGCGCACACGCACGTTCCGCACACTGACTGAGGCCAAGAAAGAACTCGCGAAAGCCATTGCAGGCAAGAACCCGAACGGCGCGATGTCGCTCACCCAGTGGCACGAGCGCCACTGGTCAGCAATCGAAGCATCGGTAAGGCCAGGTACAGCCCGCGCCTACGGCGTGGCATGGCGTAGGCGCGTGCAGCCGACACTCGGCCACATGAAGCTCGAAGCCATCACTTCCCCACTGATCGAAACGGCGATGGTCGAGTGGGATTGTTCGCCCTCGACCAAGGTGGATGCGCTCGCGCTCATCAGCCGCCTGCTCGACGCGGCACGCCGGGCGCGGGTCATCGACTACAACCCCGCCCGGGAAATCAAACGCCCGAGCCAGGACGCCGGCGCCGCCCCAACCTCACGCGCGCTCACCATGCCACAAGTAACCAAGATGCTCGAACTCATCCCCGAAGGGGTCTACCGCCGCTACGCCGCCGCCCTCGTGTTCACGGGAATGCGGGCGGGCGAGGCGACCGCGATCCGAGTACGCGATGTCGATTTGCAACAGGGTGTCTTGCGCGTGAGCCGCAGCTTCTCGCCCGGCCTGAACGGGGAATTGATCGAACAGACACCGAAGAGCCACAAGGAACGACAGGTGCCGATCGTCAAGGCCCTGCTGCCCCATCTGCAGGAAGCCATCAAAGACAAAGAACCCGACGACCTACTGTTCTCGGGGCCGAACGGCGGCAGGCTCGTCGCGGCAAACTTCCGCCGCGCAGTGGACTGGGCCGTGATCCGAACCGCCGTCAAGCGTCCCGATCTGCGCGTGCATGATCTCCGCCACACGTTCGCCACCATCCTCTTCGACGCGGGCGCGTCAGCCCCGGACGTGCAAGCAGTGCTCGGACATTCGAGCCTGCAAGTCACCGAACGCTACTCCCGCGCCCGCGAGGGCGTCGCCAGGCGCACAGCCGCGGTGTTCGATAGCCTCACGAACCGCGATGGATATGGCACAAATATGGCACAGCGCCGCGATGTGCCCCGCCTGTGAGCGCCGTCAGCGCCTTGGTTTCGACAAGCTCAACCGGCGGCGCAGCGCGCAGACGAGCCGCAGAAACACAGTCTGATCAGGGAAAACAAAAGAACCCCCGCAAGTAGAAGCCTCTTGAGGGTTCAGCAGCGGCGTAATACTCCGCTACGTGGCTCCGACCGGCATCGATCCGGTGACCTTTCGATTTTCAGTCGAACGCTCTACCAACTGAGCTACAGAGCCCGACGTTCACCTTTGGCGACCGCCAGAGACGAAGAAACCCTTCCGTAGAAGGGCTCTTCATCTGGCGACCCTGACGGGACTTGAACCCGCGACCTCCGCCGTGACAGGGCGGCGCGCTAACCAACTGCGCCACAGGGCCATGGTGTATTCAATTGTATTCGGTTTCAGTGACCCCAACGGGATTCGAACCCGTGCTGCCGCCGTGAAAGGGCGGTGTCCTAGGCCGCTAAACGATGGGGCCGAAGCGATTTCTCGCTTGCTACCGAGATGAAATCCTATGACGGATGTCGCATGGAGCGCAAATCGGGGCCCAGAACACGGTATCCCTGGCGTGTCGCGCCGGACCTCGCCCGCGGATCGGCTCAGCCGCCGAGCGCGCGCTGCACGCGACTGAGGGAGATATTTTCGTGCAGCATCGTGCCCGAACTGGTGCGCTGCTCGAAGTGATACCCCATCTTGCCCTGGCAGAGCATGCCGATCAGGAACGGCTCGTCGGCGTTCCACATGATCCACGTCGGCTGCCCGTAGGTGTTCTCCCCCAGGAATGTGATCTCGATGTCGCGGCCGCCGATGCGCTGCACGCTCGGAGTCAGCGTCTCGCGCGTCAGGGCCACGCTGCCGTTGCCCGCCTGCTGCATCTCACTCATAGCACGATCCTAGCGAACGGCAGCCCGATTCGGACAACACGCGGACTCCGGGCCTGCAACCGGCAGACCCCGGGGCACCGCAGACCGCGCACTCACTCGGCAGCGAAGAACGAGCCCGTCACCCGGGCGAGCCCGTGCAGGTCGTCGACGTGCGCCAGTTCCCGCGCCGAGTGCATCGACAGCAGCGGCACTCCCACGTCGACGGTGCGGATCCCGAGCCGAGTCGCGGTGAGCGGGCCGATGGTGGATCCGCACGGCACCGTGTTGTTCGACACGAACTCCTGCGAGGCAACCCCGGCCGTCTCGCACACGCGCCGCCACAACGCGGCTCCGTGCGCGTCGCTCGCATAGCGCTGATTCGCGTTGATCTTCAGCATCGGCCCGCCGCCCGCGAGCGGCCGCACTCGCGGATCGTGCTTCTCCGGGTAGTTGGGGTGCACCGAGTGCCCGGCATCCGCCGACAGACACCAGGATCGCGCATTCGCCCGCGCGGAGTCCTCGCCCGAGGCGCCGAGCCCGGCGCGCAGCCGATCGAGCACGTCCGACAGGAATGGGCCCGACGCGCCCGATCGTGTCGCCGAACCGAGCTCCTCGTGGTCGAAGGCCGCGAGCACCGAGATGGTGCCACGGGCCGGCTCGCTTTCGAGCAGTGCGACGAGACCGGCAAAGGTCGAACTGAGGTTGTCGAGCCGGGGAGACGCGAGCAGGTCGCCCCGTGCACCGATGCGTTGCGGGTACTGGGTGTCGTAGAGGCGCACATCTGCGCCCGCGATGTCACCGGAGCTGATCCCGGGTCCCTCGTTCGTGAGCGCGGGATCCGCGACAGCGGGGTCCCCCGCGGTCGACGGGCCAGCTCCCTGCGCGAGCAGTTCGAGCACGGAGACGTCGCCGGCGCCCGCCGCCAGCACGGGCTGCACATGGCGCTGCCGGTCGAGGGTCAGGCCCGAGTTCGCCTCGCGGTCGAGGTGGATCGCGAGCTGCGGAATGCGGGCCACCGCCGGGGTGCGCACCAGGCGCTCGACCCCGTCGCGGGTCACGATGCGCCCGGCGAAGCCGAGATCCCGATCGAGCCACGAATTGATGAGCGGACCGCCGTACACCTCGACGCCGGCCTGAGCCCAGCCGTCCGCGGTGAAGTCGGGCCGGGGCTTGAGCACGAACCCGGGCGAGTCGGTGTGCGCCCCGAGCACGCGCACCGGGCTCGCCCCGTCGACGCCGTCGCCGGCGCGCCAGGCGATCACCGCGCCGTCGCGCACCACGAAACCGCAGTCGCCCGCGGCGAACTGCGGCCACGCCTCCCCCTCGTCGCGCGCGTCGAACCCCGCGCCGGCGAGGGTCTCGGCGACGGCCGCCGCCGCGTGATACGAGCTCGGCGACGCCGCGACGAACGCCGAGAACGCGTCGATGTAGGCGTCGCGGTCGGCGAGCAACCGCCCCGGTACGCCGAGAGCCCCGGGCCCCATCGTCTAGGCCTCGTCCGTCTCGCCGGACTCGGTGTCGGTCTCGCCGGTGTCCGGCGCTTCGAAGCCCGCCGCGAACTCGGCGAGCAGACGCGCGCCGAACCCCGTCGAACCGGTCGAGCGCCACAGGTCATCGTTCTCGGCCTGCATGGTGCCGGCGATGTCGAGGTGCCCCCAGGGCAGGCCGTCGACGAACTCGTTGAGGAACAGCCCGGCGAGGATCACGCCGGCGTACTGCCCGCCGATGTTCGACAGATCCGCTGTGCTCGACTTCAGCTGGTCGCGGTAGCGATGATCCAGCGGGAAGCGCCAGATGTTCTCGTCGGTGGCGTCGGCGGCGGCCTGCAGCTGATCGGCGACCGCGTCGTTGTTGGCGAGCATCGCGGCCGTGCGCGTACCGAGCGCCATCATCGCGGCGCCGGTGAGCGTGGCGATGTCGACGATCGCGTCGGGGCGTCGCTCCTCCTCGGTCGCCAGCACCAGGCCGTCGGCCATGACGAGTCGGCCCTCGGCGTCGGTGTTCTTCACCTCGACGGTCTTGCCGCCGCGAATGGTGAGCACGTCGCCCAGCTTGGTCGCGCTGCCGGAGGGCATGTTGTCGGTGCACATGAGCCAGCCGGTGACGGCGGTCTTGGTGCCCAGATCGCGCAGGGCCGTCATCGACGCGAAGACCGCCGCGGCGCCCATCATGTCGAACTTCATGGCGGCGTGCATGGCGTTCGACGGCTTCAGGCTGATGCCGCCCGAGTCGTACATGATGCCCTTGCCGATGAGCGCGAGGTATCCGTCGGCGTCGGCGGGCCGGTAGGACACCTTGACCATGCGGGGCTCCTCGATGCTGCCGGCGTTGACGCCGAGCAGGCCGCCGGTGCCGAGCTCCATGAGCGCCTCGCGGTCGAAGACCTCGACCTCGAGGCCGAACTCGGGCGCCAGGCGCTCGATCACCTCGGCGAACTTGACCGCGCTCAGGTGGCGCGGCGGGGTGTTCGCGAGATCCCGCGCGATCGCGGCGGTGCGCGCGAGCACCAGGCCGCGCTCGACGCCGTACTCGGCGGCCTCGACGTGCTCGTCGCCGATCTGCAGCATGAGCTCGTCGAGCGCGACGGTGCTCGGGTCGCTCTTCAGGGCGTCGTATCGGTAGCGGGCGAGCACCGCGCCCTCGATCGCCGCCTGCACGGCGACCTCGGCGTCCCAGTCTCCGGCTGCGAGGATCCCGGTGAGGTCGACGGCCAGCCGGCCGGCTTCCCGGGCCGCGCGAGCGAACGCCGCAACCGCGTCGCGCAGCTGGGCGTCGGTCTCGATCTCCGACTTTCCGGTGCCGACGAGCACGCGCAGGGGCGTGCCCGGGAGCAGCAGTGTCTGGTTGGCGGCCCCCGTGAAGCCCGCCGCGGCGAGCGCGTCGCGCCCCACCTCGGCGAGGTCGCCGGGCAGCTCGCCCTCGGAGGCGACGAAGACGGCGGCCGCAGCGGACCCTTCGGGAGGCGCCGGTGAGACGCTGACCCGCGTGGAATGCGCGAGCGAGGGAACGGGATCGAAGGCTGGATCAATCACAACACTCATGAGCCCCAGCCTATCGCCGCGGCGGCTCTCCTGCGCGGGCCCGCACAGCGGCCGCTTCACAACCGGCGCCATAGCGAAGTGGGAGTCGCGTTCTGCCGGAATCCTCGCGGCGAAGCAGCAGAACGCGACTCCCACTTACCTGAGCAGAGCGCACGCGCACCGGCAAAGTACATGCGCAGGAATACAATTCGGGATCGCGCGTTGCACCCGGCATGAAAGCGTTCGGATTCCTCTCCTTCGGGCACTACGGGCCCGTCCCCGGGTCGCGCGTGCGCACCGCGGGCGACATGCTGCACCAGACCATCGAGCTCGCACAGGGAGCGGACGAGATCGGGGTCAACGGCGCCTACGTGCGCGTGCACCACTTCGCGCGCCAGGCGGCGTCGCCGATCCCACTGCTCACCGCGATGGCGGCGCGCACGAAGCGCATCGAGGTGGGCACCGGCGTGATCGACATGCGCTACGAGAACCCGCTCTACTTCGCCGAGGAAGCCGCCGCGCTCGACCTCATCGCCGACGGCCGGGTCGCCCTCGGCGTGAGCCGGGGATCCCCCGAGACGGCGCTGCGCGGCTACGAGGCCTTCGGCTACACCGGCGCCGAGGACGAACGCGGCGCCGATCTCGCGCGCGCCAAGTTCGAGCGGTTCCTGCACGCGATCGAGGGCGAGGCGCTCGTCGACAGCGACCCGCAGATGGCTCCTCCCGGCAGGCTCGCCATCGAACCGCGCTCGCCCGGCCTGCGCGACCGCATCTGGTGGGGTGCGGGATCCCGCGCCACCGCCGAGGAGACCGGCCGCAAGGGCCTCAACCTCATGAGTTCCACGCTGCTCACCGAGGCGACCGGCGACCCCCTCCACATACTGCAGCGCGACCAGATCGACCGCTTCCGCGCCGCCTACCGGGAGGCCGGGCACTCCGGATCGCCGCGCGTCTCGGTGAGCCGCAGCGTCTTCCCGATCGTCAGCGCCGAGGACGAGGCCTACTTCGGTCTGCGCGGCCGCGACGGGCAGGACCAGATCGGGATCATCGACGGGTTCCGCTCGACCTTCGGCAAGACCTACGCCGACACCCCGGATCGCCTCATCGAGCAGCTCAGGGCCGACGAGGCCGTCATGGCCGCCGACACCCTGATGCTCACGATCCCGAACCAGCTGGGCCCCGAGTACAACCTGCACGTGCTGCAGTCCTTCGCCGAGCACGTGGCGCCGGCACTGGGCTGGAAGCCCAACACGGAGGGGCCGGTGCGGGGCGACGCGGTCTGAACCCGGGGTCTCGCGCCGGGGGCGCGCAGCCCCCTCCGGCTCGACCCGGCACACTGGGATCCATGAGCACCGACCTGCAGCGCCCGCGGATCCGCCCCTATGAGCGGGCGGACGCCGCTCGAACGCTGGAGACCTTCATCGCCGCCGTCACCCGGATCGCTGCTGCCGACTACACCCGGGAGCAGATCCGAGCATGGGCCAGACCGGAACAGCGAGACCCGGAGAGCTGGCACCCGGAGATGAACGGCAGGAACAGCTTCGTGGCCACCCTCGACGGCGACGTCGCGGGGTTCTCCGATGTCGCCGCCGACGGGCGCATCGACATGATGTTCGTCTCTCCGGAGCAGCAACGACGAGGCGTCGCCCGAGAGCTTCTCGCCGAGGCGGAGAGACGTGCGGGAGAGCGCGGCGCCGAAGAGCTCTATGCCGATGTGAGCATCACCGCCCGGCCGCTCTTCGAGCGATACGGCTTCCGGGTCGAGCGCGAGCAGCGCCCGGTCCGGCACGGCATCGAGCTGGTGAACTTCAGGATGCGCAAGCGCCTCACGGGGCCGACAGCCGGCGCCGCCGGGGTCCGGCCGATCGTCAGGGATCCAGCCGAGCCGGAGTAGGGATCGAATCCCCTCGCACGCAGACCCCCGGGCTGACGCGCCGGAGACGAGGCCGCAGGTGCGGCGCCACCGCGGCGATTCCGCATGAACCGCGATGCCGGGGATGCTCGCCTCCGCGCGACGAGACCTCCCGGAGGGCGCATGACCGCATCCACACGGGTGTGCGGGTGTGCGGGTGTTCGGGTGTTCGGGTGTGCGCATCGGTCACGGTGAACGCGCGGCCGGCAGCCGATGACCCCGTTCGCGTCGTACACCGTCGTCGACGGCCGGCTCGTCACTGGGCAGAATCCCGGCTCGGCAAATACGACCGCCCGACGGGTCGCCGGACTGCTCTGATCCGCTCTCGCAGTTCCCGGGCCCGTCGGCTAGGGTGAGGGCATGAGCGGGGGAACACGGATCGCGCGACTGATCGGCTGGGCCGGATTCACGGCGGCCGGGGCGCTGCACGCCGTCTGGGCGTCAGGATCGACGTGGCCCGCGAAGAATGCCAAGCGGCTGAGGGCAGCCGTCGCCGGCAGCGCGAAGGCGGCCCCGAGCCCGGAGGCCACCTGGGCGGTCTCCGGTGCCGCGTTCACCGCCGGAGCTGTGGTCGCGGGCGGGCTCGGCGAGGGTCGGGCGGCAGTTGGGCTCAGGCGACTCATCGGACTCGGGCTGCTGGCCCGGGCGGCAGCCGGCGGCGAGGCCGCACTCGCGCTCCTGGGCCTCCCGGCGGCCGGCAAGCGCTTCCGCGAGCTCGATCGCCGCTTCTACCGCCCGCTGTTCGGCGTGCTGGGTCTCGCGGTGCTGATCGGGGCCAAGAAGAAGTAGCGGCATCGCCGCGCGGGGCCGCGACCGCCTCCGCGCACCCGGTCGCGCGTCACGGCCGCTGCGAGCGGTACGCCTCGCGCAGCGACGGGTAGTACTGGTCGAAGCCCGGGCGCTCGGTGCCCTCGCTCGCCGCGATGAGCAGGTCAAGGTAGTACTCCCACCCCGGCCCGATCTCGCCGACGCCGTCCATCCCGTCGTCGTCGAGGTGGTGCACGAGCGTGACGAGCGCGTCGTCGCCGTCCTCCTCGACGCGCAACTCCAGGTGCCAGCCGCCGACCTCGTCCTCGGCCTTGAGCACGAGGCGCTCGAGCGCTTCGCACGCGATAATGCGGATGCGGATCGCGGGCTCGTGATCCTCGAATCGCATGCGCACCCGGATCGCGCCGCCGGGGCGGCCGTCTCCCTCCCACGGTCCGAACCACTGCTCGGTGAGCTCGGACTCGGTGAGGTACGCCCACGCCTCGTCGACCGGCAGCGCGAGCGAGCGCACGAGCACCAGATCGATCCCGCGCTCCGTGCGCACCAGCTTCCCCGTCGCTTCAGCCATGCGCCCAGCGTACTCCTCCGCGCGCTCGCTCACACGTCGCTCACACCTCGCCCGCCTCTCCGCCGCACCTCGCCTGCGCGCTTACCCGTTCTTCCTCCGCTCCTCCTTGCGCTCCCCACCTCCTCCTTGCGCTCCCACCCCCTCCTTGCGCTCCCCACCCCTTGCGCTCCCCCGCACCCCGTGGCGTACACTCGGGGTCGTGAAGAACTGACGCAGCCCCGTTCCCGCCCCGCCGATCGGCAGGGCACCGCCGCAACGGCTCCGGGGAGCTGCGATTCCGCCCGCGAGGCCCGCGCCAACTCGCGCAGCCGGGGTGCCCCGCCCCCACGGCTGCACCGTTCGCGTCGGTTGCACCGTTCGCGTCGACGCACCGTTCGCGTCGACGGCCCGTTCGCGTCGACCCTCTCGCCGGCAGTGACGCACCCCGACCGACCTCGGCGGAACACCACGACGTTCCGAAAGGCGGCCACCATGCCCGCGCATCATCCTCCATCGGCACCCGATCTCGCATCGGCCGCGCGCGCCGCGACGCGCGACACCGGCACCACCAGCCGCACGCACCTCTCGGTCGAGGGCGTCTCTCACGCATACCCGGATCGCCGCGTGCTCAGCGGCATCACGTTCTCGGCCGCTCCGGGCGACCGCATCGGCCTCATCGGCGAGAACGGCACCGGCAAGTCGACGCTGCTGCGCATCCTCGCGGGTGTCCTACCGCCCGAGCGCGGAATCGTGTCACCGCCGGGCAGCATCGGACTGCTCGAGCAGGAGCTGCCGTACCCCGAGAGCGCGCCGATCTCCCGCGTACTCGACGACGCCCAGCAGGCCGCCGTCACCGTGTTGCAGCGCATCGAATCCCTCGGCGAACAGCTCGCCGCACGACCGCAGGACCCTGCGATCGCGGCGGCGTATGCCGCGGCCCTCGAGGATGCGGATCAGAGCGACGCCTGGTCGGCCGAAGCCCGCCGCGGCGAGACGCTCGGCGGACTCGGCCTCGGCGGGATCCCGCTCCGGCGGACCGTCGGCGAGCTCTCCGGCGGGCAGCGGCTGCGCCTGGCGCTCGCGGCCCTGCTGCTGAAGGCTCCCCACACGCTGCTGCTCGACGAGCCCTCGAACCATCTCGACGACGCCTCGGCCGCCTACCTCGAGCTCGTGCTGGCGGCCTGGCCGGGCATCGTGATCGTGGCGAGCCACGACCGCGCGCTGCTCGACGCAGTGTGCACCCGGATCCTCGATCTCGACGCACTCCCCGTGCCGGCGAGCGTGCTCGCCGACGCCGCCGGCCCGTCGCCCGCGTCCATGGGCTTCGCGGATCGGGCAGGCCACACAGGTTGCACGGCGCCGGCCGGAGCGACGCCCGGCGTGCGCACCGGGGCGACGACCGGCGTGCGCACCGGGGCATACGCGTCCCCCGACTCGGAGGACACCGGTTCGGGCCTCGGCGTGCGCGTGTGGGGCATGGGCTACACAGCGGCGCGTGCCGCCCGGCAGGCCGAGCTCGCCCGCTGGCGGGAGCGCTACGCGGCCGAGCAGGCGGAGCGGGCCGAGCTGATCCACGAGATCGAGGTCGGCTCGCGCGAGGTGAACCGCAAGCACGAGTCGAAATCCGAGTCCAAGATCACCCGCAAGTTCTACGCGGACAAGGACGCGAGGGTCACCGCGCGGCGAGCGCGCAACGCCCGCGTGCGGCTCGAGTCGCTCGAGCGGATTCGGGTGCGGCGCCCACCCGAGCCGCTGCGCTTCAGCGGATTCGCTCCGGGTTCGGCCTCGGGATCTGCGCCGCTCTCTGCGCCGGGATCGCACTCGGGATCCGCTCCGGGACCTGGCTCGGGATCCGCCCCTCCCCCCGCCACCGGAATCGGGGACGCACACGTCCGCTTCAGCCGCACGAAAGCGACCTTGCGCGACCCCGATTCTGCGAACCCCGCGGGCGCGGAACCTGCACGAGTCGAGGACAGCGCCGCCGCCCAGGCGCCGCTGCTGCGCGCCGACCGGGTGGCACTTGCCGGACGGCTGCGCGAGACCTCCCTCGAGGTGACGCCCCGCGGCCGGATCATGCTCACCGGGCCGAACGGCGCGGGGAAATCGACGCTGCTCGCGATCCTCGCCGGTGACCTGCAGCCGGATCACGGCACGGTGGAGCGCGGCGCTCGCGTCGGCTCCCTGCCGCAGGAGGTCAGCATCGTCGATCCCACGCGCACGGCGTCCGCCGTCTATCGCGATGCGGTCGGGTACGACATCGCCGAACGGGCTCCGCTCTTGGCCACCGGACTGCTGGCCCCCCGGGACCTCGATCGGCCGGTCGGGAGACTGAGCGTGGGCCAGCGCCGCAGACTCGCGCTCGCGGCGCTCGTCGCGGATCCCCCCGCCGTGCTGCTGCTCGACGAGCCGAGCAACCACCTCTCGCTCACCCTCGTCGAAGAGCTCGAGGCGGCACTGCGCGAGTTCACGGGAGCGCTCGTCATCGCCACCCACGACCGCTGGCTGCGATCGCGCTGGCCGGGCGAGACGCGCGAGCTCACAGCGCCGCGGTGAGAGGCGGCGCGCTCGCCGGAGCGAGGGATCCCGCAGCGCGATGACCGGGATCCCGTCTCTGCGAGTTCGATCGGACGAACTCTCGGCAACGGATCGGCGAGGTGCCGTGCGGGCTTCTCCCTCTCTCGCAAACCTTGCTAGCGTGACTGCTCGTGCAGACCGCGGCGATCCCGCCAGCACTCCGAACCACACGAAGGCGATCATGACCCCCATCGACATTTCCAAGCCGCACGAATACGATCACCGCCACGCCGATGTCTCCTCGGGTTGGCTGCGCGCGAGCGTCTTCGGCGCGATGGACGGCCTGGTCTCGAACGTCGGACTCATCGCCGGCATCGCCGCGGCCGGCGCCGCCCCCGGGATCGTGGCCATCACCGGCGTCTCGGGCCTCATCGCGGGCGCGATCTCAATGGCGCTCGGAGAGTACACCTCGGTGCGCACCGCGAACGAGCAGCTGGACAAGGAGGTGCGGATCGAGCGCGAAGCGCACTTCCGCAACCCGGAGGGCGAGCAGGCCGAGCTCGCAGCGCTCTTCGAGCGGCTCGGCATGGAGCAGGACGTCGCCGACGTCGCCGCCGGTCAGGTGCACGCGAACAGCGACCAGGCCGTGCGCGTGCACCTGGCGCACGAGCTCGGCCTCAGCCCCGAGGAGAAGCCGTCGCCGGTGGTCGCCGCGGTCTCGTCGTTCCTCGCGTTCGGGGTCGGCGCGCTCATCCCGATCCTGCCCTTCCTCTTCGGGTTCGGGACCCTCTGGTGGGGGCTTGCCTTCGGCGGCGTCGGCCTGCTGATCGCCGGCGGGATCGCTGCGGGCGTGACGCGCCACGGCTGGCTCGCCGGCGCGGCGCGGCAGCTGCTGTTCGGCGGCATCGCGGTGGCCGCGACCTACACGATCGGCATGCTGCTCGGGGTGTCCACGCTGGGGTAGCGCTGGGCGATCGAGAGCCGGAGCCCCCGATCCCACCGGAGCCCCCGGTCCCACCGGAGCCCCCGGTCCCACCGGAGCCCCCGATCCCACCGGAGCGCCCGCCCACACCGGAGCGCATATGCTGGGGAGATGGTGTCGGAGGAGTTCGCCGAGCAGGTGCTCGACATCGTCGCGCGCATCCCCGCCGGTCGGGTCATGACCT
Source organism: Leucobacter triazinivorans (assembly GCF_004208635.1). Lineage (NCBI taxonomy): Bacteria > Bacillati > Actinomycetota > Actinomycetes > Micrococcales > Microbacteriaceae > Leucobacter > Leucobacter triazinivorans. The sequence continues at coordinate 2,775,633 of NZ_CP035806.1, read as the reverse complement.
ACGGCGACGTCGGCATCGCGATCGGATCGTCGGCTCCGCGCGCCGTCGGGCGCGTCATGGCGCTCTACGGTCACGCGGTGCCCTGGTGGCGCGTCGTCCCGGCCAGCGGGTCTCCTCCGCAGGGCCACGCGCGACTGGCGCTCCCTCACTATCGCGAGGAGGGCACCCCGCTGCGGCACGTCGCCGCCGCGGACGACTATCGGATCGCGCTCTCCTCCGCACGCCTGCCCTACACCCACGAGATCTACTCGGAGATCGCACTGTGAACGCACCCATCCAGCTCGGATTCACCCGCGGCGTCGCCCCGAGCAAATGGGCAGCGCGCTGGGGTCGAGCCGTGCCGGGACGTCCCCTCGAACTCGTCCCGTTCGCGCACCCGTTCGGCCGCCCCTCCGATGCGGGGCAGGACATGCTGCTCGAGCGCGCCGCTCCCGGCGAGCGGCCTCTCGGCAGTGATCCCCGCGATTCGCACCGCACCCATCACGCACTGCGGCTCTACGAGGAGGCCGTCGCCCTCGTGCTGCCCGCCGACCACGAGCTCGCCGAGCTCTCGGAGATCCCGGTCGTCGACCTCGCCCTGGTTCCCCTGCTCGATCATCCGCAGCACCCGGACTCCTGGCCCGCCGCGACCCCGTGGAGCGACCCGAACTGGATGCCGCGCGGACTCCCCGAGGCGCTGGCGCTGGTCTCCACCGGGATCGGCGGCGTGCTCGCGCCACTGCCCCTCGCTCGGCATCTCGTCGACAAGCGCGCGCACTCCGTGCTCCGGGTGGTCGCCGACGGCGATCCCATTCCCGGCACGACGATCTGGGCGAGCTGGCGGGTCGAGCGCGATGCCCCCGACGTGCAGCAGCTCGCCGGGATCCTGCGCGGACGCACGGCACGCAGCTCGCGGCCGAGCGCGGGCGCGACCGGCGCGACGGGCGCGACGGGCGCGACGGGCGCGGACGAACCGCCGAGCGCGAAGTCCGGAGCCCAGCAGTCGGCGAAGCGTCCGGCCAAGAAGAAGCCGGCGCTCAAGCCGAACTCGCGGGGCGCGCAGCTCGCCGCCGCACGGGAGAAGGCGGAGCGGGAAAAGGCCGCCAAGCGCAAGGCGAAGAAGCGGCGCTGAGACGCCTCCTTCCGCCGGTCGAGCGAGCGCAGCGAGCCGACACCCGCACCCGCCGGTCGAGCGAACGCAGCGAGCCGACACCCGCACCCGCCGGTCGAGCGAACGCAGCGAGCCGACACCCGCAACCGCACGATCCGCGGTCGCGATCCTGCACTGGCTGACGCGAAGCCCGCCGCCCCTACAGCTCCGAGGCCGGCACGTCGAGGGTGCCGCAGGCGGTCGGCCCCTGCTCGTACCCCGTCCGGAGCCAGCGCATCCGCTGCTCGGACGTTCCGTGGGTGAAGCGCTCGGGGTTCACGCCCACGCCCGCGGACTCCATGATGTGGTCGTCTCCCACGGCGGCGGTGCTCATGGCATCGGCGATCTGCTGCTGCGTGCTTGGTTTCAAGAACGGCACCCCGCTGTCGTCGGTGACCGTCGAGGCGTTCTGCACCTACGCCCCGGCGAAGCAGTCGGCCTGCAGCTCGAGCCGCACCGATCCCGAAGCCGGCCCGCTGTCGCGCCCGACGCCCTGCAGCGACCCGATGAGGTTGGAGATGTGGTGCCCCCACTCGTGGGCGAGCACATACATCTGGGCCAGCGAGCCGTTCGACGCCCCGTCCTCGCCGCTCAACGTGTCGAAGAACGAGACGTCGATGTAGATCTTCTCGTCGGCCGGACAGGAGAACGGGCCGGTCGCCGCCGAGGCCGCCCCGCAGCCCGACTCCGTCTGCCCTTCGAAGAGCACGACCTTCGCCGGACCGCGATAGTTGCCGACCTCCGCGGCCCAGTAGCGCTCGAGCGAGTCGCTCGCGGCCGCCATCCGGCACTCGACGTCGGTGTTCGCGTCGGCCCCGCTCTCGCAACCGGGCACCGACCCGGCCTGCTCCTCCGAGACGGCTCCCCCGCCGATCGCCTGCTCCACCACCGGAGCGAAGGGCATCAGGTTGATGCCCAGCAGCTGGAATCCCAGCGCCAGCAGCAGCACGACTCCGATACCGCCGCCGGCGATGATCCCGCCGCGTCGGCCGCCGCTCCGCTTCGACACCCGGCTCGTGTCGATCCGCACGTTGTCGTTGAGAGTCATGGTCTATCGGTACCGCCCCCCGGAATGGCCGCGAGACCCGGCCAGCCGCGGCTCGAGCAGCTCCCATCCCTCGCGAGATCCCATTTCCTGCCGCTCACCTGCACCTGATCCGGCGAGAAACGGGATCTCGGCGGAGGCACACCGCGCATGAGCGGGCGCAGAGAGCGAGCGAGACCCTACGCCGCGAAACGATCGGTCGCACGCACGAGGGCGTCGACGATCCCGGGCTCGCTCGCCGCGTGGCCGGCGTCGGGCACCATCTCGAACTCGGCCTGAGGCCACGCCCGGTGCAGGTCCCACGCCGTGCGGGGCGGGGTGCAGGCGTCATAGCGCCCCTGCACGATCACGCCCGGGATCCCCGCGAGTTTTTCTGCGGCGTCGCGGATCAGCTGCCCGTCCTCCATCCAGCCGCCGTGCGAGAAGTAGTGGTTCTCGATACGCGCGAACGCGACGGCCGCCGCGGTGTCCTCCCGCGCGGCGGCGATCCCCGCCGCATCGGGCACGAGGCGGATCGTCGAGTTCTCCCAGACGGTCCAGGCGACGCCGGCGGGCACGTGCACCGTCGGATCCTCGTCGAAGAGTCTGCGGCGGTATGCGGCGACCAGGTCGTCGCGCTCCGACTCGGGGATCACCGCGAGGTACTCCTCCCACGCGTCGGGGAACAGCTGCGACGCGCCCTCCTGATAGAACCAGCGGATCTCGCTGCGGCGCAGGGTGAAGATGCCGCGCAGCACCAGCTCCGTCACCCGATCGGCGTGCGTCTGGGCGTAGGCGAGGGCGAGCGTCGACCCCCAGGATCCCCCGAAGACCTGCCAGCGATCGACGCCGAGGTGCTCGCGCAACCGTTCGATGTCGGCGACGAGGTGCCAGGTGGTGTTCGCGGACAGATCGGCATCGGGCGCGCTCGCGTGCGGCGTGCTGCGCCCGCAGCCGCGCTGATCGAAGAGCACGATGCGGTAGCGCTCCGGGTCGAAGTAGCGGCGGTGGTCGGGGCTGCAGCCGCCACCGGGCCCGCCGTGCAGGAAGACGACCGGCTTGCCCTCCGGGTTGCCGCTCGTCTCCCAGAACACCTGGTGGTCGTCTCCGACGGGGAGACGACCGAACGCGTAGGGTTCGACGGGCGGGTAGAGCGCGCGCAGTTCAGACATGGACCCACCCTATTCCCTGCGGGCTCCCCGCCACGGCCACACTGCGAGCCCTGCCCAGGCGTCGCTGCGGCCCCGTCCCGGCTTCTCCGAAGCCCCGCACCGGCGTCCCCGCGGTCCCTGCGGATTCCTGCCCCGGCGCGCCGAGCCGCGCCGTGTCGCCCGCTGTGCCGCCCGAACCGCAGAGACCGATGGCGTCCCTACGCGCTCGTCTTCGCCTGCACGCGCTCCTCGGCGCGCGCACGCTCCTGATCCCGCTTGCGCAGCTCCTTCTCGTGTATCGGCCAGGTGCCCTCCGCGATGCGCGCCTCGACGTAGGCGCGCGCCTCCTCCTGACGCTCCGCCTCGATGCCGGTGGCGATCTCGGCGCGCAGCAGCTGCGGGGTGAGCCCGAACGCGTCGACGAGGTCGAGGGCGTGCGGCCGCAGGCGGGCGATGAGCCGATCGATGTACGCGGTGACGGCCTCGGCGCGCTGCCCCGAGATACGGCCCGCCACGAGGTACCAAGCGGCGTTGCGCTCGATGATCCCGAGTCCGAAAAGATCGCGGAGCCAGGTCAGCACCTGACGGGAACCGGGATCGTCTACCTGCTCGATGCCCTCGGTGAAGGCCTCCCACTGCAGCAGCTCGCCGTGCGCTCGAGCGGCCTCGATGAGCTTGTGCTGCTGCGCGTTGAAGGCCTCTTCGTTCGCGATCGCCCGCGCACGCGAGTCGCCCTTGGGAATGCCCTTGGTGGCTTCGCGCAGCGCGAGCGCGATCTCTGAGACCATCGTCTGCACGCGATCCGTAAGCAGCTCCCGCTGCGCCTCGGTGCTGCGCAGACTCTCCACCGAGCGCGAGACCTGGCCGAGATCGGCGATGCTCTGACCCATTTGCCGCAGTCCGAATCGACTCACGCGGTCGCCCAGCTGCGCGGCTGCGGCCTTCGCGATGGCCGCCCGGTCGCCCGGCTTGAACTGCGCGGCGTAGTCGGTGAGCAGGCGCTTGCCCACGAGCTGCAGCAGCACGTTGTTGTCGCCCTCGAACGTGACGTAGATGTCGAGGTCGGCTCGCAGCCCCACCAGACGGTTCTTCGCCATGAAGCCCGCCCCGCCGCAGGCCTCCCGCGCCTCCTGGAGCGTATCGAGCGCAGCCCAGGTCGACAGTGGCTTCAGCGCGGCGGCGAGCGTCTCGAGGTCTTCCCGATTCTCATCGGTGTCGCGGGCGCCTGAGAAGACCTCGTCGAAGACGGTGAGCAGTCGCTCGTCGGCGAATGCCATGGCGTAGGTCTGCGCGAGCCGCGGCAGGAGCCGCCGCTGGTGCTGACCGTAGTCGAGCAGCACCGTCTCGCGCCCGGATGCGCCGGGGAACTGGCGCCGCTCGCTGCCGTAGCGGATCGCGATGGTCAGCGCCGCCTCCATCGCACGCACCGCTGAGCCGTCGAGCGAGACCCGCCCCTGCACGAGAGTGCCGATCATGGTGAAGAAACGACGGCCGGGGCTCTCGATCTCCGAGGAGTAGGTGCCGTCGGCCGCGACATCGCCGTAACGATTGAGCAGATTCTCGCGAGGCACGCGCACGTGCGTGAAGTGCAGACGGCCGTTGTCGATGCCGTTGAGGCCTCCCTTCACCCCGTCGTCCTCGCTGCCGACGCCCGGCAGCATCTCGCCCTCAGGGGTGCGGATCGGCACGAAGAACGCGTGCACGCCGTGATTGACACCGCGCGTGATGAGCTGCGCGAAGACCACCGCTGCCTGTCCGTGCAGAGCGGCATTGCCGAGGTAGTCCTTCCACGCGCCGGTGAAGGGCGTGTGGATCTCGAACTCCTCGGTGTCGGGATCGTAGGTGGCCGTCGTGCCGATCGACGCCACATCCGAGCCGTGACCGATCTCGGTCATGGCGAACGCCCCCGGCAGCTTGAGGCTCATGACGTCGGGCAGCCACTTCTCGTGATGCGTACGCGTGCCGAGATGCAGGATCGCGGCGCCGAAGAGCCCCCACTGCACGCCGCTCTTGATCTGCAGCGAGGGATCGGCGAGCACGAGCTCCTGGAAGGCCGCGATGTTGCCGCCGTGGTTGTCGCCGCCGCCCAGATCGCTCGGGTAGGCGCGCTGGATCGCGCCCTCCTCGACGAGAATGCCGAGCTGGCCCAGGGTGCGCTCCCGGTGTTCGGGCATCGACTGCCCGGGGATCGTGTGCAGCCGCGGATCCTCGGCGAGACGGCGGGACTCCAGTCGCTCCCGCTTCCACTTGCCGAGCAGCGCGTCGCCGACCGTCTGGGCGTCGATGCGGGGATCCGGCAGGGTGTGGGTGTCGCTCATCACTGCTCCTTCGACATGGCCTTCGGGATCGCCCGCTCGAGGCACGATTCCCGGTTCCGAATGCTGCCAGGTTAGGAGGGACCGCCGACACTCACAACCGCGCGCTCCACCGCGCACAATCGAGGCTCACTCACGCCACCGGAAGCATTGTAGACATCAACCAAAAACTGCTCCGCCGAACTGGAGGTGATCTCCACTCGGTAAGGCGCGCCTGGGACCGCGTCTCGAGTCGTTCGTCGACCTGCGCACCGCGGCAGAGGCCATCGCTCGCGGGTTCCGCCCTGCATGGATCCTGCGACTGCGCTCGCTGCGCTCGCTCCGCGCAGGATGACGGGGAGAGCAGGCGACCGAGCACCTCACCCCGGGGCGGTGGCCCCTGCGCGCACCGCGCGAAAACGCTGGCGCGTTTTCTCTTACGCGGCACCCAGCTCCGCGCTTCGCGCGTCGCCTGAGCGCGAGGGCGCGCTCAGCGCCGTCGGCGCGCAAAGCTCCGCTTTGTTACAGCGCCCGGGGCGGTGGCCCCGGCGCGCACCGCGCGAAAACGCTGGCGCGTTTTCTCTTACGCGGCACCCGCGGGCTCGAAATCTCCGAAGAATTCCGGTTCGATACCGGCGGTCTCGAGCAGTTCGCGCGTGCGCTTCTGCCGGGTGCGCGGGATCAGGGTGATCACGAGCCCATCGTTGCCGGCGCGCCCCGTGCGGCCGGCCCGGTGCACATAGGTCTTCGCCTCGTCTGGAGGGTCCGCCTGCAGCACGAGGTCGACGTCGTCGACGTGGATCCCCCGAGCTGCCACGTCGGTCGCCACGAGCACCGCGGCGCCGCCCGACGAGAACCGCTCCAGGTTGCGCTCGCGCTTCGCCTGGCTCAGGTCCCCGTGCAGCGCCGTGACCCGCACCCCCGCCTCTGCGAGCATCTCGGCCACGCGCTCCGCATAGGCCCGGGTGCGGCAGAACACCAGCGTGCGCGCGGCTCCGGATCCGCTGCCGGAGGCGCTGCCGGAGGCGCTGCCGGAGGCGCGGCCGGGCTGCGAGACCAATTCGACGAGCGCTCGATCCTTGTGCTCGCGCAGCACGACGAGCACCCGGTGTCGCACGGTGCCCTCGCCGCTCTCCTCGGTCTCGTGCACCGCGGGGTCGCGCAAGAACTCGCCCACGAGCTCGGAGACGCCGCTGTCGAGTGTGGCCGAGAAGAGCAGCCGCTGTCCGCCGCGTTCCGTCTGGCGCAGGATCCACTGCACCGGTTCGAGGAAGCCGAGCTCGCACATGTGGTCTGCCTCGTCGATCACCGAGATCCGCACCTCACGCAGGTCGAGGCGCCGGCGCTCGACGAGATCCCGCACGCGGCCCGGCGTGCCGATGACGACGTCGACACCGCGCTCGAGCGCGTGCACCTGCGGGTCGATCGGCACGCCGCCCACCAGCTGAGCCGTGAAGAAGCCGACGGAGCGCGCGATCGGCTGCACCGTGCGATCGATCTGCAGCGCGAGCTCGCGCGTCGGGGCGAGGATCAGCGCCTTCGGCTTGCGCACTGCCCGGCGGGGTGCGCGGTCCCGACGCTCGCCGCGTTTCGGCCGTTGTCTGACGGGCGCGGGATCGCTCGCGAACGCGCCCTCCGCCTTCAGGCGCAGCAGTCGCTCCACGAGCGCGGATCCGAAGGCGATCGTCTTCCCCGATCCGGTGCGCGCGCGACCGAGCACATCCCGCCCGCGCAGCGCGTCCGGGATGGTGGCCGCCTGAATCGGGAAGGGTCGCAGCGCGCCGAGTTCGCCGAGCGTGCGCACGATGTTGCCGCCCAGGCCGAGGTCGACGAACGACACGCCCTCGGCGTCTGCCGCGGTCGTGCGTCGGGCCGTGAGGCGCTCGAAGGTGCGGCCGTGGCCAGAGGAGGCGTCGCGGCGCGGTTCTGCGCGTCCCTCTCGCGGGAGCGAGGCGGGTTTCTGGCGAGACGCTCCGTCGCTGTCGAAGGCGAAGACGCGGGCTCTTGGACGTTCTGCCGATGAGCCGCGGGTAGCATCTGCACCGCTCCCGCCGCGCTCCCGCCCCGTTGGGCGTGCGGCTCGCGGTGCATCGGGATCCAGCCGCCCCTCGGCAGGGTTCGGTCGCCTGTTGCCAGAGTCCGAACGCCTGTCGCCAGAGTCCGAACGCCTGTTGCCAGAGTCCGAACGCCTGTCGCCAGAGTCCGAACGCCTGTCGTCAGAGTCCGGCCGCCCATCGGCAGATGCGCGCCCGGCCCATCGGTTGCGCCGGCCCGGCGCACGCCCGGGCTCGTAGTTGGCGGGCGGCCGATAGCCGCGCCGTCCCTTCGCCGCCATCGCTACTCCCCCCGGCCGGTCGTCGATTCGCTCGCCCCGGAATCCTCGACCGACCCGTCGCCGTCATCGGCTCCGCGCGCCGACTCGCCGTGCTCATCGTCCTCGTCGTCGATCTCCTGCGTCGCCTGCCACATGAGCTGCTCCCAGTCGAGTTCACCCGTCACTGGCGGCGGGGCAATAGGGTCCTCGCGCCTGTACGCGGCATCGCCATGCGCGGGATCCGGCTCCGCGCCCGATTCGGCTTGCGGAACAGCACCTGGTTCAGACAGGGCTTCGTCGCCGGACTCCGGATCAGCCGCGGCTCGAGGGTCGTCTGCCGCGGTGTGCGCCTGGACGGGTTCGGGCAGCACGAGCGGCACAGACCCCGTCTCGGCAACCGCCTCGGGCAGCGGCTCAGCCTCCTCACTCAGCGGCTCAGCCTCCTCACTCAGCGCCTCAGCCTCCCCGCGCAGCGGCTCAGCCTCCTCGCGCAGCGCCTCGTCTGCAACGTCGGAGAGCGGATTCTCCGCCCCCGTAAAGCCAAGATCGGCGAGCGCCAACGACATCTGAGCAGTCTCGGGCCCTGCCTCGTCGTACTCGGTCTGGGACGCCGCCTCCGGCTCCGCGTGCGCTGCACCCTCCGGTGCATCGTGCGCTCGCGCGTGCTGGGCGGGCGCGCTGCCGGGCCCGCCTGCGGACTCGCCAGAGATCTCGGGAGCAGACAGCCCGGCGCGAAGGAGTTCTTCGAGGATCGCTTGCCGAGTCGCCTCATCGGCGACCGCGGGCACGGGCGCAGGCGTGGCCATCGGCTCCGGCACCGGCGCGGGCTCCGAATCCGGCACGGGCACCGACTCCGGCGCGTGCGCGGGCACTGACTCTGGATCGCTCGATGCCTCCACACCAGGGACGCGGTCGCCGAGCGGAGCACCGCCGTCCTCCGACGCGACGGCGAACTCCGGTTCGGATGCCTCGGTCGATCCGGCACCTCCGGCCGCTGCGGCCGCACCGGCTGTTTCCACCGAACCCGCACCCGCACCGGCGGCCGCACCGGCACCCGACACGGCACCCGCGTCAACGGCTGCCGCCGCCCCGCCCCCGCTGGGCGACGATCCCCGACGCCGCGCTCGGCGACGGCGCGCACCTCCCTCGCGTCGCCGCTCCACGACGTAGTAGAGCGTCGGCAGCACGATGAGCGTGAGGGCGGTCGACGACAGCAGGCCGCCGATCACCACCACGGCGAGCGGCTGCGAGATGAACCCGCCCTTGCCCGTGATGCCGAGCGCCATCGGCGTGAGCGCGAAGATCGTGGCGAGCGCGGTCATCACGATGGGGCGCAGACGCTGCAGCGAACCGTGCAGCACCGCGTCCCGAAGCGCGTCTCCGCGATCCCGATACTGGTTGACGAGGTCGATGAGCACAATCGCATTGGTGACCACGATGCCGATGAGCATGAGCACGCCGATGAGCGAGGCGACGCCGAGCGGGATCCCGGTGGCGATGAGCAGCAGGATCGCGCCCGTCGCGGCGAACGGCACCGACACGAGCAGCAGCAGGGGCTGCAGCAGGCTGCGGAACGTCGCCACCATCACCACGTAGACGATGAGGATCGCGGCCAGCAGCGCGAGTCCCAGCTGCTGGAACGCCTCGCCCTGCTGCGCGAGCACCCCGCCGACGCCCGCCGTCGCGCCCGCCGGCAGCTCGACGGACTCGATGACCGCATCGACCGCAGCGCCGGCCGTGCCGAGATCGTCGTCGCCCGGGAGCGCCGAGACCGTCACCATGCGCGCACCGTCCTCGGTGCGCACGGTCACCGGCCCGTCCGCGACCTCGATCTCCGCGAGCGCGTCGAGGCGTTGCGGGCCGAGCGCGGTCTGGATCTGGAGCGCGGCCACTCCGGCCTGATCGTCCGGGGCGACGCCGCTCGCGAGGTAGACGTCGACGCTGTCGGCATCCATCGTGATCCGGCCGATCTGGCGCGGCTGCATCTGCTGCGCGAGCTGGCCGGCCACTCCCGCCTCCGTGAGACCGGCGGCGGCCGCGGCGGTGCGGTCCACGGTCACGCGCAAATACGGGCGCGACTGTGCGAGGTCGCTCTCCACCTGCTGCAGCTCGGGGCTCTCCCGCAATTCGGCGGTGACGATCTCGCTGGCCTCGCGCAGCGTCTCCTGATCCGGAGCCGAGACGTTCACCTCGATGGCGCTCGACATGGCGACGCCCCCGCCAGACTGCCCCAGGGAGAACTCCCCCGCATCGTCGAGCGCGTCGACCGCGGTGCGGATATCGTCCTGCACGACCGCTTGATCAGCGTCGGGGTCGGTGGTGAGCGAGTAGCTCACCGATCCGTCTCCCCCGCCGCCGAAGAGCGCCGACATGCCGCCACCGGCACTGCCGATGGTCACCTGCACGGTCTCCACGGCAGGGACGCCTGCGAGCGCCTCCTCGACCCGCTCCGCCTGCGCCAACTGGGCGTCGAGGCTCGTGCCCGGCTCGAGGGTCTGCACGAGCCCCACCGAGTTCTGCTCGTCTGCGCCGAGGAAGTTGGTCTTCATAAGGGGGCTCGACGCAGCCGCGATGGTGGCGCCGAAGACGAGCACGGCGATGAGCATCGTGACCGCCGGCCGCCGCAGCGTCCACTCGATGATCGGTCGGTAGCCCCGCTGCAGCGCGGTGGCCCGCTCGGCCTGAGGACCGACGGCCGTGGCGCGGCGCTTGGGGCGATCGCCGCGCAGGAACCAGTATGCGAGCACCGGAACGATCGTGAGCGAGACGAACAGAGACGCCGCGAGCGCGATCGTCACCGTGAATGCGAACGGCCGGAAGAGCTCGCCGACCATGCCCTCGACGAACGCCATCGGCAGGAAGACCGCGACCGTGGTGATGGTCGAGGCGGTGATCGCCCCCGCCACCTCGCGCACGGCCTCGATGATGGTGCGCATCCGGTCGCCGCCGTCGGCCATGTGCCGTTTGATGTTCTCGATGACCACGATGGAGTCGTCTACGACGCGGCCGATGGAGATGGTGAGCGCGCCGAGCGTCAGCAGGTTGAGGCTGTACTCGGCGAAGTTGAGACCGACGAAGGTGAGCAGCACCGAGGTTGGGATCGAGATCGCGGTGACGAGCGTCGCACGCACCGAGAGCAGGAAGACGAGGATCACGAGCACGGCGAACACGAGGCCCAGGAGCCCCTCGGTGGTGAGGGTGTGGATCGACTCCTCGATGTAGGGTGCCTGGTCGAAGATCACGGTGAGCGTTGCGCCGTCCAGCTGATCCTGCAGCTCGTCGAGGGTCTCCTGCACCGCGTGCGACACCTCCACGGTGTTCGCCGCCGACACCTTGGTCACCGCGATCGTGAGCGCGGGCGCTCCGTCGACACGGGAGATGCTCTGCTGAGGCCCCGGCTCGAGGCGCACGTCTGCGACGTCGCCGATGGTGAGCGGCGTCGCGGGGGCGAGAGGTTCAGCGGACGGGTCTGCGGCCGGAAACCCCTGCCCGGGCAGCTGCGAAGCCTCGAGGATCGCCTGCTGCTCGGCGGCGATCGCCTCGGCGCTGCGAGGGATCGGGAGTGCAGCGATCTCGTCGGCCGACTGCAGCGTCGAGCCCGCCTGCACGGCGAGCGTGCGCTCCCCGTCCTCTACCGTACCCGCGGCGACGAGCACACCGCTCTGCTGCAGCGCGTCGGTGATCGCCTGCTCCCCGATGCCCTGTGCGGCGAGGGCTGCGGGGTCGGGTTCGATCGTGACGCGGTCCTCTCTCACCCCGGTCAGCTGCGCCTCGCGCACCCCGTCGAGGTCGCTGAGATCCGGGATCGCGACGCGTTCGACGAGCTGCGCTGCCTGCTCGGGCGTCTCTCCCTCGGGCGGGGTGACGGCGATCTGGATCACGGGGAAATCGTCGATCCCGCCGGTGAGCACTTGCGTGTCGCTCTGTTCGGGCAGCAGCTGCGAGATGCGGCTGATCGCGCGTTCCACCTTCTGCTCCGTGGCGGCGAGGTCGACGCCGTAGGTGAACTCGGCGAGCACCATCGACGAGCCCGTGCTCGACGTCGCGGTCGTGCTCTCCAGATTCGGTACCGCGCGCAACGCGGTCTCGACGGGGCCGGAGACGTCGTTGTTGACGACCTCTGGCGACGCACCCGGATAGGCGGTGACCACCGCGATCGTGGGGAACTCCACGGATGGCATGAGTTCCTGCTTGAGCGACCCGACGCCGATGAAGCCGAACACGGCGGCGACGACGGTGACCAGGGCGATCAGTGCGCGATTCTTGAGGCTGAACGCCGTGAGCAGGTGCATGCGAACGATTATTTCATGCACCGCCGACAGTCAGGATCGGGACCGCGCCCCTCCGTATCGCGCGATAATGCTGTGCATGCCGATGCCTCGAAACCGCCGCGCACAGCGCACGCTGGGAGCCGTCACCCCCGCCGACTTCGAACGGCTCGCCGAGCTGCGCCGGATGCAGGGCATCGCGCTCGCGCTGCTGCTCGCCATGGCTGCGGTGTTCGTCGTGTCGTTCGCGCTGCAGGAGCGCTACCCGTGGCTCGGCTTCGTCCGGGCCGCGAGCGAGGGAGGGATGGTCGGCGCGCTCGCCGACTGGTTCGCCGTCACCGCGATCTTCAGGCGACCGCTCGGCCTGCCCATCCCCCACACGAACCTCATCTCGAACAAGAAGGACGACATCGGTGCCGGCCTCGGCTCGTTCATCGAAGAGAACTTCCTCGCCGACGAGGTCGTGCACGACAAGCTCTCCCGGATCAGCGGCGCGCGCGCCGCTGGGCAGTGGCTCGAGCAGCGCGCCAACGCCGAGCGCGCCGGCGACATGCTGGCGAGCGCGACGCTCGGCGCGCTCGCCGTCGTGAGCGACGACGACGTGCAAGAGCTCATCGAAGCCCTGGTACGACGCCACGTCGTCGATCCGGAGTGGGGCCCGTTGCTCGGGCGCGCCGCCGAGTCGTTCCTCGACGGCGGGCACCACGAGGCGTTGATCGACATCGCCGCGAACCGCTTCGAGGAGTGGCTGGTCGGTCATCCCGAAGCGTTCGATCGAATCGTCTCCTCCCGCATGCCGACCTGGGTACCGAGCGCGGTGAACCGCTTCGTCGACGACAGGCTGCACGCCGAGGCCGTGCGTTTCGCGCAGCACGTCGCCGCCGAGCCCGAGCACCCGTTCCGCCTGGCAGTCGGACGCTTCCTCTCGGATCTCGCCCGCGATCTCCAGCGGGAGGAGCAGCTGCAGGCGCAGCTCGAGCGGTTCAAGCACGAGGTATTCGACAGTCCGCGCATCCGCGCCCTGGCCGCCAGCACGTGGGAGGCCGCCCGCACCGCGCTCGAGGAGATGCTCGAGGATCCGGACAGCGAGCTGCGGCGGCGGATCACCGGAGCGCTGCAGGATTTCGGCCGCAAGCTGCTCGCGGATCCCACCCTGCAGTACAAGATCGATGTCTGGGTGATGAGCGTGGTGGAGCACCTCGTGCGCAACTACCGGCACGACCTGGCGAACGTCGTATCGGAGACGGTGCAGCGCTGGGACGCGCAAGAGGCCGCGGAGAAGATCGAGCTGCAGGTGGGCAGGGACCTGCAGTTCATCCGGATCAACGGCACGGTCGTCGGATCCCTCGCGGGTCTCGCCATCTACTCGATCGCGACGCTGGTCGCCTCCGCGTTCCCCGTGCGCTGATCGCTCTCCCCCGGCTCGCCCCGGCTCGCCCGGCCGGCTCGCCGGCTCGCCGGCCCGCCCGAGCCGAGAACCGTGGGCCGTGGACCGTGGGCCGAGGGCCGAGGGCCGAGCCTGATCTTCGCGCGTCAGTAGTTGTTGGCAAAACTCGTGGGAAGCAGCGACAACTGGCGCGCGAAGTGCGGGGCAGGCCGGGTTGTGAGGGGCGAGCCGGGCGGGCCGGACCGGGGCGCGGCGAGGCGACGGGCCGGGCAGGCGGGCCGGGCAGGCGGGCCGGGCCGGGATGTGTGGGGGCAAGCCGGGCGGACCGGGCGGGCCGTGGGGACGGACAACCCGGGCCGGGGCGGGGCGGGGCGCGGCGAGCAGAGGCGGGGATCGGCTACTGCGCGTAGGCGACCGGGAGCAGCATGTCCTGCACACGATCGCCGGCGGCCGTGTGGTCCGACCGGGTCGCGATCGCGCAGCGCTCGACCCGGCAGTCGAGCGTCTCGCCCACCGGGCTCGGGACGGTCAGCTCGACCTCGAACGATCCATCGGCGCCGTAGTCGTGGGTGGCGAAGGCGCGCCAGGCCCAATCGTCCGTGACCCAGGCGCTCGACAGCCCGCTCGCCTCGGCCTCGCCGGTCTGGGCGCCCTCCGGGATCCCGCCGAGACAGGGGCCGGGCTTCTGGTCCGGAGCATCCGGAATCGCGCAGATCGCGACATATATGCCGATCCCGGCATCGAAGCCGTCCCCGGTTACGATCACCCGTTGCCCGGGGCGCAGCGCGGAGAGATCCGCGGGTCCACCTTCGGGCCCTGCCGCCGCCAGCACCCGGGTACGTCCGTCAGCCCCCGTCGCGCTCGACTCGGAGACATATTCCGTCGGGAGATCCTGACCCGAACCCCCTGCGCTCCGGTGCATGAGGATCGGGAGGAGCACGGCCAGGACCCCCACGAGCACCAGGGCAGCGATCACCAGCACCGCGATGAGCACGATCCTGAACGGGCGCCGCGAAGTCATTCCTTCATCGTAATGGCCCCGCTGCTGGGTTCGACCGACCATGCTAGAATCTGCTCCATACGTCTAGTGAATTGGTACTGCCTCGCGGTGTTCTACCGCGGGGCCTGAATGTGTAAGGGGGTCACGCATGGGGCGCGGCCGTCAGAAGGCAAAGCACACCAAGGTAGCCAGGGAGTTGAAGTACTTCAGCCCCAATACGGACCTCTCCGAGCTCGAGCGGGAGCTCGCCAGGAACGCCGAGCGCAACGCGAACGAGGACCCCTGGGAAGAGTACGCGAGCAAGTACAACACCGAGGACGACGACGAGCGCTGAGCGCCGTCGTCTCCGAGACGCGAAAGGGCCGCTCCCCTGGAAGCGGCCCTTTCGCCGTTGCGGTCAGCCCTGCGCGCCCTGCGCGCCCTGCGCCGCGACAGCCGCTGCGCCCGCTGCAGCCGCTTCGGGATCGAGGTAGCGGCCCGGGCCCGCCGGCACGCCGCGATCGTCGATCTCGTACACGAGCGGCATGCCCGTCGGGATGTTCAGGCCGGCGATGTCGGCGTCCGAGATGCCGTCGAGGTGCTTCACCAGCGCGCGCAACGAGTTGCCGTGCGCAGTGATGAGCACGGTCTTGCCCGAGGTGAGGTCGGGCAGGATCTCGCCCTCCCAGTAGGGCACGAGGCGCTCGATGACGTCCTTCAGGCACTCGGTCCGCGGCGGCTCGCCGTCGATCCCCGCGTAGCGGGGATCCCGCGACTGCGACCACTCGCTCGAGTCCTCCAGCGCCGGCGGCGGGGTGTCGAAGGAGCGGCGCCACTCCATGAACTGCTCCTCGCCGTACTGCTGCAGCGTCTCGGCCTTATCGAGGCCCTGCAGCGCACCGTAGTGGCGCTCATTGAGCCGCCAGGAGCGTCGTACCGGGATCCACAGGCGATCAGCGGTGTCGAGCGCCAGATTGGCGGTCTGAATCGCCCGGCTGAGCACGGAGGTGTAGAGCACGTCGGGCAGCAGGCCCGCATCCGCGAGCAGTTCGCCGGCTCGCGCCGCCTCGCCGCGACCCAGTTCCGTGAGCCGCACATCGACCCAGCCGGTGAACAGGTTCTTCTGGTTCCACTCGCTCTGGCCGTGGCGGAGCAGGATCAGCGTATTCGTCATGATTCCAGTCTATCCAGCCGCGGCGGCACGCTCAGCGCGGACCTCAGAGGCGCTTGAGTCGTGGGATCTCGCGCACCGATCCTGCACCGACGGGAACGATGACCTCCTGGGCCGCGGCGATGATCTCGCCCGGCGCAGCTCCGGGATCCCCGCCATCTGCCCCGCCGCGCACCTCCAGGCGCGCGTCCTCATCCACGGAACGCTTCAGCAGCGCGAGCGCGATACCTCCCCACTCGTGGTGCAGCACGGACCGCGTCACCCGGCCGACCGGACGCGCGTCGGCTTCTCCGGCAGTCCCGGCAAGATAC